>NZ_JBSFWB010000010.1:0-303130 GCF_053592635.1 Streptomyces sp. NPDC002623 | reverse complement strand
GGTGCGGCCGCCGGCCCGCCGGCACCGGGTAGGGCCGCCGGCCCACCGGCACCGGGTGCGGCCGCCGGCCCGCCGGCACCGGGTAGGGCCGCCGGCCCACCGGCACCGGGTAGGGCCGCCGGTCCACCGGCACCGGGTGCGGCGGCGCGGCCCGCGGGTCGGCCGAACGCCTCCGGCGGCCTCGGTCCTGGCACCGGCCACCCGGGCCTGCCCGGCCGGTCCTGCCGCAGACGCCGTGCTGTTCAGGCACCGCCGCTTTCCTGCGCCCTGCTCCGCCGGACAGGCCCTGGCCGGGCGGCCACGTCGCGGACGAGCGGGCCGCGGCGCAGGTCCGGCCCGCTCAGCCGTGGACGGAGTGCGCCGCCTGCCAGGCCAGCCGGAGGTCCGCGTCCTCGCCGAGGCCGGTGAGGAACTCGTCGAGATCGAGGAACTCCTGCCACACCGGCCGACCGCCGGCCCGCGAGAGCTCCGCCACGACCAGGTCCTCCAGGTCGGCCACCCGTTTGTTCTTCCAGACCTTGTCGGCCAGGCTCACCAACAGGTCCGGCAGGGCGACGTCGGGGGCCGTCCAGGAGGCGTGGGTCCCGGCGAACCGCGCGAGATCGGGGCGCACGCCGTGGGCCAGCAGGAGTTCCCGGCCGGCCTCCTCGTGCCGGGCGCCGGGGCCGGACAGCTCGCCCGGGTGCAGGGTCTTGCCGATGTCGTGCGTGGCCGCACCGAACAGCACCGCCTCCCGGTCCACGGCCGCCGCCGGACAGTGCGCCCCGATCCAGCCGACGAGCCGGTCCGCGACATCGTGGACGGCCCGGAGGTGAGCCACCAGCCGGGGCTGCGCACCGACCTCGGCCAGCAGCGCCGCCACCTCCGCGGGCAGCGGACGCAAGTCGGGCTCCGAGGTCTCGTCCAGGGCGATGGACAGCACGGTGGAGGCAGCGGTCATTCGGTCAGCCTAGTCAGGGCGCCTCACGCGACGCCTGCGAGGAACTCGCGGACGGCGGGGGCGAGGGCGTGGGCGAGGTCCTCGGCGGTCCGGAGGTCGTTGCCGATCGCGATCGTGGCCAGTCGCCCGTGCGGGAGGACGGCGGCGGCCGCCTCGGCGAGGGCGGTGGGGTGACGTGGGTCGGCGCCGGGGAAGACGAGGGTCGGCGCGGTGATCGCGGCGAGTTCCTCGACGCCCCGGAAGGAGCGGTCATGGCCGATGGCGGCCGCGGCCACGATGCTGGCGGGGTCCGAGCGGGGGATAGCGTCGCGCACCATGTCCCCGACGACGGGCGGGAAGCCGGCGAGGATCGGCTCCCAGCCCGCCTCGATCCCGTCGGCCGCGACCCGGGCGGCGAACGCGTCCAGGAAGCGGATCTCGGCCTCCTTCGCCGCGTCGTCCTCGATGTCCTCGACGCCGATCAGCACGGCGGCCCGGACCCGGTCCGGGTGTGCGGCGGCCGTCCGCAGCGTGATCGTGGAGCCCAGGCCCGCCCCGGCGAGCACGGCGCCGGGCAGGTCCAGGCGGTCCAGGAGCCGGATCACGTCGTCGGTGTACTGGGCCCAGGTGTGGCGGGCCGGGTCGGTGCAGACCGAACGGCCGTAGCCCCGCAGGTCGGGGAGCACGACCGTCCAGCGGTCGGCGAGCCGCTCGGCCAGCGGAAGCATGCTCCTGTGGTCGGGGCCGCCGGCGTGCATCAGGACGAGGGCCGGACCTGCTCCGACGGTGGTGGCGTGCAGGGCGCAGTCGTCGGCCGCCCGGAAGCTGATCTCTGCCATGAGCCGAACCTAGACCGGGCGCGACCGGGTCCGGTACGCATAATCCGCCGACCGGTATCGCATTCCCGCCACCCGGCCGTC
The DNA here is from genome assembly GCF_053592635.1 of Streptomyces sp. NPDC002623. Lineage (NCBI taxonomy): Bacteria > Bacillati > Actinomycetota > Actinomycetes > Kitasatosporales > Streptomycetaceae > Streptomyces > Streptomyces sp. NPDC002623. The sequence continues at coordinate 301,291 of NZ_JBSFWB010000010.1, read as the reverse complement.
GTCCGTACCCTCTACGGTGATCGCGCTCCTGGCGGACCGGAGAAGGGTGGGCACACGGTGACGGACTCGAGGGACTCGACCGATTCGACCGACTCGACCGACTCGACCGACTCGACCGACTCCTGGGAACGGGCCAGGCAGGTGCTGGCGACGGCGGCCGTCCCGCCCGACCGGCTGGCCCGTGTGCGTCCGCTCACCGGCGGCACGTACAACACCGTCGAGGAACTCCGTCTGACGGACGGCAGCCGCTATGTGCTGAAGGTCGCGCCCACCGCGCCGGGCCTGCGCTACGAGAGCCGACTGCTGATCGGGGAGGCGGAGTTCTGCCGTGGGGCGGCCGCGGCCGAGGTGCCGGCGCCGCAGGTCGTGGCCGTCGACGGGCGGCTGCTGCTGATGACGGCGTGCCCCGGCACCCCCTGGGACAGCTCGCTCGACGCCGTCGAACAGAGCGAGCTGCGTGCCGAGCTGGGCCGTCAGGTCGCCCGGCTGCATCAGGTCACCGGGCCCGGCTTCGGCTACCCCTCCGGCGCGTTCGGCCCGCTCGCCCCCGACTGGCGCACCGCGTTCACGACGATGTTCGACGGCATCCTCGACGACGCCCGCTGGCACGGCGCCCGACTGCCCCGGCCCGTCGACGAGGTGGCCGCCGTCGCCCGGACCGCCTACGACGCCCTCGACGAGGTCACCGTCCCCCGGCTGGTCCACTTCGACCTGTGGCAGGGCAACGTCCTGGTGGACCGCCACGCCGACGGAAGGCCCCGGATCGGGGGCCTCATCGACGGCGAACGCATGTTCTGGGGCGACCCCCTCGCGGACTTCGTCTCGCTGGCGCTGCTGGGGGACATCAGAAAGGACGAAGCCTTCCTCGGGGGCTACCGCGACGCCGGAGGCCGGGCCGCCTTCGACCGGCCGGCCCGGCTGCGCCTCGCCCTCTACCGCGCCTACCTCTACCTGATCATGCTCGTCGAGACGATCCCCCGGGCGAGCGGCGCGGACCACGACCGCTGGCTGCAGGAGACGGTCGACCCGGAACTCCTGGCAGCGCTGGACGAGATCGCCGCCCCGACGCCCTGAAGCCCCGCCGCCCCGCCGCCCTGAAGCCCCGGCGGTCCGGCGGCCCGGTGGCCTGGCGGCCTGAAGCTCCGACGGTCCGGCGGCCCGGCGGCCCGGTGGCCTGGCGGCCTGAAGCCCCGGCGGTCCGGCGGCCCGGTGGCCTGGCGCCCCGGTGGCCTGGCGGCCCGTGGCCTGGCGGCCCGTGGCCTGGCGGCCCGGCGGCCTGCGGGCTATCCCTTCGCGGGGAACGCGTTCACGCCTGTCAGTTCGGCGGACAGCTCCCATAGGCGTGCCGCCTGCTCCGGGTCCTTCGCCCAGGCCTTGACGCCGGCCGTGGCGTCGTCCGCCGAGGCCGGCTCGGCGATGTCGCAGTCCTCCAGGTAGACGCCGCCCATCCGGGCCAGCTGCGGCGAGGTCGCCGCCCACACCTGGGTGGCCGCGCCCTGCTCCGGGGACTTGAAGCCCTCGGGGTTGAGCACGTTGCCGTTCTCGTCGATCCAGCCGCGCTCCACCATCTCCTGCTTCGGGAGGTGCCGCTGGAGGGGCGTGATGATGCCGCCGGGGTGCAGGGCGAAGGCCCGTACGCCCCGGTCCCGGGCCAGCCTGTCGAGGTGGACGGCGAACAGCACGTTCGCCGTCTTGGCCTGCCCGTACGCCGCCCACTTGTCGTAGCCCTCGCGCCACTGGACGTCGTCCCAGCGCATGCCGGCGAAGTGGTGGGCCCGCGAGGAGACGGAGACGATCCGGGCGCCGCCGGGCTCGATCGCGGGCCACAGCCGGTTCACGAGGGCGAAGTGCCCGAGGTGGTTGGTGGCGAACTGCGCCTCCCAGCCGGGGCCGACCCGGGTCTCGGGGCAGGCCATGATCCCGGCGCTGCCGATGAGGAAGTCGATGGTCCGGCCCGAGGCGAGGAACCGGTCGGCGAAGGCGCGCACGCTCTCCTGGTCGCCGAGGTCCAGCTCGTCCGTCTCGACGCCGTCGAGGCCGGCGAGGTTCTCGCGGGCGGCCGCCGGGCGGCGTGCGGGGACGACGACACGGGCGCCGGCCTTGACCAGCGCGCGGGTCGTCTCCAGTCCGAGGCCGGAGTAGCCGCCCGTGACGACGGCCAGCTTCCCGGTCAGGTCGATGCCCTGCAGGACGTCGTCGGCGGTGCTCGTGGCGCCGAAGCCCGAGCCGATCTTGTGCTGTGCGGTGTCGCTGCTGTCCATGGCGCTGTTGTTCATGTCCACAACGCTACGAATTGGAGTGCTCTCGAAGTCAAGCGCGACGGGCGGGCAGGGGAAAGCCCCGACCGCAACGGGGGAATCACGGTCGGGGCGGTCTTCGGGGGTCGGCACCCGCGGGACACTGTGCCATCCGCACCCACACTCGGTTCAACGATGAACTACCTATGAGTGTTCCCGGGCCCGCCGCACCACGCGGTGAAGTGCGTCACCGAGTGCATCGCCGGGCGCGTCACCGGGCGCGTCACCGGGCGCGGCGCCTGGGCGTCACCGAGTGTGTCACCGTCCGCGTCACGCCTCGCTCGTCCAGGTCAGCAGATCCGCCAGCGGCCAGGCGGTCACGATCCGTTCCGCGGGCACCCCGCACTCCTCGGCCCGCGCGCAGCCCAGGACCTGCCAGTCCAGCTGGCCGGGCGCGTGCGCGTCGGTGTCGACCGAGAACAGCACCCCCGCCGCCACGGCCCGGCGCAGCAGCCGGCGCGGCGGGTCGAGCCGCTCGGGCCGGCTGTTGATCTCCACGGCCGTACCGGACTCGGCGCACGCCGCGAACACCTCGTCCGCGTCGAACTGCGACTCCGGCCGTCCGCTCAGCAGCCGCCCGGTGCAGTGGCCGAGGATGTCGGCATGCGGATCGCGCACCGCTTTCACCATGCGGCGGGTCATCGCACGGGCCTCCATGCGCAGCTTGGAGTGCACGGACACGACGACCACGTCGAGCCGCTCCAGCAGCTCCGGCTCCTGGTCCAGCGACCCGTCGTCGAGGATGTCGCACTCGATGCCGGTCAGCAGCCGGAACGGCGCCCAGGTCGCGTTGAGTTCCTCGACCACGTCCAGTTGCCGACGCAGCCGCTCGGGAGAGAGCCCGCGGGCCACCGTCAGCCGGGGCGAGTGGTCGGTGAGCGCGGCCCACTCGTGGCCGAGTGCGGCCGCCGTCCGGCCCATCTCCTCGATGGGGCTGCCGCCGTCCGACCAGTCGGAGTGGACATGGCAGTCCCCGCGCAGCAGCGCCCGGAGCCGGGTCCCGGCGCCGTCCGTCAGCGGCAGGCCCGCCTCGCCGCCCTCCAGCTTCTCCAGGTAGGCCGGCGTCCGGCCGGCGAGTGCCTCACGCGCCACCTGCGCGGTCTTCGGGCCCACGCCCTTGAGCGACTCCAGCGTCCCGGCCGCCGCCCGCTGCTCGACCTCCGCCGCGGGCAGCCGCGCCAGCACCCGGGACGCGGTGCGGAAGGCGCGCACACGGTAGGTCGGCGCCAGGGACCGCTCCAGCAGGAAGGCGATCCGGTCCAGGGCCTCGACGGGATCCATCGCCACCTCCTGGCTCCAGCGTTCCCCACCCGTGACCGGACCGCACGACGGACGTTCGGCCCCTGCCGGTTTCAGTGGACACCCGGTGATTCGTCCAGAACAGTTCCGCTTTACCCTCTATGGCATGAGCGAAATCGCGAACCTCCGTGTGTCCCACCCGCGGATCATCGTGCTGGGGGTGCAGCCGGCCCCCGCTCCGTTCCGCATCGTGGAAATCGACGCCGAGGTGGTCGGCGAGGCGAGGGAAGTGACCGACGTCCTCGTCATAGCCGCCGCCCACGGCATCACGGTCCATGACCTCGACGACCCCGATGTCGTGCGGTGGGTGGGCGGGGACCGCTACACCTGGACCCCGCACTGAGCCGCCCCCGTCACCGGCGCTTGTCCCGCGCGTGCACCGCACGGCTCACCCTGCGGCCCAGCAGCAGGTAACCGATCAGCGCGCCCGTGGTGTTGAGGATGACGTCGTCGATGTCGAAGGCGCGCCCGGTGACCAGCGCGCCCTGGGCGAGCTCCACCGACAGCATGACGGCCGCGGTCAGCAGCAGCACCCGCAGCAGCCCGCGCGCCCGGGGCGCCATGACCGGCACCAGGACCCCGAAGGGCACGCCGAGCAGCAGGTTCCCGCCGATCTGCTTCACGGCGTCGCGCAGTTCCGGCTGGTCCAGATAGGCCCGCAGCGAGTCGCCCGGACGCAGGTTGGAGTGTATGAGCGCCTCGGAGGCGGGCGACGGCTCCAGGGTGACCCGGGCGAGCACGACGGCGAACGCCACCATGAACGCGAAGGCGAACAGCATCGCCAGCAGCCGCAGCGGGAACGGCAGCGGCCGCCGCTCGGCAGCCGACGCCTTGGCCGACTTGGCCCCCTTCTTCGCCGGCGCTGCCGGTGCCGCCTTCGCCGCCCTTGACGTCTTCGCCGTCTTCGCCGTCTTGGCCGTCTTCGCCGCCTTCGTCGGTGCGGCAGGCTTCCCGCTCCCCTTCGGCGGTTCCTTCGGCGCGGCGGGCTTTTCGGTCCTGGCGGTGCGCAGACGGAACGCGGTGAGCGGACGTAGGGCGGTACGGGCCATGCGGTCCTCCAGTCTTCAACTTCCCTGCGTGACAAGGCGAGCGGGGATCAGGGGCCGTAGGCCACCTTCACCTCCTTGAAGCCGAGGGAGTGCAGCAGGCCCTGGAGCATGTCGGTGGTGTTGGACTCGGCGCGCGTGGTCAGCTCGCTCTCCTTCGCCGCGTCCCCGATGTGCCTGACCGCGAGTTTCTGCACGGCCTGCTCACCGTTGGGGTTGTCCGAGAAGAGGTCGCCGAGGCGGTCGAGGAGACCGCGCTGCTTGGAGACCGCGTAGGAGCGGTCGGGGTCGAGCGCCGGCGTGCCGAGCTGGGCGTGCGGCAGCCGGAGCGTGGCGGAGGTGCGGTCGGCGTCGACCGTCACGTCCTTGTCGCCGACCTTGCCGAGGTCGACGAAGGCGTCCACGGTGCCCGCCCCGACGTACAGGGTGCGGGTGCCGCGGAGCGCGTCGGGGAGGTACTTGGCGTCCTTCTCCAGATCGACCACGACCTGGAAGTTGCCGGAGGCGGCGTCGTAACGGCTCATGTCCTGGATGGACTTGAGCAGTGCGGGGCCGGAGCGGTCATGGGTCTCGGTGCCGAAGAAGTCGCGCAGTCCCGGCAGCAGGCTGAGCCGGATCCCGGCGAACATCACGATGAGCACGACCACGACGGCGGTGAGCACCTTGGCCCAGCCGGGCATCCGGCCGACTCGGCGCCCGACGGGCTTGGCGGTCTTGGTGGGCTCTGTGGAAGTCGTCATCCAGACGGTCCCCCTTCCTACTGACCGGATGCCCGCCAATTCCGTTGTCAGACCGCCCTGTTGACAACCTGTGACAGGAGGGGCCGCGGATGTGGCGGACGGTCGTCACCGGCCTTCCCGGGACCTGAGGGGCGCCGGAGCACGCCAGGGCACGCCTGAGCACTTTTGGCCACTCCGGAGCACTCCTGGCCACTATCGGGCACTTCTGGCCACTTCTGGCCGCTTCTGGGTACTCCTGAGGGTGGGCAAAACGGGCGTGGTCCGTAGCATGAGAGATCCCGCCCCAGCCGGACATGATCAGCGAGGAGCCGATCGTGCGAGACATCTCCGTGTTCAGCGGTAGTGCCCACCCCGAGCTGGCAGCCGAGGTCTGTGCCCACCTCGGCGTGCCCCTGAGCCCCACCCGCCTCAGCCGGTTCGCCAACGACTGCCTGGAGGTCCAGCTCCAGGCCAATTGCCGGGAACGGGACGTCTTCCTCGTCCAGCCCCTGGTCAAGCCCGTGCAGGAGCACCTCGTGGAGCTGCTGCTGATGTGCGACGCGGCCCGGGGGGCGTCGGCGGGCCGGATCACCGTCGTCATGCCGCACTATTCCTACGCGCGCTCCGACAAGAAGGACGCGCCCCGGATCTCCCTGGGCGGACGCCTGGTCGCCGACCTGATGGCGGCGGCCGGCGTGCACCGCGTGCTCGCGATGACCCTGCACTCGCCCCAGGTGCACGGCTTCTTCTCGATGCCCGTCGATCATCTGCACGCCCACCGGGAACTGGCCGCGCACTTCCGCCGCTACGACCTCACCCGCACCACGGTCGTCTCACCGGACCTCGGCAACGCCAAGGAGGCCGCGGCCTTCGCCCGGATGATCGGCGCCCAGGTGGCGGCGGGCGCCAAGCAGCGGTACGCCGACGACCGGGTCAGCATCAGCGCGGTGATCGGCGAGGTCACCGGGCGGGACGTCATCGTCCTCGACGACGAGATCGCCAAGGGCAGCACCGTCCTCGAACTTCTCGACCGGCTGCGGGAGCTGGAGCCGCGTTCGATACGGGTGGCCTGCACGCACGGGCTGTTCGCGGCCGGCGCCCTCAAACGGCTCAGCGAGCAGAGCGACGTGCTGGAGATCGTATGCACCAACACCGTGCCGGTGCCCGCCGAGGAGCACACCGACAAGCTGCGGATCCTGTCCATCGCCCCCGCCCTCGCCGAGGCCGTGCGCCGTATTCACAACGGTGAGTCGGTCAGCGCCCTGTTCGACGCGGCGCGCAGCGAATAGCCGGGAAGGAGTGGAGAGCGGTTCGGGCGGTTCACCGGGGATCGTCGGGCAGCGCTTCGGGGCGCCGTCATAACGTGCCGGACGTGGCCTCGGGCTGTTCCAGGGCCGCGTCCAGCGTCGTGGCGGGCGGCAGCAGCCGGTACAGCCCGGTGGCCCGCAGGATGCGCAGGGTGAGCGGATGGGCGCAGACCAGATGCAGATGCCCGCCGCGGTCGAGGACCCGGCGGCGCGCCCGGTACAGCAGGCGCAGCCCGGAGCAGTCGAAGAACTCGATCCGGGTCAGGTCGATCACGATCCGCGGCGCCGGGCCGACGGTCGCGTCGTCGAGGCGCGGGCCGATCTCCGTCGCCGCGACGATGTCGATCTCGCCGTGGAACTCGAGCACCGTGTACCCCCGGTCCTGGCGAATGCGCAGATGCGGGGTGTCCGGTGCGGGTTCCTGCTGCACGACGACATCGCCTCCAACCCGCTCCACCGGTCGGGAGCCTCCAACGGCCGGGGAGCGCATAGCAGTTCCCCGCACCAGCAAGTTACCCCCGATGGAGTGAATTCCAGCATGTTCGATTGACATATGTCTTCGAAATGCAACCGACTCTGGCCGAGTTTTTTCGCCCTGCGAACGAAGGGGGGAGGGCGGTCGGCGAGGGGCGGTCGGGGGGTGCTAGGAGAGTGCTTGCCATGCCTTGGAGAGAGCTGTGCGGAACTGCTCCGACTGGTGGACCGTGAGCCCCCCTATCATGCGTTCCTCCAGCTCCCGCACCGGCCCCGCGTGCCGGTCGAGCAGCTCGCGCCCCTCGTCGGTCAGCAGGATCAGCAGCTCGCGCCGGTTGCGCGGATTGCGCTCGCGGCGGATCAGGCCGCGCCCCTCCAGGGAGCGCACCAGATCGGCGATGGACTGGGCCGTGACGAAGGAGTCCCGGGCCAGCTGAGCCGCCGACAGTCCGTCGTGCCGCTCCAGTACGGTGAGCGCCGTGTACTGCAGTGCGGTGATCCCGGACGGTTTGACCAACTCGTCCAGATGGGATCGCACGACCAGTTCCACCTGCTTCACCATGTAGAGCAGGGACGGAGGCGCCCGGTGGGGCGTGGGTGCGGACGATGCGTTGCTCGTCTGGGTGCCGGCCATGAGTCCGAGCGTAGAGCATTGACAGGAAACCTGTCTGTAAAGAGACTGCGGACCAACAGGAATCCTGTTTGTTGAAATCTTGGCGACGATGCTGAGGAGTGGCGATGACCACCTTCGAGATCGACCCCGGTCGACTGTTCATCGGGGGACAGTGGCGCGAGGCCGCGGACGGAGCGCGGACCGAGGTGGTCGACCCGTCCCGGGGCGCGGTCGTCACCACCGTCGCGGAGGCGGGCGCCGCCGACGTGGACGCGGCGGTACGGGCGGCCCGCGCGGCCTTCGACTCCGGCGCCTGGTCCGGACTCAGCGGCCGCGAGCGCGGCCGCATCCTGCTCAGGATCGCGGAACTGATCCGCGCCGAGGCCGACGACATCGCCCGCCTCGAGAGCCTGGACGTCGGCAAGCCGATCACCCTGGCGCACGCGGTCGACGTCACGAACGCCGCCAACGACTACGAGTACTTCGCGACCCTCGCCTTCTCCCTGGAGGGCGGCAACCGCGACGTCCCGATGAACGCCCTCGCGTACACCAGGCGCGGCCCGATCGGCGTGGTCGCGGCGATCACCCCGTTCAACTTCCCGCTGATCCTGGCCGGCTCGAAGATCGCCCCGGCCCTCGCCGCGGGCAACACGGTCGTCCACAAGCCCGCCGACGAGACCCCGCTGAGCGCCCTGTACATGGCAGGTCTGTTCCAGCGGGCCGGCGTCCCGGACGGCGTCGTCAACGTCGTCACCGGCAGCGGGCCGGTGGCCGGCGAGGCGCTGCTGCGGCACCCCGGCGTCGACAAGATCGCCTTCACCGGCTCCACCGCGGTCGGCCGGCACGCCGCGAGCGTCGCCGGGGAGAACCTCAAGCAGGTCACGATGGAGCTCGGCGGCAACGCGGCGCACCTCGTCTTCGAGGACGCCGACCTGGAGAAGGCCGTCGGCGCGGTCATCAAGGGCTTCGTCTTCAACACCGGCCAGTTCTGCATGGGCGGCCCGCGGCTGCTGGTGGCCCGCCCGGTCTACAGCACCCTGCTGAACATCCTCGCCGAGGCCGTCCCCGGCGTGCCCGTCGGCGACCCCCGCGCGGTGGAGACCGTGGTGGGCCCGATGGCGGGGGAGAAGCACCTGCGCAAGGTCGAGGAGTACGTCGACCTCGCCCGCAAGGAGGGCGCCCGCATCGTCTGCGGCGGCGAGCGGCTCGACCTCGACGGCGGCTACTACTACAAGCCCACCGTCATCGCCGACCTCGCGAACGACTCCCGGGTCGTCCAGGAGGAGATCTTCGGCCCGGTCCTCACCGTCCAGCCCTTCGACGACGAGGACGAGGCGATCGCCCTCGCCAACTCCACGCCGTACGGACTGGCCTCGGGCGTCCAGACCGGCAACCTGGCCCGCGCCCACCGGGTCGCCGACCGCCTCCAGGCAGGCATCGTCTGGGTCAACGACTGGGCGATGCTCGACCCCGCCGTCCCCTTCGGCGGCGTCAAGGACTCCGGCTTCGGCCGCGAGTACGGCCCCGAGGCGCTCACCTCGTACACCAAGGTCAAGTCCGTCGTCGTCTCGCTCGACTGAACGCGGTCGCCGAACAGCCTGTGCAGCAAAGGGAGTTCCTTCGATGTCCATCACCACCCGCGCCGCCGTCGTCGAGTCCGGCGGAGCACCCTTCACCCTCTCCGAGGTCGTCCTCGACGACCCCGCCCCGCACGAGGCGGTCGTCCGCCTGGTGGCGGCCGGACTGTGCCACACCGACCTCGGGGTGGCGAGCGGCGGGCTGCCCTTCCCGCTGCCCGGAGTCCTCGGCCACGAGGGCGCGGGCGTCGTGGAGGCGGTCGGCTCGGCCGTCACCGGCGTGGCCCCGGGCGACCATGTCGTGCTGTCCTTCACGTCCTGCGGCGACTGCCGCAACTGCCACGGAGGCCACCCCGCCTACTGCGCCACCTGGCTGCCGCTGAACCTCATCGGCGGCCGCCGCGCCGACGGCACCGGCACCATCAGCCGGGACGGCGAGACCCTCGGCGGCCACTTCTTCGGCCAGTCGTCCTTCGCCGAGCGGGCGTTGGTCGACGAGCGCAGCCTGGTCAAGGTCGACCCGGACGTACCGCTGACGTCGATCGCCCCGCTGGGCTGCGGGGTGCAGACCGGCGTCGGCGCCGTCTGGAACGTGCTGAAGCCGGTGATCGGCTCCACGATCGTCGTCCTCGGCGCCGGGGCCGTGGGCCTGTCGGCGGTCATGGCGGCCGCGCTCACCCCGGCCACCAAGATCATCGCCGTCGACAGGGTCGCCGAACGCCTGGAACTGGCCAAGGAGTTGGGCGCCACCCACACCGTGGACGCCGGCCAGGCCGCCCTCGGCGAGGCCATCGCGGAGATCACCGGCGGGCAGGGCGCCGACGGCATCGTGGAGACCACGGGCAGCACCGCCGTCCTGCGCCAGGGCGTCGACGCGCTGGCCGCCCGCGGCACCCTCGTCATCGTCGGCGCACCGGCCTTCGGCACCGAGGTCGCCCTGGACGTCAACGGGATGCTGGGCGGCAAGCAGGTCGTCGGCCTCACCCTCGGCGACAGCGAGACGCAGAGCTTCATCCCGGCCCTGGTCGAACTGGTCAAGGCCGGGCGGCTGCCGCTGGACCGCCTGATCGGCGCCTACGCCTTCGAGGACATCGGCCAGGCGGTCCAGGACATGACCTCGGGCAAGACCATCAAGCCGGTGCTCACCTTCTGAGCCCTACTCCACGACCAGGACCAGCTTTCCGGTGGTCCGGCCGGTGTCGCCGAGCCTGTGCGCCTCGGCGGCATCGGCCAGCGGGAAGGTCCCCGCGATCGTGGCGCGCAGCTCGCCCGCCTCGACCAGCTCGGCGATCGCCCGCATCCCGGCCCGGTCGGCGTCCACGAGGATCCAGGTCGCCCGCACGCCGAGCCGCTCGGCCTCCTCGAACAACTCCTGCCGGGCTCCCGGCAGGATCGACACCACGATTCCGCCCGGACGCAGGACGCGCAACGAGCGCACCGGGATGTCGCCGCCCACGGTGTCCAGGACCACGTCGACGTCCTTCACCGCCTCGGTGAAGTCGGTCTCCCGGTAGTCGATCGCCTCGTCGACGCCGATCTCCCGCAGGAAGTCGTGCTTGCCCGCGCTCGCCGTGCCGATCACATACGCGCCGCGCGCCTTCGCGATCTGCACGGCCACATGCCCGACGCCGCCCGCGGCCGCGTGGATCAGGACCCGCTGCCCGGCCCGCAGTTCCGCGGTCTCCACCAGCGCCTGCCAGGCGGTCAGCGAGACCAGCGGCAGCGCGCCCGCCTGGACGTGGTCGATCGCGGTCGGCTTGTGCCACAGGGCTCGGCCCGGCGCGATCACGAACTCGGCGTGCGAGCCGTGGCCGTAGGGGTACGGCAGCATGCCGAAGACTGCGTCGCCCGGCTTGAACGCGGTCACGCCGAGGCCGACCGCCGCGACGGTTCCGGAGACGTCCCAGCCCAGGACGAAGGGCGGTTCGCCCAGCAGGGCGCCGGTGGCCCGGTGCTTCCAGTCGGTCGGGTTGACGCCGGCGGCGTGCACCCGGACCAGTACCTCGTTGGTGCGCGGCGCGGGCCGCGCGACCTCCTCTTCCCTCAGTACCTCGGGACCGCCGAGGGTGTCCTGACCGATGGCGCGCATGGTGTTCTCAGTGCTCATGGCAACCAGCCTGCCGGGCCCCGGAGCAGCAGGAAATGGCATGATTGCCAACCTTCGATAAGATCGTGCCATGGTGACAATCGCAGCGAAGCACCGGGTCGTCGTCCTCGCCCTCGGCGGCGTCTACCCCTTCGAGCTGGGCATCCCGAGCCGCATCCTCGGCGCGGCCGACGATCACTACGAGGTGCTGACCTGCACGGTCGACGGCGAGCCGGTGCGCACCAACGCCGACTTCACCATCGGCGTCGAGCACGGACCGGAAGTGCTGGAGAGCGCCGACACGGTCGTGATCGCGCCGGTCGCCCACGAGTGGGTGGCCGAGGAGCTGCCGGACGGCGTCGCCGAGGCCCTCGCCCGCATCCGCCCGGACGCCCGCATCGTCTCCATCTGCACCGCCGCGTTCGTCCTCGCCGCGGCCGGTCTCCTCGACGGCCGCCGGGCCACCACCCACTGGCATGTCACCGACCGCTTCCGCCGTATGTATCCCCGGGTCGAGCTCGACCCGGACGTCCTCTTCGTCGACGACGGCCGGGTGCTGACCTCGGCCGGCGCGGCCTCCGGCGTCGACGTCTGCCTGCACCTGGTGCGCAAGGACCACGGCCATGAACTCGCCAACAAGGTGGCCCGCCGCTGTGTCGTGCCGCCGTACCGCGACGGCGGCCAGGCCCAGTACATCGAACAGCCGGTGCCCGAGGCCGGCGCGGCGAGCACGGCGGCCACCCGCGCCTGGGCCCTGGAACGCCTCGACCAGCCGCTCGCCCTGGCCGAGCTCGCCGCACACGCCCGGATGAGCCTGCGCACCTTCGCCCGCCGCTTCCACGACGAGGTGGGTCTGAGCCCCGGCCGCTGGCTGATCCAGCAGCGCGTGGTGCACGCCCGGCAGCTGCTGGAGGCCAGCGACCTCTCCGTCGACCAGATCGCCGGCCGGGTCGGCTTCGCCACCGGCGCCTCGCTGCGCCAGCACCTGCACGCGGCCATCGGAGTCTCCCCGCAGGCGTACCGCAGGACGTTCCAGGCGGCCCGCTGAACGTTTTGGGCCGCTGCGGCGTCGCAGGGGTGCAGGAAACGGCCGGTGGAACGGGGACGGGTATGCGCAAGGGGTTCATGGCGGTGGCGCTGACGGCGCTGGTGACGGCCGTGGGATGCGGGGCCGGGGAAGGGGGCGAGGACGACGTGATCATCGACTACGGGCCGGCGGCGACCCCGTACAGCGGCCCGCTCCACATCGCCACCAGGGAGCTGGACGAGGACACCCCGCAGGCCCTGCTCCTCGCCTCGGGCGCCGCGGGCCGGGCGCTGGAGTGCGACGGCGAGATCTCCTGGGGCGGCGGACCCGACGGGTGGAGCAGACGGGACGGCGGTGACACGCCCGAGGACGGGCTGCGGCTCTACTTCGACCTCTTCGAGCGGCCGGCCCCGCACTCGGGATTCCGCGTCGAGCGCGAGGAGTCCGACCGCGTCCTGTACTCGTACGACGTCGGCGGCCGGACGAAGGTGGCGGTCGTCGTCGCCAAGGACCAGAAGGACAGGCCGGGTTGGGGCCCGGAGACCAACGCCTCCTGCGACCCCGCAGAACTCCCCGCAAGCGTCACCGACTCCGGCGACGAGGAGATCTGGACCGACCGGAACGGGAAGCGGATCCCGACCACCACACTCAGCAGCTACGCCGGCGCGGAGCACTGCGACTGGGAGCAGGTGCACTTCCTCGGGATGGGCCGCAGCAAGGACCACCGGCAGTACGTCCGCGACCCCGACGGCGTGCTCCCGGGCGAACTGCTCACCGCCCCGTACGACGGCGACGTCCGGATGCCGGCCGACGCGCGCGACACCGGATACCGCTACCGGGGCCGACAGCTGTGGCTGACGGACGACCGCAGGACGGCCTACGTCCGCACGTCCGACGGCGTCGAGGCCTGGCCGCTGGCGACCGATACGGTGGCCTGCCGCTGACTCTCGCTCAGCGGCTCGCGTGCAACGCGACGAGCAACTGCCACACCTGGTCGGCGATCTCGCCGGGGGCGCCCTCGAGGTCGCCGTGCAGCCAGTCCGCCAGCACTCCGGCGAAGGTCGCGGCGACGGCCGAGGCGACCAGCGGCGCGTCCGCCGCACCCGCCCGCGTCCGCTCCCGCAGGCTGTAGGCCCGCAGGTCCCGGTGCAGCACCCGGCCGAGCGGCCCGCCGCCGCCCGGCGCGAGCAGGGTGCGGTACAGCGTGGCGTGCGGGGTCAGCGAACCGAAGAACTCCGCCAGCGCGGCCGGCGCCCGCACCGGGTCCGGCCGCCCCTGCCAGGAGTGCAGCGCCTCCACGGCCTCGCGCACGACGTCCGCACAGGCGTCGACCGCGAGGGCCTCCAGGTCGGGATAGTGCACATAGAAAGTGGCCCGGCCGACCCCGGCCCGCCGCACCAGCGCGGCCACCCCCACCTCCTCCAACGGCCGCTCGGCGCACTCCTCGAGCAGCGCGGAGCGCAGCCTCGCCCGGGTGCGGGCCGCCCGCGGGTCCTCGGGCTCGCCGCGGGTCACTGCGCGATCAGGACGGCGGCCAGGGCGAGCGCGCCCGGCAGCGCCTGTGCGACCAGGATCCGGCGGTTCGCCGTCACCGCGCCGTACACGCCCGCGACGATCACGCAGGACAGGAAGAACACCTGCGCCCGGAACCCGGTCGGGTCGGCCGCGATCAGCCCCCACACCAGACCCGCCGCCAGAAACCCGTTGTAGAGCCCCTGGTTGGCGGCCATCGCGGCGGTCTTTTTGGCCATCTCCGCATCGAACCCGTGGAAGCCCATCCCCGGCTTCTTCTGCCACAGGAACATCTCCATCACCAGGATGTAGACGTGCAGTGCGGCCACCAGGACGACGAGCACGTTCGCCAGGATTTCCATGATCTCCCTCAAACAGTCTTGGACAGGTGTCCACTATAACGGGACACCTGTCCAAGAAGTCCAGCCGACGACGGCGGCCGCTGGCCCGCCGGCGGATCACGGTCACACTGAGAACATGACGCGAGTACCCGCACGCGCTGCGCGGCAGCGCAAGACCGACACACTGCACCGGCTGGAACACGACGCCGACGCCTGGGTCGCCACGGCAGGTGCGGAGGGCGCCGCCCCCTATCTGGTCCCGCTCTCCTTCGTCTGGGACGGCGCGACGCTGCTCTTCGCCACGCCCGCCACCAGCCCCACCGGCCGCAATCTGCTGGCCACCCGCATCGCGCGGATCGCGGTCGGCCCGACCCAGGACGTCGTGATGATCGAGGGCTCCGCCGTGGCCGTGCCGCCCGCCGAACTGCCGGAGGAGGACGCCGAGATCTTCGCGGGCAAGACCGGCTTCGACCCGCGTGAACTGTCCGCGCCCTACCTGTACTTCCATGTCCTGCCCAGCCGGATCCAGGCCTGGCGCGCGGCCGACGAGATCCAGGGGCGGGAGCTGATGCGGGACGGGAAGTGGCTCGTGGCCGACTGAGACCGGGGCGCGAGAGAGCCCCGCCGCGACGGGGGAACGCGGCGGGGCCTGAATGACGGGTGCCCGGTGGGAGCACCTTCATGCATCCCTGCGGCAGATTTTTCTATGAAATCTCTGGAGCGCTGTCGTCCGCTTCCACCACGAACACCGGTATCTCGCGGTCCGTCTTCTTCTGGTAGTCGGCGTACGGCGGATACGCGGCGACGGCGCGCTCCCACCACTCGGCCTTCTCCGCGCCGGTGACCTCGCGGGCCGTCATGTCCTGCTTGCGGGGTCCGTCCTGGAGCTCGACCTGGGCGTCGGCCGTGACGTTGTGGTACCAGACCGGGTGCTTCGGCGCCCCGCCCTGGGAGGCGACCAGGGCGTACCGGCCGTCGTGCTCGACCCGCATGAGCGGCGTCTTGCGGAGCTTCCCGCTCTTCGCGCCCCGGGTCGTCAGCAGGATGACGGGCATTCCCGTGTCCATCAGCGTCGTCCCCTTCGTGCCGCCGGAGCTCTCGTACAGCTCCACCTGCTCACGTACCCACTGCGTCGGGCTGGCTTCGTACTCGCCTTCGAGAGGCATGGCATCCGTCCCCTTCGTCGTGCCGTCATGTCGTCACGGCGGCCGTGCCACGCACGTCCGCCCCGCACCGTGCTTCAACACCGGAGCCCGCGTGATTCATCCGCCCGCGGACCTGTCTACGTCACCATCCGCACGGCCAGCACCGTCATCACCGCGCTCGACACCAGCGCCGTCGCCAGCCGGCCCCGGTGACCGGTCAGCGCCCTGCCCAGCAGCGCGCCGCCCCCGGCGAGCGCCAGCTGCCAGCTCGCGGAGGCGACGAACGCCGCCAGCACGAACACGCCCTGCTCCAGCGGCCGTACGGAATCGACGGCGCCGCTGCCGAGAACCAGCGCGGCGAAGTAGACCACGGTTGTCGGGTTGAGGAGCGTGATGCCGAGAAAGCTGAGATACGCCCGGGCCGGGCTCGGCGGCGGCGGTGTGGAGTGCGTGGCGAGACGGCGCGCCCGGTGCTGTCGGACGGCCGTCAGCGCGCCCAGTGCCGCCAGCGCCAGCAGGACCGCCGCCGAGGCCCAGCTCAGCGGCGTCAGCACCGGCCGCAGCACGGCGGCGACGGCGGCGCCCCCGACCGTGGCGACCAGGGCGTAGAGCCCGTCGGCGGTGGCGACGCCGAGCGCGGCGCACAGGCCGGTGCGCAGGGAGGTGCGGGCGGTGAGCGAGACGAGGTAGGTCCCGACCGCGCCGACGGGTACGGCGATGCCGTAGCCCGCGACCAGGCCCGCGACGAGCGCGGCCGTCACGGTCGTGCGGCGTCGGTCCTACGGGGACGGCCGGGCTGCTGTCGACCCGTCGCCGGAAGAGCGGCGGCGGACGTCAGCGGCGGAAGGGCGTCGAAGGTGGCCATGGCCGGATCCTGCGGCTGACGACCGCCGGACGGCAACCCGTTTTCCCGACGCCGTCCCCGGAGCGCCCCGCGCCCCGGGACCGGACGCGGCCGGTCCTCGCCGCTTGAGTAGGGTTCGCGGGTGAGCCAACAGGACGAACAGCCGCCCTTTCTCTACGTCGTCGTCTGCGCCGCCGGCATCGCCGCGGACGTCGGCAGGCTGATCACCGCCGCGCAGGAACGGGAGTGGCATGTCGGTGTCATCGCGACGCCCCACGCCATGAACGGCTTCTTCGACACCGCCGCCGTCGAGGCGCAGACCGGGCGGCCGATCCGCTCCGCCTGGCGGCGGCCCGGCGACCCGCGGCCGTTCCCGGAGCCCGACGCGGTGGTCGTCGCCCCGGCCACGTTCAACACGATCAACAAGTGGGCGGCGGGCATCGCCGACACCCTGGCCCTGGGCACCCTGTGCGAGGTCGCCGGCCTGGGCGTGCCCGTCGGCGTCCTGCCCTGCGTGAACGAGACCCTCGGCGGCCACCCCGCCTACCAGGACAGTCTGATCCGGCTGCGCGGCATGGGCGTCCGGTTCGGGTACCCCTACGACGGCGCGGAGGGCGAGGAATTCGGGTGGCAGCGGGCGCTCGACCTGATTGGCTGAACACCTGCCCACACCGATGTCAGGAGCGGCGACGATGCAGTATGTGAAGCTCGGCTCGACGGGTCTGGACGTGTCGCGGATCTGTCTGGGCTGTATGACCTACGGAGTTCCCGACCGGGGAGCGCACGAGTGGACCCTCGACGAGGAGGCGTCCCGGCCGCTGATCCGGCAGGCGTTGGAGTCCGGCGTCAATTTCTTCGACACCGCGAACGTCTACTCCGACGGCACCAGCGAGGAGATCGTCGGCCGGGCCCTGCGCGAGTTCGCCCGCCGGGACGAGATCGTGCTCGCGACGAAGGTGCACGGCCGGATGCGGCCCGGCCCCAACGGCGGCGGTCTGTCCCGCAAGGCGATCCTGTCCGAGATCGACCACAGCCTGAGCCGTCTGGGCACCGACTACGTCGACCTGTACCAGATCCACCGCTTCGACCCGCACACCCCGGTCGAGGAGACGATGGAGGCGCTGCACGACCTGGTGCGGGCGGGCAAGGTCCGCTACCTCGGGGCGAGTTCGATGTACGCCTGGCAGTTCGCCAAGATGCAGCACACGGCCGAGCGGCACGGCTGGACCAGGTTCGTGTCGATGCAGAACCACTACAACCTCCTCTACCGGGAGGAGGAGCGCGAGATGCTGCCCCTGTGCGCGGACCAGGGCGTCGGCATCCTGCCCTGGAGCCCGCTGGCCCGAGGCCGCCTCACCCGCGACTGGGGCGCCGAGACCGGCCGCAGCGCCACGGACGGCTTCGGCGGCTCCCTCTACGCGGAGGGCGACCGCAGCATCGTCGAGGCGGTCACCCGCGTCGCGACCGACCGGGGCGTCCCGCGTGCGCAGGTCGCCCTCGCCTGGCTCCTCCAACAGCCCACGGTGACCGCCCCGATCGTCGGAGCCGCGAAGCCCCAGCACCTCGAGGACGCGGTGGCGGCGCTCGAACTGACCCTGACCGAGAAGGAGTCGGAGGAACTTCAGCAGCCCTACACGCCCCACCCGATCGCCGGCCACTGAGCCTCCCCGGCGCTTTCGCGGGCTCCGGGCGGGCTCAACGCGGGCTCAGGACGGGTTCCGTGCGCGCTCAGTGCGGGCCCTGCGGTGCGAATTCGGTGCCGCAGGGACCCGCCCCCTCGCTGACGGCCAGCGGCACCGGCTCCCCGCTCATCGACACCGTCCGGTAGAAGGAGCCGATGCGCCGCGCGGAGCGGCCCACGTAGTGCCCGATGAACGACCGGCGGAACCGGTCGGCGCTGCGGTTGGGCTGCGAGCCGTGGACCAGGCTGCCGTTGAAGAACAGCACGTCGCCCGGTTCCATGTCGACCGGCGCCGCCGTGAGCCCGGGCGGCGGCGGCACGTACTCCCGCGCGAACGACAGCTCCGCGTCCGCCTCCTCCGGGCAGTACAGGTCCATCCGGTGGGTGCCGGGCACCACTTCCAGGCCGCCGTTGTCCCGGTCGATCACGTCACAGGCCAGCCAGGCCGCCACACAGGTGCCCGGCTCGACCCGCAGATAGAAGTTGTCCTGGTGCAGCGCCTGCCCCCGGGCGCCCGGCGGCTTGAAGTAGAACATGCTCTGCGCGGCCAGCGCCTCCTCGCCGAGCAACTCCTCCAGCACGCCCCGCAGTCGGGCGTCCAGCAGCACCCGCCGGGCGAGGGGACTGATCTCGTGCGGGTTCATCGCCCTGGGGTAGGCGTGCAGCGGATCGGCGGATCCGGGGCGCGGCTCGAAGTGCCCGGGCGCCGGCCGCCCGCTCGCGTGCAGCGCGGCGAACTCCTCGCGCAGCCGCGCGACTTCGTCGTCCCCGAACAATCCGCGGACGACGGTGAAGCCGTCCTCCCGGTACTGCCGCAGCCCGGCCTGGGTCAGGATGGGAGTTCCGGCGGCGCCGATGCCCGTGACTGTCATGCGTGCCCTCCTCGATCGTCGACT
The DNA here is from genome assembly GCF_053592635.1 of Streptomyces sp. NPDC002623. NCBI lineage: Bacteria > Bacillati > Actinomycetota > Actinomycetes > Kitasatosporales > Streptomycetaceae > Streptomyces > Streptomyces sp. NPDC002623. The sequence continues at coordinate 282,427 of NZ_JBSFWB010000010.1, read as the reverse complement.
GCCCTCGACACCGCCACGCTAGGCCGACGCACCCCACCGCGAGGATGTCCATGCGTGCTGACGACCTGCCCGGGACTGCCGGGTCCGGGGCTCCCTCCCCGCCGCCCGGTCTGGTGGTGGTCGCCCACTTCGACGAGGGCCCCGGGTACGGCGTCGACCGGCCCCGGGGAGCGGACAGTTGGCTGTTCGTCTGGACGACGGACGGGCAGGGCCGGCTGCGGCAGGGCGGGAGCGAGGTGCGGGCCGGCGCCGGGGAGCTGGTCGTGCTCGCGCCCGGCGTCCCGCACTCCTACGGCATCGAACCCGGGGCCCGGAACTGGCGGTTCTGGTGGGCCCACTGCCAGGCCCGTCCGTCCTGGACCCCCTGGCTGCGGCCGTACGACACCGGCGACGGCCTGTACCGTGTCGGCCCCGTCCCCGCCGCGCTGCACGACCGGGTCGGGGCGGTCTGGCGGCGCATGAGCGCCGACGCCCGGTGGACCGGCGGGGAAGACCCGGCCGACGGGGAGGGGATCGTGGTGGCCCAGGGCGCCGCCGCGCGGGAACTCGCCCTGTGCGCGCTGGAAGAGGCCGTCCTGCTGGCCACCGCCTCGGCGCGGGCCACCGCGCCCCCGGCCGGCCTCGACGACCGGGTCCGCCGGGCGCAGGCGCGGATGGCGGCCGACCCCGGCGCCCCGCACACCGTCCGCTCGCTGGCGGAGGAACTCGCGCTGTCCCCCTCGCGGTTCGCCCATCTGTTCACGGAACAGGTCGGCCAGGCCCCGATGCGAGCCCTGCGCGAGACCCGACTGCGCCATGCCGCACGGCTGTTGGAGGCCACTGACCTGCCCGTGGAACGCGTCGCGCGGGCCTCGGGCTTCGCGAGCGCCTTCCACTTCAGCCGCGTCTTCCGCGCCCGCTACGGGACACCCCCGGGCGCCTACCGGGACGGAATGCGCTCGGCAATTACCGACCCGAAAGGGACATGAATAAGGGCGCCAAAAGGGACACCGGTACAGTGACCGCCCCACCGGGGCCCGGAGGCGGCGGCGGGACCTCGAACCAGGATTGACGTTTCGTCAAAATTCTTCGGCGCGCACACTATGCACGAAACCGCGAGATCTCTTGTTCCTCCTGGTCCGGCTGTGCAAAGGTGAGCGTGTCGGCGCACGGACAACGTTTCTCCACCGTGTGCACGAGACACCTCCCGTTCACACCCCCCTCGCTTCAAAAGAGCCGTCCCCCCACGGACGTCAGAGGTGCCGAACCCTGTGCGAGTCGATCCCGCTTCGTGGGCGGGGTCGCATACCCGATGGTATGGACTTTATGCCGCATGCCTCCGGAAGGAATGCAGACCGTGAATGACGCAGGCCTGTCGAATTCCCCTTCGGCGCGCCGCTTCGACGCGACGGATGAACAGCTGAGCTCGGAGCTGAAGAAATGGACGGGAGCGTCACCCGCGCTGCATCCCGTCGGTGAGCTGCTGGATCGCCACTGGGAGGCCGCCTTCGCCTATGCACGGCTGTGCACCCAGGGCGAGCGCGCGGCCGGCATGCTCACCACCGCCGCCTTCACCAGACTCTTCGGCGAGACCCTGCGGCAGAACGGGCCGACCGCCGCATGGCGTCCTCACCTGCTGGTCACCGTGCGCCGCGTCGCCGCCGAATGGGACGCCGACGGCCGTCGCGACCTGCTGCATCCCGCGCTGCGCTCCGAGGGCGAGGACGGCGACCGCGCGGCGGCCCTGCTGCTGCCGCCCGTGCACCGGCGCATGCTGTCCCGGGCGTTCCAGCGGCTGCCCGAGTCCGCCCGCTGCCTGCTCTGGCACATCGAGGTCGAGGCCGAGCCGCTGGTCGTCCCGGCGGGTCTGCTGGGCCTGGAGGAGGAAGGCGCCCGCGTCGAACTGCGCCGGGCCCGCGAGCGGCTGCGCGAGGAATGCCTCCAGGTGCACCGCGAACTCGCCACCGACGACGAGTGCCACCGCTACCACCGGCTGCTGGACGTCACCTGCCGCCGCGGCGGGGTCGACGTCGACCCCGACCTGCGCGGCCACCTGGAGCAGTGCCGGCACTGCGCCCACACCGCCGACCAGCTGCACCAGTTCGAGGGACTGCTCGGCGCGGCCCTGGCCGAGGGAATCCTGGGCTGGGCCGCCGCGGCCTACGTGGGCATCAGGGTGGCCGGCGAGGGCGACTCCGCCGACCCGGCCGCGGAGCAGTCCCACGGCTATTCGGGCGAGGCCTTCGACGGCACCCAGGCGATCGCCGCCCGCGCCGCCGGGGCCGTCGCCGGCTCGGTCTCCCGCGGCGGACTGCGGGCAGGCGCGCTCGCCCGTATCGGATCGCACTCCGGCGCGGTCGCCCGCACCGGTGCCGCGCCCGGCGCGGACGCTCCGCCCGGATCGCGCCGCTTCGCCCAGAAGGCGGCCCGCCGCGCCCGCCGCCGCAACCTCGCCGCCGCCGTCCTGACGGTGAGCGGTCTGGTCGTCCTGCCGCTCGCGGTGTGGGCGGCCCTCGGCTCCGGGGACGGAGCCGCCCCGACCGCCAACAGCGACACGGCGACCCCGGCCCCGGGAACGGACACGGCCACCACCGACCCGGTGCTGAGCGGCGCCGGCGAGGACGCCCAGGGCACCCTGCGCGGCCGGCTGCACAACGTCGCCTCCGGACTGTGCATCGGCATCGCCGGCGACAAGGCCGTCAGCGGCACCGAGGCCACCCTCGCCGCCTGTTCCTCCGTGGCAGGCCAGCAGTGGTCGTACGAACCGGACGGTCTGCTGCGCAGCGCCGCCAACGCCGACCTGTGCCTCGACTCCAGCCTCGGCTACTCGGTCCGGCTGGCCCCGTGCGCGGGCGCCGACCAGCCCGATCCCAAGAACGTCCGCTACGACTTCACGCTCCAGGGCACGCTCGTCCCGCGCTCCGGTCAGAACCTGGCGCTGGCGCCCGCCGCCACCGACGGGTCGGGCGCCCTGGTCCTGAAGAACCGGGCCGACAGCGCCGCCCAGCGCTGGGTGATCGACACCTCGCAGCCCGACCCGCAGATGCAGTTCGTCAACTGGGGAATCGACACCGACGCCTCCGCCACGCCGGCGCCGACCCCCACGCCCAAGGCGGCCAAGCCCCCGACGCCCACGCCGACGCCGTCCGCCACCTCGACGACCAAGGCGCCGTCGAGCTCGTCGTCCGGTTCGAACAGCACGTCCTGCTCGTACTACTCCTGGTACTACTGCTCGTGGGACGGCCAGTCGGGCTCCTCCGGCGGCTCCGGGTACGGCTACGGCGGCTCCGGCTGGGGCAACGGCTTCGGGGGATACGGCTCCGGCTCCGACGGCGGCCGGCACTGACCCGAGCGGTCAGGCGCCGACCAGCTGGAGCGAGGCCCACAGCGCCACGACGGCCGGGACCAGCGCGGCGGGCACGCTGAGCAGGCCGAGGCGGGTGAACTCCCCGACCTCGACCCGCTCCGCGCGCTCCTGCACCACCCGCCGCCACAGCAGCGTCGCCAGCGATCCGGCGTACGTCAGGTTCGGGCCGATGTTCACCCCGAGCAGCACCGCGAGCACCGCCCCGGCCCCGGCCGGGGCGGCGAGCGGCACCAGGACCAGCACCGCGGGCAGGTTGTTGATCAGGTTCGCCAGGACGGCGGCCAGCGCGGCGACGCCCAGCAGCGTCAGCAGGCCCGAGCCGTCGGGCAGGACGTGCCGCAGCGCGTCGGCGAGCCCGTTGTCGACCACCGCGCGCACCACGATCCCGAGCGCCAGCACGAACGCCAGGAAGCCCGGGGCGGCGGCCCGCACGACGGCGACCGCAGTCACCCGTCGCCGCACCAGCGCCCGCCCGGCCATGACCAGGGCGCCCGCGAACGCGGCCCACGCCGGTTCGATCCCGACGGCCGAGGCCACCACGAACCCGGCGAGCGTGCAGCCGACGGTGACCAGCGCGAACAGCGGCAGCTCGGGCGCCGGGCCGTCGTCCACGACCGGGTCGACGGCGGGCAGATCGTCGGCGAAGAAGCGTCGGAAGACCAGGTACTCGGCGCCGACCGCGACCACCCACGGCAGCGCCATCAGAGCGGCGAACCGGGTGAAGCTCAGCCCGCTCGCGGTGAACGCCAGCAGGTTGGTGAGGTTGGACACGGGCAGCAGCAGCGAGGCCGTGTTCGACAGGTGCGCGCACGCATAGACATGCGGCTTGGACCGCACGCCCATCCGGGCCGCGGTGGCGAACACCACCGGCGTCAGCAGCACCACCGTCGCGTCCAGACTGAGCACGGCCGTGATCACCGAGGCCAGCACGAACACCGCGACCAGCAGGCGCCGCGGGCGGCCCGCGGCCCGCCGGGCCATCCACGCCCCGCACGCCGTGAACAGTCCCTCGACGTCGCACAGGTGCGCCAGCACCAGCACCGCCGCGAGGAAGCCGACGACGGGCCCGAGCCGCTCGGCCTCGGCCAGCGCATGCCCGGGCGACACCGCCCCGAGAACGATTGCCACGGCCGCGGCGGGGACGGCGACCAGTGCCTCCGACCGCCCGGCGGGACGCAGCACCGCCCACCCGAGAGCGGCGACGAGCAGGACGACGGACAGCGAAGCGGCGAGCGAGGTGTTCAGGGCGGTACTCCGGGACGGGATCTGGTGGTGCCCGCCCATCGATGAGGTCCGGGTGCCCCTCCATCAAAACACGGGAGGGCAAGAGCCCCGGACACGGTGCCGGGCGCCCGCCTCACTCCTCCTCGAACAGCGACAGCTCCGCCCAGATCGTCTTGCCGTCGGGGGTGTGCCGGCTGCCCCAGCGCTGGGTGAGCTGGGCCACCAGGAGCAGCCCGCGGCCGCCCTCGTCCCAGGTCTTCGCCCGGCGCAGATGCGGGGCGGTGTGGCTGTCGTCGGACACCTCGCAGATCAGCGTCGTCGTGTCGTGGATCAGCCGCAGCCGGATGGGGCGGGAGCCGTACCGGATGGCGTTGGTGACCAGCTCGCTCACCACCAGCTCGGTGGTGAACGACGCCTCGCTCAGCTGCCAGTTCGACAGCTGCTCGACGACCTGCTTGCGGATCGGCGCGACCAGCGCGGGGTCGGCGGGGACCTCCCAGGTCGCGACCTGGGAGGCGGGCAGGCCCCGGGTGCGCGCGAGCAGCAGGGCGACGTCGTCGGCGGCGCCGCCGGACGGGAGCAGGGTGCGCAGGATCCGGTCGCAGGTCTCGTCCAGGGAGTCCGACTGCGTCGCGAGCGCCTCGGACAGCAGCCGCTGAGCGGCGTCCACGTCCCGCTCCCGGGACTCGATCAGTCCGTCGGTGTAGAAGGCGAGGACGCTGCCCTCGGCGAGCTGCAGCTCGGTCGACTCGAACGGCAGTCCGCCCAGGCCCAGCGGGGGACCGGCGGGCAGCTCGACCTGCCGGGGCGTGCCGCCCGCCCGGAGCAGCACCGGCGGGGGATGCCCGGCCCGCGCCAGCACGCAGCGCCGCGACACGGGGTCGTACACCGCGTACAGACAGGTCGCGCCCATCTCGCCGGGGCTGCCCTCGGCGCCGGCCTCCTCGGACAGCCTGACGACCAGGTCGTCCAGGTGGGTCAGCAGCTCGTCGGGGGCGAGGTCGATGTCGGCGAGGGTGCGCACGGCCGTGCGCAGCCGGCCCATGGTGGCGGAGGCCTGGACGCCGTGTCCGACGACGTCCCCGACGACCATGGCGACGCGCATCCCGGACAGCGGGATCACGTCGAACCAGTCGCCGCCGACCCCGGCGCGGGCGGCCGGCAGATAGCGGGAGGCGGCGTCGACGGCGGCCGTGCGGGGCAGGGTGCGCGGGAGCAGGCTGCGCTGCAGGGCGAGGGCCGTCTCACGCTCACGGGAGTACCGGCGGGCGTTGTCGATGCACACGGCGGCCCGGGCCGTGACCTCCTCGGCCAGCAGCACGTCGTCCGGGGTGAACGGGTCGGGCCGCCGGAACCGGGTGAGGACGGCGACGCCGAGGGTCACGCCGCGCGCCTGGATGGGCACGGACATCGTCGAGTGGACGCCGAGTTCCCGCACCCGGGCGGCGCGCGCGGTGTCCCAGGTCAGCCAGGCGTCCAGCTCGCCGCCGGCCACCGTGCGGACGATGCTGTGCCCCGCGACCAGCGAGTCGGCCTGCGGCGACCCCGCCGGGTAGTCCTGCGCCTGGCCCGGCTCGGCCACGGCCTCCGGGGTGCCGGGGCTGACCGAGTGGTGCGCGGTGCGCCGCAGCCGCAGCGGCGGTGCGAACCGGGCCGGGGGCTCCACGCCGTCCTGCGGGTCGAGCAGGTCGATGCTGACGAAGTCGGCGAGCGCGGGGACGCAGACCTGCGCCAGCTCCTGAGCCGTCCGGGTCACGTCGAGGGTGGTGCCGATGCTCAGGCTCGCCTCGTTGACCAGCCGCAGCCGTTCGCGGGCCAGGTAGTGCTCGGTGAAGTCATGGCCGGTCAGACAGACGCCCTGGACCCGGCCGGCGGCGTCGGTGAGCGGGGCGAGCCGGGTGAGATGGGCGGAGGCGTTCTGGAGGCCGCTCGGGCGGAGGTAGTTCTCGATGTCCCGCGGCCGGCCCGTCGCGAGCACATCGCTCAGCTGCTCCTCGAGCTCCGTGTTCTCGCGGCGGACGCCGATGTCGGTGATCCGGAGACCGTCGACCGGGTGGGCGGGCAGGTCGATCAGCGCGGCCATCCGGTCGTTGATCCAGCGCAGCCGCAGCTCCCGGTCGCAGACCAGCATCGGGCAGGGGGACTGTCGCATCGCCGCCGAGGTCAGCGCGTCGTCCGGCGGGTCGAGGTCGGCGGTCGCCGGTGGGACGACGGCCTGCCAGCCGTGCGTCGGCCGGCGCAGGGCGAGCAGCCAGACGGACACGGTGTGGCCGTCGCGGTGCCGCAGGGTCAGGGAGCCGCTCCACCGGGGGCCGGCCGGCGCGGCGAAGGTGCTCGCGGGGGCCTCGGTGCCGGCGGCGGTGTCGGCCGCGGTGTCGGCGGCGGTGTCGGCCAGGAAGTCGGCGGCGGGGCGGCCCACCGCTTCGGCCGCCTCGTACCCCAGCAGCCGACGGGCGCCGGCGCCCCACCGGACCACGTTCCCCCGGTCGTCGATGACGGCCCGCGCGGTCGAGGCATCGTCGAACGGATCCACCGGGCTCATCGTCGCCACTCCATCGCCCTTACGCACAGTGAACAAGTGCATAACTCGGGCTCCAGCCTAGTGCGTGGAGCTTGTGCGCGACCGGGTGCCCCGCCTGACGGTCGGGGCGGCCGGGACAGAAGGCGCTTTCCGTGCCCTTGACGGACAGGAGTGGCCCGTCGTCAGATTCTGTTTGTTATCGATCAGTTGTGAGTACTTCTGGTTCCTGATGAGGGAGAGCCGACCATGACGGTCACTCGCAGATCGGTCCTACTCGCCTCCGCGGCCGCACCGGCCGCCGGAGCGCTCCTCGGCACCCCGGCGGCGCAGGCCGCCGAGGCCGTGGCGAGCGCCTTCGGCCGTCGCACGGTCCCGCTGCGCGACGGCTGGCGGTTCGCGCTGGTCAACCCGGGCGGGATCACCGACCCGACCGGGCAGTACGCGGACGCCGCCGCCCCCGGCTACGACGACTCGACCTGGCGTGCGGTGGCGGTCCCGCACGACTGGAGCATCGAGCAGACGCCCACCACGCAGCACGGCACGACCAGCGGCACCGGCTTCTTCCCCGGCGGCCTGGGCTGGTACCGCCTCGCCTTCACCCTGCCGCCCGCCGACGCCGGCCGGCGGATCTCGATCGAGTTCGACGGCGTCTACATGGACTCCTACGTCCACTGCAACGGCGTCGAGGTCGGCCGCCACCCGTACGGGTACACCGGCTTCGCCTTCGACCTCACCGACCTGCTGCACACCGACGGCGTCACCAAGAACGTGATCGCGGTCAAGGTGCAGAACCGGCTCCCGAGCAGCCGCTGGTACTCCGGCAGCGGCATCTACCGCGAGGCCCGCCTCGTCGTCACCGAGCCGGTGCACGTGGCCCGCTGGGGCACCCATGTCACGACCCCCGAGATCACCGACGACCGGGCCGTCGTCCGGGTCGCGACCACCGTCGCCGACGCGTCCGGCGCCGGCGCGGCCGTCGAGGTCGTCTCGCGGATCCTCGCCCCGAACGGCCGCACGGTCGCACGCACCTCCTCCACGGTCGCCGTGACCGACCGGGCCACGGAGATCCACGAACTCACCGTGACCGACCCCCTGCGGTGGGACTTCGCGACCCCGCACCGCTACACCCTGGAGACCGAACTGCGCGTGGCCGGCCGGCGCACGCACACCTACCGCACGCCCTTCGGCATCCGCACCTTCCGCTTCGACCCGGACGAGGGCTTCCACCTCAACGGGACCCACGCCAAGATCAAGGGAGTCGACCTCCACCACGACCTCGGCGCGCTCGGCGCCGCGATCAGCGTCGACGCCGTCCGCCGACAGATGACGATCATGAAGTCGATGGGCGTCAACGCCTTCCGGACCTCCCACAACCCGCCGTCGCCGGAGATGATCCGGGTCTGCGAGGAACTGGGCATCGTGATGCTGGTGGAGGCCTTCGACTGCTGGAAGACCGGCAAGACGCGGTACGACTACGGACGGTTCTTCGACGAGTGGTGCGAGCGGGACGCCACCGAGATGGTGCTCGCCGCCCGCAACTCGCCCGCCGTCCTGCTGTGGTCCATCGGCAACGAGATCACCGACTCCACCTCCACCGCCGGTCTCGCCATGGCCGACCGCATCATCGCCGCGATCAGGGCGGTGGACGACACCCGCCCGATCGTCATCGGCTCGGACAAGTACCGCACCCCGCCCGCCAAGGGCTCCGCCGCCGACCTGATGCTCGCCAAGCTGGACGGCCTCGGCCTGAACTACAACACCGCCAGGTCCGTGGACGTGCTGCACGCGACCTACCCGCACCTCTTCCTCTTCGAGTCCGAGTCCTCCTCGGAGACCTCGACCCGCGGCACGTACCAGGAGCCCGAGCACCTCAACACCGGTGAGAACCACACCCCCGGCAGACGGGCGACCTCGTCCTACGACAACAATCTCGCCTCCTGGACGATGAGCGGCGAGTACGGGCACAAGAAGGACCGCGACCGGAAGTGGTTCGCCGGGCAGTTCCTGTGGTCCGGCATCGACTACATCGGCGAGCCCACGCCGTACAACGTCTTCCCCGTGAAGGCGTCCTTCTTCGGCGCGGTCGACACGGCCGGCTTCCCGAAGGACATGTACCACCTCTTCCGCAGCCAGTGGGTCGACGAGCCCATGGTCCATCTGCTGCCGACGACCTGGAATCACGCGGTGGGCGACACGGTCGAGGTGTGGGCGTACTCCAACGTCGACACCGTCGAGCTGTATCTGAACGGAAAGTCCCTGGGGGTGCGGAAGTTCGACACGAAGAAGACCGTCGACGGCCGGCTCTATCTGGAGACCACCGAGGCCACCGGCGACGACAAGACCGTCACCGCCGGCCCCTACCCCGGCAGCTACACCAGCCCCAACGGCAGCGCGGGCAAGCTGCACCTGACCTGGCGGGTGCCGTACGCGCCGGGTGAGCTGAAGGCGGTGGCGCGCAGGAACGGCCGCCCGGTCGCCGTCGACCGGCTGCGCACGGCCGGCGCCCCGCACGCCGTACGTCTCACCGCGGACCGCAGGTCCCTGCCGGCGGACGGGCGTTCACTGGTCTTCGTCACCGCCGACGTGGTCGACGCGCGCGGGACCGTGGTGCCCGACGCCGAGCACCTCATCTCCTTCGAGGTGACCGGCGGCTCCCTCGCCGGCCTCGACAACGGCCGGGAGGAGAGCGCCGAGCGGTACCAGGCCAGCACCCGCACCGCGTTCTGCGGAAAGGCCCTCGCCATCGTGCGCTCCGGGACCCGGGCCTGCGCCCTGAAGGTGACCGCGCGCGTGGACGGCCTGCGCACGGGCACGGTCGCCGTACGCACCACACCCGCCCGCTCGACGGCCGCCACCCCGCCTGCCGCCTTCGCCCCCGACCTTCCGGCGCCGGTGAACTTCCCTGCCGCGGACGCCGGTTACTCCGGCCGCCCGGACACCCTGCCCGCAGCCATGCTGGACGGCGACCCGGCCACCGGCTGGTCCAACGCCTTCACCAAGGCGGCCACGGCCCTGCTGCCCGCCTTCGGCGGAGCCCGGCCCGAGGACTGGGTGTCGGTGGACTACGGGCGCGCCCGGGACTTCCACCGGGTGGAAGTGTCCTTCACCGTCGACGCCACGCACAGCCTGCCCGCGACGGTCGAGGCGGAGGTCTTCGACGGCGAGCGGTATGTGCCGGTCACCGGAGCGGCCGTCGACTGGGCCACCGCCTCGGACGCGCCGACGGCACTCACCTTCGCCCCCGTACGCGGCTCGAAGCTGCGGCTGACGCTGACCAGCAGCGCACCCGGCACCCTTCAAGGAGCCGTCCGCATCAGCAGGTTGGAGGCGTAGCCGACCCGAACGGGGAGGGGCAGGCGGTGTTCGGGCCGAAGGGAACCGGCTGGACACCGCCCTGCCCCTCAGCCCGCGCCGGCCGCCTCAGCCCGCCTCGAACGTCACCTTCGCCGTGTCCACCGTGCCCGCGCTGCGGCCGGGCGCGCTCTGCCACGACCAGTACAGGTTGGTGTGGGCTATCACCTGCTCCGGGGCCGGAGCGCCGTACGCGCTGAGGTCCTCCGTGGTGTGCGCGTCGCCCACCAGCGTGACGTCGTACCCCCGCACGAAGGCACCGTGCAGGGTCGCGCGGATGCAGGCGTCCGTCTGCGCCCCCGTGACGACGACCCGGCCCACCCCGCGCTTCGCGAGCACCGACTCCAGCTCGGTGTCCTCGAAGGAGTCGAAGTAGGTCTTGTGGACGAGCGGTTCGGAGTCGAGGCGGACCAGATCCTCCACGTACTCCCAGTTCTCACTGCCGCGTTCGAGGTCGTCGCCGGAGTGCTGCACCCAGATCACCGGCACGTCCTGCGCGCGCGCCGCGTCGATCAGGGTGTCGATGTTGGCGATCACCTCATCGCGTCGAGGCGTGCCCGCCACCACGCCCTTCTGGACGTCGATGACGAGCAGGGCGGTGTTCGGCCGGCCGGGCAGGGTGGTCATGGCGGTTCCCCGTTCCTCTTCGTGTGCGCGACGAGTGCTCCTGCCGCCCACACTAGGACGCACCACTGACAACGGCCTCGAGGCCGTCTCGTCCGCATCTCGTCCACATCTCGGCCTCATCCCGTCCGACCCGTTGACGGGGTGTCATGACTGCAACAAACATGTCCTGCGACCCCTTCCTGGGAGCGCTCCCACTGGATCGAGGAGCCCGGACGTGAAACGACGCAGAACCGCCCTGCTGTCCCTCGCGGCGCTGCTGGGCGCGGCGCTCACCGCGCTGCCCGTGCAGCAGGCCGGCGCCGACGAGGTCGAGCAGGTCAGGAACGGCGGCTTCGACTCGACCGCCGACCCGTGGTGGACGAGCAACGTCACGCCCGCTCTCGCCGACGGCCGGCTGTGCGCGGACGTGCCCGGCGGCACGGTCGACCGCTGGGACTCAGCCGTCGGCCAGGACGCGATCACCCTGGTGAAGGGGTCGACGTACCGCTTCGCCTTCAGCGCCTCCGGAGTGCCCGAGGGGCACGTGGTGCGGGCGATCGTGGGCCTCGGGGTCTCTCCGTACGACACCTGGTACGAGGCGACCCCGGTGCTGGACGCGGCGGGGGACTCGTACTCCTACACCTTCACCTCGCCGGTCGACAGCGCACAGGGGCAGGTCGCCTTCCAGGTCGGCGGAAGTGCGGATCCCTGGCGGTTCTGCCTGGACGACGTCTCCCTGCTGGGCGGGGTGCCGCCGGAGGTCTACGAGCCTGACACCGGACCGCGGGTGCGGGTCAACCAGGTCGGCTATCTGCCCGCCGGACCGAAGAACGCCACGCTCGTCACGGACGCCGCCGTAAGGCTGCCCTGGCAGCTGAAGAACGCCGCGGGGGCGACGGTCGCGCACGGCTGGAGCGTGCCGCGCGGCCTCGACGTCTCCTCCGGGCAGAAGGTCCACTCCATCGACTTCGGCGCCTACCGCAAGCGCGGCGCCGGCTTCACGCTGGTCGCCGACGGCGAGACCAGCCACCCCTTCGACATCGGCACGGCCGGCTATGAGCGACTGCGGCTGGACGCGGTGAAGTACTACTACACACAGCGCAGCGGCATCGAGATCCGGGACGATCTGCGCCCCGGCTACGGCAGGCCGGCCGGCCATGTGGGCGTGGCCCCCAACCAGGGCGACTCGGCCGTCCCCTGCCAACCCGGGGTGTGCGACTACACCCTGGACGTCACCGGCGGCTGGTACGACGCCGGCGACCACGGCAAGTACGTCGTCAACGGCGGCATCGCCGCATGGGAGCTGCTGAGCACCTACGAACGCTCCCTCGTCGCCCGCACCGGCCGCCCGGCGGCGCTCGGCGACGGCACGCTCGCCCTCCCCGAGAGCGGCAACCGGGTGCCGGACGTTCTCGACGAGGCCCGCTGGGAGCTGGACTTCCTGCTGAAGATGCAGGTGCCGGACGGGCAGCCCCTGGCCGGCATGGCCCACCACAAGATCCACGACGAGCAGTGGACCGGCCTGCCGCTGCTGCCGAGCGCCGACCCGCAGAAGCGCGAACTGCACCCGCCGACCACTGCCGCGACCCTCAACCTGGCCGCGACGGCAGCCCAGGCGGCCCGCCTCTACCGGCCCTACGACAAGGCGTTCGCGGCGAAGGCGCTGACAGCGGCGCGCAAGGCATGGACGGCGGCCCTCGCCCACCCGGACGTCCACGCGGACCCGGCCGACGGCATCGGCGGCGGCGCCTACAACGACGACGACGCGACCGACGAGTTCTACTGGGCGGCCGCCGAGCTGTATCTCACCACCGCGGAGCAGCAGTTCGCCGACCATGTGCTGAACTCCCCGGTGCACACCGCCGACGTCTTCGTCCCCAACGGCTTCGACTGGTCCCGTACGGCCGCCGCCGGCCGGCTCGACCTCGCGACCGTCCCGAACAGGCTGCCCGGCCGGGACAAGGTGCGCCGATCGGTGGTGCGGGGCGCCGACGCCTACCTCGCCACGCTGGCCGCACAGCCGTACGGCATGCCCTACGCGCCCACCGACAACCGCTACGACTGGGGCTCCAGCCACCAGGTCCTCAACAACGCCGTGGTCATCGCCACCGCCTACGACCTCACCGGCGCCTCGAAGTACCGGGACGCGGCGGTCCAGAGCATGGACTACGTCCTCGGCCGCAACGCGCTGAACATCTCGTACGTGACCGGCTACGGCGACGTCGACTCCCACCACCAGCACAGCCGCTGGTACGCGCACCAGCTCGACCCGAACCTGCCGAACCCGCCGGCCGGGACCCTCGCGGGCGGAGCGAACTCGAGCATCCAGGACCCCTATGCGCAGAGCAAGCTGGGGGGTTGCGTGGGCCAGTTCTGCTACATCGACGACATCCAGTCCTGGTCGACGAACGAGACCGCGATCAACTGGAACGCGGCGCTGACCCGGATGGCCTCCTTCGTGGCGGACCAGGGGTAGCGGACCGGGCAGCGGATCAGGGACAGCGCTTCAGCGATAGCCGCTCCGATCAGGAGTGGGCAAGGTCGAACACCTTCCGGTACCGCGCGGTCATCATGTTGACCTGGGGATATTTACGAGTAAGTACCCGCGCGGTACCGTGAAGGGCATGCCAGCCCTCAATGTGGAGTTCAGCGATCGCGAGCTGGAGGACCTGCGGCAGATCGCCAAGGAACGCGGTACGTCGATGAAGGCACTCGTGCGAGAGGCGGCCGCGGCCGACATCGCGCGGCACCGGGCGCTCCAGGAGGGCGCGGAGGCCTTCCGCAGGTTCTTCGCGTCCCATGCCGACGAATTCGCCGCCGCCTTCCCCGACGACGAACGTTCCGCCCAGGGCGAGGGGCGGGTCGCCTGACCGATGACATCCGTCATCCACATCGACGTGCCCTGGCTGCTCCAACGGCATGAAGAGGTACTGCCCGAGCAGCCCACCATCAACGACTTCTCGGCGCTGGTCGCCGCCGTCGCCCGGCACCGGGTCGACCCGCCGAAGCTCGGCGTGGACTCGGATCCGGCCTGGCGGGCCGCCGCGCTGCTGCACACGCTCACCCTGCTCAAACCCCTGCCCTCGGCCAACGCCCGGTTCGCCTGCGCGACGGCGGTGGCGTACATGTTCACCAGCGGAGTCGGCATCGATCCGCCGTACGGCGCGCTCGTCGACCTCGCCCGGGACCTGATCGACGGCAAGACCGACGTCTACGGGGCGGCGGACCGGTTGAGGTCCTGGCAGATATAGGCCTGCGCGGTGGTGCGGCAGAGCGGTTCGGGCCGCCGGCCCCGGGCGGGAGGAGCAGGGCCGGCGGCCGTTTCGCGCAGGAGAGCCGCCGTCCTGCGCGGGGCCTCCGAGGAAGTGGCCGGTTCCAGCCAACTACCTGGGCCGGTGCGCCGGGAGCGTGCGAGGCACACCGCTGCGTGCGCGTGTTTCACACGGGGCGCAGGGGCGGATCTCGGCCGGGACGCCTCGGCAGGTTCTCGGGGCCGCCGAAAGGCGCGATGAGCGGTGGAAGTTGGTTCCGCTTATCGACTTTCCATCAACAAAGCGCAGCTTCAGCCGCCGCCTTGTTGTGCACGACTTAGTTGTGTAAAGGTGAAGGACCCGTGCGGGGGGTCGAGGCCGGGCCCCCTGCGTTCGTCGGCGGAGGCGAACTCACGCTCCCTGCCGCACCGAACAGGTACGTATCAAAGGAACTCGCTCAGTGCCCACCGCTCAACCTCCTCTTCCGCCGTATCCGCCGCCGGGCGCGGGCCCCGGAGAGTCCGACGAGTCCCTCGCCGCCGGGATACGCGGTGGCGCGGACAGCGAGGTCGCCCAGTCCACCGCCCTGCTGATCGCCCGGCACTGGCGGCCGGTGCACGAGTACGCGGCCATCTGCCTCGCCTCCTCCGGGAACGTCGCCTCCATGCTCACCGCGGGCGCCTTCCACCAGGTCCTCGACCGGCTCAAACTGGGCGAGCCCGGTACCGCGCTGCGCCCCCGGCTGCTGGTGACCGTGCGGGACATGGCCGGGCTGTGGTCCGCCGACGAGGGGCTGTCCGGTGTGCTGCCGGTGCTGCGCAAGCCGGCCGGCGCCCGGGGGATGCGGGCCGCGAAGTCCATGACGCCGGAGAACCGGGTGCTGGCGGAGCGCTCGTTCCAGGGCCTGCCCGCGGTCGCCCGCTGCGTCCTGTGGCACGTGGAGGTCGAGGGCGAGCAGATCACCGTCGCCGCCGGACTGCTCGGCATGGACACCGACACCGTGTCCGCCGCCCTCGAACAGGCCCGGGACAAGCTCCGCGAGGGCGTCGTCCGCGCACACGCGGAACTCGCGCCGAGCAAGGACTGCCGCTTCTACAACCGGCTTCTCGACGTGCCCATCCGGCGCGGCGGCGATCTTCTGCCGGATGTGCGCAAGCACATGGACGAGTGCCGCTACTGCCGTTCCGCCGCCGAACAGCTCGGCCACTTCGAGAGCGGCCTCGGCCTGCTGCTCGCCGAGGCGGTGCTCGGCTGGGGCGCCCGCCGCTACCACGACACCCGCCCCGGCCGCACCAAGCAGCAGACCGTACGGCTCAAGGGATCCGCGCGGCACCGCGGCGGGGGCGGCACGCGCGGAAAGCGCGGCGGCAACCTCCTCTCGCGCATTCCGTCGCCCCGCCGCCGGACGTCCGGGGAGGAGCGTTCGCCGCGTTCGCCGCGCACCCTGTTCACCGGCGTCGGCCTGGCCTCGGCCGGCCTGCTGACGACCTTGCTCGCGGCCGGCATGTGGTCGGACGACGGCGGCGCCGACCCGGCCGCCTCCACCAGCGGCAGCGTCCCCGGAGTCGACTCGCCGTCCGTCACCGCCGGGTCGACGGCCCCCGACACCGCCCAACTGCCCACCGCACCGCAGCAGACGCGGCTGCGCAACGCCGCCGCCGACCTGTGCCTCGACATCAACGGCGAGGCGCAGGCGGGCGCCGCCGTCGAACTGGCCGCCTGCGGTTCCGACGAGACGCAGTTGTGGTCGTACAGCGACGACGGACAGCTGCGCAGCGCGTCCCACCCCGACCTGTGCGTGGACTCGCACGTCGACGCCGGCGTGGTCATGCTCGGCGCGTGCGCGGACGAGACCGACGCCCGCGGCGACGACGTCCGCTACGACCTCACCGTCCAGGGCGAGCTGCTGCCCCGCTGGGACGACGCGCTCGCCCTGGCGACCGCCGGCGAGGTCGCGGGCTCCGACGTCGTCGTCAAGGTCCGCGACCACTCCACGGGCCAGCGCTGGCTGACCGACACCCCCACCGCCACGCCCGGCTCCCTCGCGGTCACCGGCACGGACGCACCGCCGTCGGCCCAGCCGATCGACCTGGCGGACGGAACGGCCTGACGGACGGAGACGGGGTTCGGCGACGGGACGGCGTGTGCGTCGCGTCCGGACCCGTCCCGTCCGTACGGCGTCGGCCGGAGCTCACCGTGTCTCGTCGGCCAGGTCCGCCGGGCCGACGGTCGACGGACGGGCGTGGCCGGACAGGGCCAGGGTGAGGTCGAACTCGGCGAGCAGACACCGGATCACGTGCTCGACGCCGGGCTGCCCGTCCAGGCCGAGTCCATAGACGTAGGGCCGGCCCAGCAGCACCGCCCGCGCGCCCAGGGCCAGTGCCTTGAAGACGTCGTCGCCGGTGCGGATCCCGCTGTCGAACAGGACGGTCAGCCGGTCGCCCACCGCCGCCGCGATCCGGGGCAGCGCGTCGGCGGCCGCCACCGAACCGGCCACCTGCCGGCCGCCGTGGTTGGAGACCACCACGCCGTCCATCCCGGCGTCGGCGGCCAGTCGGGCGTCGTCGGGGTGCAGAACGCCCTTGAGGACGATGGGCCCGTCCCAGTTCTCCCGCAGGAACGCCAGGTCCGGCCAGGTCTTGCCGGGGTCCGCGAACAGGCCGACGAAGTGCAGGACGGCCGCGTTCGGATCCTCGTGCACCGGCTTGGCCAGGCCCGCGAGGAAAGCGGGGTCGGTGAAGTAGTTGGCGGTGCCCACACCGTGCAGGAACGGCAGATAGGCCTGGTCCAGATCGCGCGGTCGCCAGGCCAGCATCGGGGTGTCCAGGGTGACCACGAGCACCGTGAACCCGCTCGCCTTCGCCCGGCCGAGAAGACTCCGGGTCACCTCACGGTCCTTCGACCAGTACAGCTGGAACCAGCGCTCGGCGTCCCCCATCGCCTCGGCGACCTGCTCGACGGGTGTGCTGGACGCCGAGGACAGGATGTACGGCACCCCCTGGGCGGCCGCGGCCCGGGCCGCCGCGGACTCCGCCTCCGGGTGCATGATCGACAGCACGCCCACCGGCGCGAGGGCCAGCGGGGCGGGCAGGGTGCGGCCCAGCACCTCGACCGACAGGTCCCGCTCGTGCACGTCCCGCAGCATCCGCGGCACGATCCGGCGGCGCTCCAGGGCCGCCCGGTTCGCCCGCGCCGTGCTGCCGTCCCCCGCGCTGCCCGCCACATAACCGACCGGACCCGGCCCGAGGCGCTGTTCGGTGAGCGCCTCCAGCCGGGTGAGGTCCGTGGGCAGTCGGGGCACCGCGCCCGTCATCCCGTTGAGATAGATCTCGTACTGGAAGTCTCCCCAGTGCTTGGCCATCCCGTCCGTCCCGCCTCTCGTCGTCCCATGGTCGAGCCTGCGTCGCAGGGCGACCATACCGGCGGGTAGGCGCGGGGGAGTTCAGCGGTGCGACGGCTCCGCCGCACGTTCGTCGGCCGACACATCCGGACCGGCCGAGGACCCTGCGGCGCGTACACCGCCCGGGGCTCGGGGAAGATCCGCAGCAGCGTCAGACAGAGCACGGCGGCGACGGCGAGGGACAGCGGCAGGCCGACACCCACCACGCGGTCATGCCCCGCCGGTTCCAGCCGTGCGCGAACCAGTAACGGCCCCCGCGCTGACGGCGGTTGAAGACCTGCAGCGCCTCCGGGGATGCCGTCCTGATCGGGGTCTGCCGAAGGTACGGCGCTGGGACAGACCCCGGCCAGAGGGCGAATCATCCTTCCTCGGCGTCACGAGTGGACGAATCAGCCACCTCCTCCGAGCCTGCGTCCCCGGCCGTGTCCGTGCCTGTACCTGTGTCCGCTTCCGCGTCCGGTCCCTGGGCGCGTACCCGCTGGACGTGTTCGAGGGAGTCCCGCAGCTCGGTGAGCCAGTCGTCGGTGTGGCGCTGGACCAGCCGGACGCACCAGGCGAGCGCGTCGCTGCGGCTGCGGGCCACGCCCGCGGCGATCAGGGTGTCGAGGACCTGGCGCTCGGGCTGCCGCAGCCGGGTCATCACGGGCGCGGCCACATGCGTGAACAGTGCGCGCTCTCCGTCGCACACCACGCCCCAGGACACCTTCCGCCGGAACCGGTGCTCCGCGTCGCCGGCCACGGCCATCCGGGCCTCGCGGGTGCGCTCCCGGAACTCCTGGATCCGGGCGGCGACGGCGGCCTCGCGTTCGGCGGCCGGGGCGTCCTCGGCCAGCCGGGGCGCGGGGATGCGGCCGACGACGGTGATCTCCTCGCGATCGACCGTCACCTCGGTCAGCTCGTCGAAGAGATCGTCGGGCAGCCGGCCCGCGAACCAGCCCCTCAGCTTCTCGTTCTGCTCTGCGGTAATCATGTAATCAACATTACTCCGCCCCTGGGCATCCGTGACGGCCGCGGAGCGGAATGTTTCAGGCCGATTAACGGAGCTATGAAAACCGGTCATCGAGTCGACCGAAGGGATCATGAAGCGCTTGCTTCCGGCGTTGGAACGTTCGAATTCCGTCACTTCACGCCACTGATTCAATACGCAAGGTTACCGAAACCGGTGGGGTCGAGGTGAGATTCGGCGGCGGACTCGGCAGACTCGCGCTCGTCGCGTCCGGCACCCATCGGAGCCGGAGCGGCACACCCCCGAATCGAGCGGAAGGATGCACACAATGCGGAACACCGCGCGCTGGGCAGCGACCCTGGGCCTCACGGCCGCCACCGTCTGCGGACCCCTCACCGGGTCCGCGCTCGCCGCCCCGGCCGCAGCGCCGACCTCCCTCTACGCCCCGTCGGCCCTCGTGCTGACCGTGGGCCACGGAGAGAGCGCCGCCACCGTCGACGCGGCCCGGGCCGTGACCCTGAACTGCGCGCCGAGGCCCTCCGGCACCCACCCCGCCGCCGCCCTCGCCTGCGCCGAACTGCGCGCCGCCGGCGGCGACCTCGACGCCCTTGCGGGTCCGGGCGGCGGCATCTGCACCAAGCAGTACGACCCGGTGGTCGTCACCGTCGACGGCGTGTGGCAGGGCAAGCGCGTCTCCTTCGAGCGCGCCTTCGCCAACGAGTGCGTGAGGAACGCTGCCGCGAGCAGCCTCTTCGCGTTCTGAGAGCCGGGGTCGCCCGGTCCCCGTGGGGACGGCCGAGGCAGGCTCGTGACGTGGGGAGTGCGAGCCTGACCCGGGACCACGGCGATCCCGCACCAGGAGGCCGGCGGGTGGTGTGGGGCCGCCCGCCGGCCTCCGGCACGACAAAGGCTGCGCCGCGGGCGCAGCACAGAGGGGCCGCCGTCCATCCCGGACGGCGGCCCCTCTCCCTGATGCGGCTCTCCTCGAAGGGTCCGTCACATATGGACCACCGGCGCCGCGTCGGCGTCCACCTGCGGCACCCCGCGGCGGAAGAGCGCGAACGCGATGGCCGCGCCCGCGGCGAAGAAGCCGGCCGACCACCAGAACGCGGTGGTGTAGCTCTCGATGGTGGCCTGCGCCTGGACCAGCTTGTTCGTCGGGTCCTTCCCGGCCAGGTAGTCGGTCGCGGCGCTCGCGGCGAGGGTGTTCAGCAGGGCCGTGCCGATCGAACCGCCCACCTGCTGCATGGCGTTGACCGTGGCGGAGGCCACGCCCGCGTCCTCGGCGGCGACCCCGCCGGTGGCCAGCTGCATGGCGGGCGGCATGACCAGGCCGAGGCCGACTCCGATGACGATCAGCTGCGGCAGCACCGCGCTCATGTAGTCGGAGCCGACGCCGATCCCGGTCAGCCAGCCCATGCCGACCGCGGCGATCGCGAAGCCCAGCGGGATGACCGCCTTCGGGCCGAGCTTCGGCACCAGGACCGTGGTGCCGATCTGCGCCGCCACCATGAGCGCCGCGACCATCGGCAGGAACGCCACACCCGTCTTCGTCGGGCTGAAGCCGAGGTTGAGCTGCAGGTAGTAGGTGAGGAAGAGGAACACGCCGAACATGCCCGCGCCGGAGATCAGCACGGCGAAGAACGAGGCCGCGCGGTTGCGGTCGAACAGGATGCGCAGCGGCAGCAGCGGGTGCGCGGCGCGCGTCTGCCACCAGGCGAAGGCCGCCAGCAGCAGCCCGCCCGCGATCAGGAAGCCCCAGGTCTGCGGGGAGCTCCAGTCGTGCGTCTCCGCGTTGGAGAAGCCGTACACGACGGCGAACAGACCCGAGGCGACCAGAATGGTGCCGGGCACGTCCAGCTTGGAGTTCGCTGCGTCGCGGTGGTTGGAGAGCAGCAGCCAGCCGCCCGCGAAGGCGACCACGGCGATGGCCACGTTGACGTAGAGCGTCCAGCGCCAGTCGAGCGCGTCGGTCAGGATGCCGCCGAGCAGCAGGCCGACGGCGCCGCCCGCGCCGGCGATGGCGCCGTAGACGCTGAACGCCTTGGCGCGCTCCTTGGCGTCGGTGAACGTGGTGTTGAGCAGTGAGAGCGCGGCCGGCGCGAGGAGCGCGCCGAAGGCGCCCTGCAGTGCGCGGGCGGTCACCAGCATCTCGAAGTTGGTCGCGGCGCCGCCGAGCGCGGAGACGGCGGCGAAGCCGACGACGCCGACGAGGAAGGCCGTCTTACGGCCGAAGAGGTCGGCTATCCGGCCGCCGAGCAGCAGCAGGGAGGCGAACGCCAGGGCGTACGCGGTGACGATCCACTGCCGGCTGCCGTCGGAGAAGCCGAGGTCGGCCTGGGCGGAGGGCAGGGCGATGTTCACGATGGTGGCGTCCAGCACCACCATCAGCTGGGCCAGGGCGACGACCGCGAGGATCCACCACTTCTTGGCGGATGCCGCGGACGGATCCTGTTCGGCACCCGTGAGGGTGCCGTCCGTAAGGGTCTTCGGAGACATGGGAACCACTCCAGGGACGTGAAGGCAAAGAACCCGTAAACGAAACGGTTTCGTACAGATAGAGGCTAAACCAGTTTCAGCGAAACGGCAAAGTTTCGTTAGCGGGGCGCGGCGAGGGGAGCTCAGACATGCGCAGCGGTGTGTTCGACATCGACGGCACCGGCCTGTACCACGAGGTGCGCGGCAGCGGCCCGGCGCTGCTGATGATCAGCGGGGCCGGGGGAGACGCCGGCTACTACACGGCCGTGGCCGAGGACCTCGCCGACGCCTTCACGGTGATCACCTACGACCGCCGGGGCAACTCCCGCAGCGGCGGCGCGGGCGACGGGCCGATGCGGCTCGCCCAGCAGGCCGCCGACGCCCGGGCGCTGATCGACGGCCTGGCCGGCGGCCGGGCCCTGGTCTTCGGCAACAGCGCGGGCGCGATCATCGGACTCACCCTGGCCGCCGCGCACCCGGAGGCGCTGGCGGGCCTGATCGCCCATGAACCGCCCGCCGTGAACGTCCTGCCGGACGACGACCCGGAGCGCGGCTTCTTCCCCGAACTGGCCGCGCTGTACGCCGCCGGCGGCGGGCCCGCGGCCGGGCGCCGGTTCGCCGAGACGACCCGCGGCGAGGGCGCCTACCGCTGGCCCGCCGACCTCTGGCAGCGCTTCCTGGCCAACCAGGACCACCTCTTCGGGACGGAATGGGCGGGCTTCGGCGGCTTCCGCCCCGACGAGGAGGCCCTCCGGGCGGCCCCGTTCCCGATCCTGCTGGCCGCCGGCGCCGAGGACCGCGGCACCTACTACGCCCGCCCCTCGATCGAGATCGCCCGCCGGATCGGGGCGCCCTGGGCGGAGTTCCCCGGCATCCACATGGAGTTCCTGCGCGACCCGGCCCGTTTCGCGGCGGCCCTGCGGGTCACCGCGACCCAGCAGCTGACCTGCGCGGGCGGCCGGGTGCCCGGGCTGTGGGCGGGCACCTTGCAGGAACCGTGAGCCGCGGCCACAGACCGTTGCGAAGGACTGATCCACATGGCCTGAGCGGGTCGGCAGCGCCCCGTCAGGGGCGCGGGGAACTGCGCGACCAGCCACGACGGCGCCGCAGCCGAACGACGGCACATCGCGGCACGTCCAGCGGAGCGCTAACTCAGCTGCCGCCGTACCAGCTCGTGCAGTCGGCCGCCGGTGTCCGCAAGGAGCTCGGCGGGCGGGCCCTGCTGGGCGACCTTGCCGTTCTCCATCACCACGACCCGGTCGGCGTCCAGCACCGTCGACAGCCGGTGCGCGATCACGACCCTGGTGGCGTTGAGCTTGCGGGTGCTCTCGATGACCGTGCGCTGCGTCTCGTTGTCGAGGGCGCTGGTCGCCTCGTCGAAGAACAGGATGCGCGGCCGGCGGATCAGCGCCTGCGCGATCATCAGGCGCTGCTGCTGGCCGCCCGAGACCGACCCGCTGCCCGAGACGATCGTGTGCAGCCCCATCGGCATGCGCTTGATGTCCTCCGCGAGGCCCGCCAGCTCGGCGGCCGCCATCGCCTCCTCCGGCGTGTAGGCCTCGGTGCCGCAGATGACGTCCAGCAGCGAGCCGGTGAACGGCTGGGCGTGCTGCAGCACCACCCCGCACTGGCGGCGCACCGCCGACTGGTCGAGGGCCGCGAGGTCCTGGCCGTCGTACAGCACACTGCCGGACACCGGCTTGTCGAAGCCGATGAGGAGCCGCAGCAGCGTCGACTTGCCGCAGCCGCTCGGGCCGACGATCGCCACGAACTCGCCCGGCCGCACCTCGAAGGAGACGTCGTCGAGGACCAGGGGACCGTCGTCGGAGTAGCGGAAGGAGAGACGGCGGGCTTCGAGCGCGCCGGTCAGCGGGCCGGGGCGGGTGTTGCCCGTACGGACCTCGGGCGTCGCCTCCAGCACCGGCCGGATCTCCTCGAACAGCGGCAGCGCGGCCACCGCCGAGACGAAGGCGCCGGTCAGCGAGGTCACCGAGGTGAGCAGCATCGTCATCGACGTGTTGAAGGTGAGGAAGTCCGCCGCCGACAGCGCACCCCGCGCCGGACCCGCCAGCAGCATGAACATCACCAGCGAGCACAGCGGCAGATACACCGCGCCCAGCACCGTGTTGAGATTCTTGATCCGGCCCAGGCCCTGCTGCAGCTCGCGGCTGCGCGCGAACTGCGCCGCCCAGGCCGCGTACGCATAGTTCTCGGCCGCCGCCACCCGCAGCTTCGGCAGCCCCCGAAGCGTCTGGAACGCCTGGTTGTTGAGCTTGTTGGACAGCACCACCAACCGCCGCTGCCAGCGCACCTGCCACAGCCCGAGGCCCAGGAACACGGCGGCGATGACGACCAGCATGCCGATCGCCGCCATCGCCATCGGCACGCTGTACCAGAGCAGCAGCCCCAGGTTCATGGCGCCGATCGTGACGGACTGCGCGACCGCCGGACCGAGTCCCGCCATCAGCCGCCGGATCGCGCTGATGCCCATCGCGGCGCTCGCCAGCTCACCCGTCGACCGCTCGGCGAAGAACTTGGTGGGCAGGCGCAACAGCCGGTCCCAGACGGCCGGTTGGAGCGTCGCCTCGATCCGGCCCTCCAGCCGCAGGATGGTCAGGTTCTGCAGCAGCATGAACGCCGCCGCGACCACACTGCTCACCATCACCGCCAGACACACCTGCACGATCAGCCCCTGCTGGGCCTTCGGCACGTACTCGCCGAGCACCTTGCCGGTCGCGATCGGCACCAGCGCCCCGATCGCCACCGTCACCAGCCCGCTGAGCAGCAGGTTCGTCAGATCGCCGCCGGTGCCCCGCATGCTGAACCGCAGCAGCCCGAGCGGGCTCGGCCGCCGCTCCGGCAGCGGCCGGTAGAACATGACGGCCCGCGGCTCGAACTCCGCCGCGTTGGCCTTCTCGACCGGCGTCTCCCGCCCGGTCGCCGGATGCACCGCGACATAGCCGCCGCGCCGCCACAGCAGCGCGACCGGCGCTCCGGACAACGCCCGGTGCCCGACCAGCGGGCCCACGTTGTCCCGCCACCAGCGGCCGTCGAGCCGTACTGCCCGGGCGCGCACCCGGGAGGCGAGCGCGACCCGCTCGACCGGGTCCAGCCGGTCGCTGTCGGCGCCCATCTGCGAGGGCTCGGCGAGGGTGATCCCGGCGGCCCGGGCGACGAGCTTGCAGGCGGCGAAGGTGGCGTCGGCGTCGGCGGCCGTCGTGCGCTGCCCCGGCTTCTTGCCGATCGACGCCAGCAGCGTCCGGTCGGCCTGGGCGCGGACCGCCTCGCCCGCCTTGATGCCGGCGGCCGTGCGCGTCTCGTGGGTGCGCTCCAGCTGCTCGATCCAGCGGTCCAGCGTGGTCAGCAGCCGGTACTGCTGATCGACCATGCTCTGCCACACCGCGGGGTCCATCAGCAGGTCGGCGGCCGCCTCGGCGCCGTACAGCGAGCCGTACTGCACGCTGCCCGGCGGCACCTGCATCCAGAACACATCGTCGTCCTCCCCCACGCTCGAATAAACTCGCGCGGGGGCACCCCCATCCTCCATGGCCCGCTCGGTGGCCATCGGCGCCTGGAAGAGGATGGACAGACCGCGCCCGACGCCGAGGGCGAGCGCGTACTCCAGCGGGCTCGAAGTCGGCGGCACGTACTGGGGGTTGCCGTACTCGTCGTAGGACCAGGTCTGGGTGTTCGCGGGCTGGTACAGCTCGCGCAGACCGATGCGGTGCACCACGCAGTCCCGCAACGGGCGGGCCACCAGCGTGTGCTGCGGGCCGGTGACCGGACCGAGCAGCAGCGCGCCCGCCTCCAGACGGCCCAAGTGGTGCCAGTGGCCCTGCTGTTCGGCGTCCACCGCGAACAGGTCCAACGCGCCCGACGCGACCAGCCACAGCACCTGCGGACCCTCCAGATCGAGGCGGCCGAAGCCGGCGCAGTCGATCCGCGAACCCATCTGCCCCAGCGCGGCGAGCACGACGTCGCCGCCGCCCTCGGGTACGGCCGTCATCTCAACGCTCCCTGACCAGGGCCGCGTACGAGCCGCCGCGCGCCACCAGTTCCTCGTGCCGCCCGCGCTCCACGACCGTGCCGTGCTGGAGCACGACGATCTCGTCGCTGTCGCGCACCGTGCTGAGCCGATGGGCGATCACCACGCATGCACAGCCGCGCCGGCGCAGGTTGTCCATCACCGCCTGCTCGGTCTCCGCGTCCAGCGCGCTGGTCACCTCGTCCAGCACCAGGATGCTGGGCCGGCGCACCAACGCCCGCGCGATCTCCAGACGTTGGCGCTGCCCGCCGGAGAAGTTGCGGCCGTCCTGCTCGACCTTGCTGTGGATGCCGCCGGGCCGCCGCAGGACGACGTCATAGAGCGCCGCGTCCCGCAACGCCTCGACGACCGCGTCGTCCGGGATCGACGGGTCCCACAGCGCCACGTTGTCGCGGACCGAGCCCTCGAAGAGGAACACCTCCTGGTCGACGAAGGAGACCGACGAGGCGAGCGCCCCGCGCGGGATGTCCTCCAGCCGCTGCCCGTCGATGCGGATCACGCCCTCCCAGGGCGCGTACAGGCCCGAGATCAGCCGGGACACCGTCGACTTGCCGCTGCCGGAGCCGCCGACCAGCGCCACCTGCCGCCCCGGTCCGACGGTCAGGTCGAATCCGGTCAGCAGCGGTTTGTCCAGCGGGCTGTAGCCGAAGGTGATGTTCTCCAGCTCCACGTGACCCTGGAGCCGGCGCGTGGATTCGGCGCCGCCGCGCCGGTCGTGGAGCGGGTCGGCGCGGAAGTTCTCCACGTCCTTCAGCCGGGCCACGTCCGCCGCGAAGTCCTGGATCCGGCCCGCGACGCCGTTCAGCCGGGTCAGCGGCGCGGTGAAGCGGGTGACCAGCGCCTGGAAGGCGACCAGCAGGCCGACCGAGATATGGCCCTCGATCGCCCGCATACCGCCGATCCACAGGATCAGCGCGCTGTTGAGCGAGGCGAGCGTCGGCGCGACCACGCCCAGCCAGGCGCTCGGCACCCCGAGCCGCTGCTGCTCCTCCAGCGTGGTGGCGTGCTGCCCGGCCCACTTGCGGAAATAGCCGTCCTCACCGCCGGTCGCCTTCATCGTCTCGATCAACTGCAGCCCGGTGTAGGCCGTGTTGGTCAGCCGCGCGTTGTCCGCGCGCAGCTTCGCCGTACGGGTCGCGCGCAGCCGGATGACGATCCGCATGGCGACGATGTTGAGCAGGGCCACGCCGATGCCGACGTACGTCAACTGGGGGTCGTAGGTGTAGAGGAGGACCGCGTAGAGGACGACGACCACCGCGTCCACGCCCGCCGAGGCGAGGTCGCGGGACAGCGTCTCGGCGACCGCGTCGTTCGACTGGAGCCGCTGGACCAGGTCGGCCGGGCTGCGCTGGGAGAAGAAGGTCACCGGCAGCCGCAGCAGATGCCGCAGGAAGCGGGCGCTGGAGAGGGTCGAGGAGATGATGCGGCCGTGGTGCAGGTTGGCCTGCTGGAGCCAGGTCAGGGCGACCGTGAGCGCCACACAGGTGCCCATCGACGCGAACAGCACCTCCAGCAGCGAGGTCTGTCCGCCGATCAGGAACATGTCGATATAGGTCCGGCTCAGCGCCGGCACGGCCGCGCCCACCAGGACCAGCAGCAGGCTCGCCAGCACGGCCGCCGGCATGGTGCCGGCCGTGCCGCGCAGCCGGGCGGGCATCGCGCCCAGCACCCCCGGCTTGCGCCCGCCCCGCTCGAAGTCCGCGCCCGGCTCCAGCACCAGCACGACCCCGGTGAAGCTGCCGTCGAAGTCCTCCATCGGCACGAACCGCCGGCCCTTGCCGGGGTCGTTGATGTACACGCCCCGCCGGCCGAAGCGCCGGCCGAGGCCCTCGTAGACGACGTAGTGGTTGAACTCCCAGAAGAGGATCGCGGGTGTGCGCACCCCGGCGAGGGCGGCCAGGTCCATCTGCATGCCCTTGGCCGTCAGGCCGTAACTGCGGGCCGCCTTCAGCAGGTTGCTGGCGCGCGAGCCGTCGCGGGAGACACCGCACGCGATGCGCAGCTCCTCCAGCGGGAGGTGCCGTCCGTAGTGGCCGAGGACCATGGCGAGGGACGCGGCCCCGCACTCCACGGCCTCCATCTGGAGCACGGTGGGCGTGCGGACCGTCTTCACCCGGCTCTTGGGGACCGTGCGCCGGGGCGGCGCGGCCTTGCGGCGGCTGCGGGTCTGCTCGGTCGCGGTCACGGGAGCAGCCAATCGACGGGACGCTGGTCGGTCAGCCGGATCGAACCGGTCGCCATGGTCATGGAGGTGAGCGCGAACGGCGGCCCGTCCGCCGAGGACCACTTGTAGCCGCTCTTCGTCGCGGAGGATCTGTCGAGGCGGACCAGGACCGCCACCGGGCGGCCCTCCTTCGTGAACTGCCCGCCCAGCTGGCTGTCGCCGAGGAACGCGGCGATCTGCTGCGCCGACTGGGCCGTACGGTCCACGGACTTCACATGGCCGCGCAGCACGCCGTACTCCTGGGACGGCACGGTCTGCACGGTCAGATCGACGGCCGCGTCCTCGGGGATCGACGCGGCGTTCTCCGCGGGGACGTACACCGTCGCGTACAGCGGGTCGTCGGCGTCCGCGACCTTCTCCACGGCGGCGACGTTCGCGCCGGTGGCGATGATCTGCCCGATCGTGGCGGCGAGCGCGGTGATCCGGCCCGCGGCGACCGTCCGCACCACGGCGTCGCCCTCGGCCGTGCGCACCCTCAGCACGGGGGAGTCGGCGGGCAGCCGCTCGCCCTCCTTCGCGAGGACCGCCGTGACCTGGCCGGCGGCGAGGCTCTGGAGGATGTAACTGCCTTCGCCGTGGGTGAGGACGGCGGGCGCGCTCACCGTGGACGTGACCGAGCCGGTCACCGCCCACACGGACGCGGCCGCCATGACGACCACGGTCACGGACAGCACCAGCCAGCCCTGCGGGCGCGCGAAACGCACCGGCAGGTCGAGTTCCTCCGGCGACTGGAGCTTGGCGAGGGCCTGTTGGCGGAACTGCACGGGACTTCCCTCGGGAGTTCGGAGCACCGATGAGTCCCGGAGCCGGGTGACGGCTCCGGGACTCAAGGGGTCACACAGGGCGCGATCAGAGACCGGCGACCAGGTTGGTGACCGGGGCCGTGTTCAGGCCGGTGACACCCTGGACGGTGCCGACGACCGTGTCGACCAGGCCGGAGACCGGGGCGATGCCGTCCACCAGGCCGGTGACGGTGCCGAGGGCGTTCAGGGACAGACCGCCGGAGACGTTGTCCAGCTCGGCGTCGGAGATCTCGACGGTCTCAACCTGGGGGGTGGAGTTCATGGTGGAACTTCCCTTCACATGGATATCTCATAAGGGGGGAGCGGCCCCCTCTGGGGACAGACGACGGCCGCGGCCGAGAGCGCCGGACACCCGTTTCCGGGAGGCCCCGACGGCCCTGCGGTGCGATGGATCAAAGCAGGTCCGCCGCCGGGGCTTCCAATCAAACCCCTGTCCCACCTGGGCACTTGCGTCACAGGAGTGTTGAACCGTGCAGGACCGGGCACGGCTTGTCGCCGACTTCTTCACACCTCGGGGCGGATTCGCTCGGATGAGCGCGCTGCGCCCTCGCGGCGAATCCGACACTCCCGCCCCAATGGCATGCCCGGTGCCGTCGAGTTGTGCAGAACCCCGGCTTCCAGTGACCTGCTTGGGCATTCGATGTGCAGATTCTCCGAAACCAGGATTCCGGCCCCCGATCCGAACGGAACGTCGTCGACCGACCACGAACGGTGTCGGTCCGGAAGTGCCGACGTGAGTGCCGAGTGATCGTGGGCGAGATCCAGCCATCCGAATCGATCGTCAAACGCCGGAACGAGGTCGGCTGCCGGACCGTCTTCCTCAGTTCGACGGCTCGCAGACGAGAGGTTTAGGGGGTCGTCATCGCCATTTGGGCGGTTGTCCGCCCGGCGGCCGGGTCGGGCGCGGGTCATGGCCGATTCAGCGTTTCGCAAAGGAAGTTGGCAAACGCGATTGAACGCACCACGCGCCTCCTGCGTACCCATGACCAACCAGGCGCCGCTGTACGGAGCTGCCGGACACCGGCAGCAGACCCCGTCCCCCAGGAGGTCGAGTTTTTTGAGTCACAAGCGAGTTACGAAGCGCAAGGTCATCATCGCCGCAGGCGCGGTGGCGGCGCTCGGAGCGGCGGCCATCCTGCTTCCCCAGGCCAACGCCTCCCAGGACGGCGGCTCCAACGACGCCACCGCGGTGAAGACCCTGAAGGCAGGCGACGCCTCGGACCTGGCCTCCCAGCTCGCCGAGCTGCTCGGTGAAGCCTTCGCCGGTTCGTACTACGACAGCGAGGGCCAGCAACTGGTCGTCAACGTCATCAATGTCGAGGGCGACGACATCAACATCGACGGTGACGAGAACCAGGTCATCGTGCAGGCCAAGAAGGCCGGCGCCAAGATCCGCCAGGTCGACAACAGCACGGCCGAGCTCGAGGCGGCCGCGGCGACGCTGAAGAAGGAAGCGACCATCCCGGGCACCGCCTGGGGCGTCGATCCCAAGACGAACAAGATCCTCGTCACCGCCGACTCCACGGTCACCGGCACCAAGTGGGACCAGCTGGAGTCGACCGTCCAGACCCTCGGTTCGGGCATGGCGACGATCCAGAAGTCGGCCGGCACCCTCAGCACCAAGGTGGCCGGCGGCGACGCGATATTCGGCGGCGGAGCGCGCTGCTCCCTCGGCTTCAACGTGACGGCGGGCGACGGTTCCCCGGCCTTCCTGACGGCCGGTCACTGCGGTGTCGCGGCCGAGCAGTGGTCCGACGCGGAGGACGGCGAGCCCATCGCCACCGTCGACCAGGCGACCTTCCCCGGCGACGGCGACTTCGCGCTTGTGAAGTACGACGACCCGGCCACGGTGGCCGCGAGCGAGGTCAACCTCGGCGACCAGACCCTCCAGATCACGGAGGCCGCCGAGGCGACGGTCGGCACCCAGGTCTTCCGGATGGGCAGCACCACCGGTCTCAACGACGGTCAGGTTCTGGCCCTCGACGCCACCGTCAACTACCCCGAGGGCACCGTCACGGGCTTGATCCAGACGGACGTCTGCGCCGAGCCCGGCGACAGCGGCGGCTCGCTCTTCACCCAGGACGGCCAGGCGATCGGCCTGACCTCGGGTGGCAGCGGCGACTGCACCGTCGGCGGCGAGACGTTCTTCCAGCCGGTGACCACCGCTCTGGAGGCCGTCGGCGCGACCCTCGGCGACGGCGGACTCGGTGCCGGTGACGAGGTCGGCGGCGAAGAGGCCGGCGCGGGCGCCGTGGACGAGAACGGCGACGGCATCGACGACAACACCGGCGAGGCCATCGTCGAGGGCGGCGGTGAAGAGGCCGGCGCGGGTGCCGTGGACGAGAACGCCGACGGCATCGACGACAACACGGGCGAGGCCATCCAGGGCGGCGGCGAGGAAGCCGGCGCTGGCGAGGCCGGCGGTGACGCGGTCGGCGGCGAGGAAGCGGGCGCGGGCGACAAGCAGGGCGCCGGCAACGAGGACCAGCAGGGCGTCGAAGAGGGTGCCGAAGGCACCGAGACCCACTGATCGCCGATCACCCCACAGATCAGACTGATCACCGACTGATCAGCGACCACTGATCGGACGCACGGTCGAACGGTCCGGCCCTCCGGCGGGAGGGCCGGACCGTCGTGTTCTGCGCCGCGTCCCGCCTCATGTCGCCGGTGCCGACGCCCGCAGCAACAACAGGGCGACGTCGTCGATCCGTTCCTCCGCCGCCGCGTAATGTCCCACCAGCGCGTCGGCCAGCTCCTCCAGCGGACGGTCCCCGGCCTCGCCGAGGCGCGTCCCCAGCTCGGCGACCGCGTCCTCGATGTCCACCCCCGGCGTCTCGATGAGCCCGTCCGTGTAGAGGGCGAGGACACAGCCGGGGGAGAGCTCGACCTCCGTCGTCGGATACGTCGCCGAGTCGTCGATGCCCAGCAGCGGGCCGCCCGCCAGATCCAGGACCCGCACCCGGCCGTCCGCCCGGCGCAGCAGCGGCGGCGGATGTCCGGCCCGGGCCATGACCGCCCGCCCGCGGGCCGGGTCCAGCCGCAGGTACAGACAGCTGGCGAACAGCTCCGAGCCCAGGTCGATCAGCAGCCGGTTGGTGCTGCGCATGACCTCCCCGGGCTCCTGACCCACCGTCGTGTACGCGCGCACGGCCGTGCGGATCTGCCCCATCAGCCCGGCCGCGGTCACGTTGTGCCCCTGCACGTCGCCGATCACGGCCACCGGCAGCGGCTGCGAGGGCACCAGGTCGTAGAAGTCCCCGCCGATCTCCATCCCCCGGGTGGCCGGCAGATAGCGGGCGGTCGCCTCGATGCCGGGCAGCGACGGCAGCGAGTGCGGCAGCAGCGCCGCCTGGAGCCCGTGCGCCAGCCGGTGCTTGACGT
Organism: Streptomyces sp. NPDC002623; assembly: GCF_053592635.1. Lineage (NCBI taxonomy): Bacteria > Bacillati > Actinomycetota > Actinomycetes > Kitasatosporales > Streptomycetaceae > Streptomyces > Streptomyces sp. NPDC002623. The sequence continues at coordinate 250,851 of NZ_JBSFWB010000010.1, read as the reverse complement.
CGTACAGCAGAGCCCGGTCCAGGGCCTGCGCGATCAGCCCGGCCAGGCTGGTCAGCACCGCGCGCTCGTGCGTGGAGAACGTGTGCGGTTCGGCGTAGGCCAGCACACAGGCGCCGACCGGCCGGCCGGAGGCGATCAACGGCAGGAAGGCCCAGGCGGCGAAGCCGTCCGGCCTGGTGTGCCGGGCCGGATACAGATGATTCAGCTGCTGCCAGGACTCGAAGAACGCCGGGACGCCGTGGGTGACGGCGTGCCCGCCCGGATTCGGCTCGCTCAGCGGCATCCCGTCGAACCGCTCCACCGTGTGCGGGTCGGGATACCCGTGGTGCCCGAGCACATGCAGCCGGCCGGCCCGGGCGCCGAGCAGCGCCAGGGCCTGACTGCCCACCGCCGGCGCGATCTCGTCCGCGACCAGCCCCACCACGTCCTGCACGCTGACCGTCTCGGTGAGCGCCCCGGCCAGGCTCAGCGCCTGTGACATCGACACCAGCCGGGTCGGCGCGTCCTCCGACCGGGGATCGGCCGGGCTCATCTCCGACACGGCCCGGGCCCGGCTGATCCGGACGCTGAGCCCGGTGGTGCTCGGATACATCCGGAACGACAGCCACTGCGACGGCGGGCGCAGCGCCACGAACGAGGTCGCGTTCTGGCTGATCAGCGCGGCCCGGTAGCGCTCCTCGTACATGGGGTCGTTGAGCCACGGCATGGTCGCCCACAGCTGCGAGCCCAGCAGCCCGCTCACCGGGACGCCCAGCAGTTCGGAAGCGGCGGCGTTGGCGAAGCCCACCCGCCCGCTCAGATCCAGCGAGCACAGCCCGTACGGCAGCCGGGCCACCATCCGCGCCGCCTCCAGGGTGCCGAGCGTGTCGGCGATCCCGCTCATCGGCCCCGCGTCCACCACATCGGCCTCGGGGCGCAGCGAGAGGTTCTGCGCCGCCGCGCGCTCCAGCCGCAGCGCGAGCCGCTCGCAGGCCGCCGTCAGCTCCTGACGCTCCCGGTCGGACAGCTCCGTGGGGTGGGAGCCCGGCCAGGTGACGAAGACCGCCCCGTACACCCGGGACTCGGTCGCCACCGGCAGCGCGGCCAAGGCGAACGGATACGGCAGGACGACAGCGATCCGCGGATAGCGGCGGGCCATGTCCTCCTCGCCGCCCACCCACACCAGCCGTCGTTCGCGGGCCGCCTCGGCGACCGGGATCGGCGCGCTCAGCCCGACCCGTTCCCAGGGTGCCGCGAAGGCCCGGGGCAGCCCGGCCACCACCGCCATCTCCAGTACCGGATCGTCGCCCCGGCGCAGGTAGACGGCACCGGAGTGCGCCCCGACGTCGTCCATCATCGACGTCAGCGCCAGGGAGAGCAGCGGCCGGCCGACCGGTGCCCATACGGCCGCCGGAGCCTGGCCGGATGTCTCCTCCGGCACGGCGACCACCTCCTCGCCCGGCGCAGCGCGGGTCCCGGGCTCCAAATCTGCCCCCTTGCGGCCCAGTGCGCACGGCGAGTGGCCCGTCGACCCGGGAGTGACCGTGCACCCCGTCCCGTCGACCTCCGTGGAACAGGCGCAGGGGCTGCGCACGGGCCCCTTTGGCGCTGTAATTGCGGACGTGGTCAGTGAGGGTGCGGGGGAGCGCGGAACGGGACCTCGGCGTGCCGAGATCGCCCTCAAGACGATCACCGCCGATCCCGCCTCGCCCGAACGGGTGCGGCGCACGCTCGAACAGGCGCTCGTCTTCGCCGGCGCGGCCCTCGTCGCCGTCTACACGCCCGGCGAGGACGGCGAACTGCTCCGCCTCGTCGAGTCGGCCGGCGTCCCCAGGACCCTGTACGGGCTGCGCGAGAGCTATCCGCTCGACGGCCGTTCGCCCGCCGCCGACGCCCATCGCACCGGGCGGCCGGTGTGGCTGGGCCCGGCGGAGCTCGCCGACTGCGCGGAGTCGCGGCGGATGCCCGCGCGTGACGTCCACCTGGCCGCACTGCCCGTCCAGGGCGGCGCGGGCGGCTGTCTGCTCGCCGTCGGCGAGCGTCCCGGCGGGTTCGACGCCGACGACCGCGCCTGTCTGGAACTCGTCGCCGAGGCCGTGGCCCTGCCCGCCCCGGCCGCCGCTCCGGTGGAGGGCGAGGAACTGCGTGCCAACGCCTTCAGCCTGGCCATGGACACCGGCCGCGTCGAGGTCGGCGACGAGATCCTGGACCTGTTCCCGTTGAGCCGGGCCGAGTTCGACGGCCGGGTGGAGACCCTGCTGGGGCTCGCCGTGCCCGAGGACCTGCCCTCGCTGATGTCCGTCGTCGAGGCCGACCACATGTCGATCGGCGAACGCGAGCTGGAGTTCCGGGTGCTCCAGCCCACCGGGCCGCCGAAGTGGCTCCGGCTGCGCGGCCGGCTGCTGCCCGGCCGCGACGGCCGCGCCGCACGGCTCGTCGGCACGGTCGCCGACGCCTCCACCCTGCGCGACGAGGTCACCGACGTCGCCCGCGTCCAGCGGCTGGCCGCCGCGCTCGCGACCGCCGGCACCGTCCGCGATGTCAGCCAGGCCGTCGTGGCCTCGCTGCGGGGGCCGCTGGGCGCCGATCGGATCGCGCTCGCCGAACTGGAGAACGAGCGGCTCGTGGTCACCGTCCTCGACCCGCCCGAACCCGAGTCCTGGCCCGAGCTGTGGCAGCAGGAGTGGCGCTCCGAGTGGCCCGACGCGCCCGTGCGGGCCATGCCCACCCTCGCCGCCGCCCTGCGCGAGGGCCGCGCCCGGATCTGGCCCGCCGGCACCGCCCTGGAACCGGCCCTCGCCGAGGTCGGACCGGGCGGCCTCGCCGTGCTCCCGCTGTCCGCCGGGGGCCGTATGGCGGGTGCCTGTCTCATCGGCTGGGACGAGCCGCACGAGTTCGGACCCGACGAACGCGCCCTGCTCACCGCCTCCGCCGCACTCGCCGGACAGGCCCTGATGCGCGCCCACGCCTTCGACGCCGAGCACGAACTCGTCGGCATGCTCCAGCGCCAGCTGCTGCCGCGCCGGCTGCCCAGACTCGCCGGCGCGGTCGCGGTCGCCCGCTACCTGCCGGCCACCGCCGGCCTCGACGTCGGCGGCGACTGGTACGACGTGATCCCGCTGCCCGACCACCATGTCGGACTCGTCATCGGCGACGTCCAGGGACACAGCACGGCCGCCGCCACCCTCATGGGCCAGATGCGCACGGCCCTGCGCGCCTACGCCGCCGAGGGGCACCCGCCGGACGTCGTCGTCTCGCACGCCAACCGGCTGCTGCTCGAACTGGAGACCGACCTCTTCGTCACCTGCTGCTTCGTCGACCTCGACATGGAGGAGGGCACCGCCTGGTGCGTACGGGCCGGTCACCCGCCGCCCGTGCTGCGCCGCCCCGACGGCTCGACCGACATCGCCGAGACGGACGGCGGCCCGCCGCTCGGCGTCCTGACCCGGGCCGAGTTCCCGATGACCCCGCTGCGGCTCGCGCCCGGCACCGTCATCGCGCTGACCACGGACGGCCTCGTGGAATCCGCCGACCTGGACATGGACACGGGCCTGGACCGCCTGGCCCGCGCCCTGTCCGCCGCCGACCCCGCCCACCTCGGCCTCGTCGCGGACACCCTCCTCGGCCACGCCCACCGCGGCGACGACGTCGCCCTGCTCCTGATCCGCTACGACGGCATGGCCGTCAAACCCCTGCGCGAGGGCTGGACGGTGTGGCGGGTGCCCGAGGCGGCCCGGCAGGCCCGCCGCTTCACCCGCCGCGCCCTGCGCGCCTGGGGCGTCACCGACCCCGCGATGGACGCGGCCCTCCTCGTCGTCTCCGAACTGGTCACCAACGCCCTCGTGCACACCGACGGCCCGGTCCGCCTCGACCTCACCCTGATCGGCCGGCGGCTGCGCGTCGCCGTCACCGACGCCTCGCCCCGCAGCCCCGTGAAGCCGACCGCCCTCGGCTGGGAGGCCACCGGAGGCCGCGGCATCCTCCTCGTGGAGGCCATGTCCGACACCTGGGGGACGGTCCCGGTCAGCGGCGGCAAACAGGTGTGGAGCGAACTGCCGCTGGAGTGATGAACCGGCCGGTCACCGCCGTCGGATCGTGATCCTGCCGAGCGTCCGGTACAGCGCCCGGCGCACCCTGCGGGCCGCGCGCCGTGCGCCGCCCGGCTGAGGCGCCGGCACCACCAGGACACCGTCCGCGTCGATGTGCAGCGCGAAGGGCAGCGGGTGGAAGCGCGCCCCGGGTGCGCCGGGGGTGAGGCACACGGTCGTCAGCCAGGTCCCGCCGGTCAGCTCGCCGAGCGGCAGGACGGCCGCCAGCCGTCCGCCCGGCGACAGCGTGCCGGAGATCTCGCGGGAGCCGCCGGACCGCGCCCCCGTCAGCCGCAGCAGCGCGGGGGCGGTCTCGGGCACGTGCAGGGGCAGCACGATCCGGAGCCGTTCCTCGACGACGGTGACGTCCCCGGCCGAGACCCGGCCCAGGCCCAGCCGTCCGCTCGCGTGACCGACGTCCAGCGCGAGGCTCGCGTGCCGGTCGGTCCAGTAGGGCAGCACCACGCGGCCCCCGACGACCCCGGCGGGCGGCGTGGGACGGCCGTGGCCATGGCGGGGCGCCGGCCCCAGCCGCAGCTCCTTGGTCCAGCCGCCCAGGCCCACCCGGACCCACACGTCCCACAGGCCCTCGCCGGCCGGGTTGCCGCTGACCGCGGTGGCGGGGTCGACGGTGGCGGTCGCCCGCAGCACGAGCCGCACCCGGCTGCCGTCGCCGGCCGGAACCGTCTCCCGGACCACCTCCGCCGGCTGGAAGTACTGCGCCGAACTCGCCCGCTCGCGCAGCAGCAGATCGGGCACGGCCCGGTCGAACCGGCCCACGGTGTCCGTGCCCAGCCATCGCACCGCCTCGGCGACATCGTGCGGCGGCCACCGCGGGGAGCCCCCGGCCGACGGGAACGTCATCGGCCCGCCGTCGTGCATCAGCTCGGCGGTGAAGGAGATCCGCAGCACGCCGCTGCGCCATTCGACGTCCTCCGGGTCGACGGCGAGCTCGACGCCGGTCTCCCATTCCGCGAACGCGACGACGTCGTCGTAGCGCGCCTCGGCGGCCAGCGCGGCGACCACCCGCTGGGTCGGCTGCAACGGCCCCGCGACACCCGGCCCGAACCGCTCGACGACCACCGCGTGGATCTCCTCGAACAGCTCCCTGCGGTAGTCCTCGGGCAGGTCCAGGAAGCGCCGGCCGCGCAGCCGCTCCACCATCTCCACCCGCAGCCACCGCCGGAACAGCCGGTCGCGCAGCGGACCCGGCTCGGTGTACCGCTCGACGACGTCGAGGGCCTCCCGGAGGTTCTTGAAGTACCCCGCCGGGTCGAACGACCGCAGGCTCACGTTCCCGCCGTCGTCCCGTCTGACGTGGTAGTAGCAGACGTAGTCGGCGAGCACGCAGACGTTGTCCGCGCGCAGATAGGCCTCGGTGACGAAGACATGGTCCTCCAGCCTGCGCCGCCCCTCGGGGAAGCGCAGCCCGATGCGGTCCAGGAACGCCCGGCGGACCATCTTGTGCGGGGTGAGGCTGTCGATGAGCGGCGCGTTCTCGACGGTGGCGCGCGGCCGGTTCGTACGGAACAGCTCCACCGGCACCCGGCGCCCCCGGCCGGCCGTCTTGCCGACGACCACGTCCGCGTCGTTGGCGACCCCGTAGCCGTACATCCGCTCCAGGGCCTCGTCGCCGAGGTAGTCGTCGCTGTCGACGAACATGACGTACTCGCCGTGGGAGGCGTCGATGCCGACGTTGCGCGGCTTGCCCGCCCAGCCGGAGTTCTCCTCGTGGATCACCCGGACCCGGGGGTGCTCGGCGGCCAGCGCGTCGAGCAGGGCCGGGGTGGCGTCGGTGGAGCCGTCGTCGACGAAGATCACCTCGTACTCGTCCGGCGGGAGCGACTGCCTCAGCAGCGAGGCGACGCAAGGCTCGAGGTAGGGACCGGGGTTGTACACGGGGACGATGACGCTGACCTTGACCGGCATCGGGCTCCTGGCCCCCTTGCTGGATCGCTCTGCCGTGCGCGGGGCGGCGGGTGCGCGTGGCCCGATGCTAACCCCGCCGACCGCCCCTCACCTGTCCGTAGTCTGAGGCCGTGCGCCTTCTTCTGATGTCCGACACCCACCTCCCCCAGCGCGCCAAGGAGCTCCCCGCCCCGCTGCTCGACGAGCTCCCGCGCGCGGACGTGGTGATCCACGCCGGGGACTGGGTCGACACGGCCACCCTCGACCTGCTGGAGAGCCGCAGCCGCGCCGTCGTCGGCGTGTACGGCAACAACGACGGGCCCGACCTGCGCGCCCGGCTGCCCGAGATCGCCTACGCCGAACTGGACGGACTGCGCTTCGGCGTCGTCCACGAGAGCGGCCCCGCCCAGGGCCGGGAGGCCCGGTGCGCCGCCCGCTTCCCCGACCTGGACGTTCTCGTCTTCGGCCACAGCCACATCCCCTGGGACACCACGGCCCCGGGCGGACTGCGGCTGCTCAACCCGGGCTCCCCGACCGACCGCCGACGTCAGCCGCACCGCACCTTCATGACCGCCACCGCGGCCGACGGCCGGCTCACGGACGTCGTCCTGCACCGGCTGCCGTAGGACCGCGGACACAGGACCGGGCCGCCCCGGCCGAGTGGGCTCGGGGGCGGCCCGGAACTTGCGAGTGTGCGTTGCTTCAACGGACCTCCTTCCTTCGTGAGACGAAGGGAGGACATGCATGCCTGTCCTTCTGGCCGCCTACCCCGCTCCACGCGTCCTACACCTCCTTTCGGCCGACTGCGGCTGATCAGCGGTGGATGGTCCCCGCCGTGGCCGTCAGCGGGGCGCCGCTGCCGCCCCAGCGCAGCGCGACGATCTCGGCGGCCACCGACACGGCGACCTCCTCGGGCGTCCGGGCCCCGAGGTCCAGCCCGACCGGTGAGCGCAGCCGGGACAGCTCACGGTCGGTGAGGCCGGCCTCGACGAGCCGCGCCCGCCGTTCGTCGTGGGTCCGGCGGCTGCCCATCGCCCCGATGTACGCGGCGGGCCCGCGCAGCGCCACCTCCAGCAGCGGCACGTCGAACTTCGGGTCGTGGGTCAGCACGCAGATCACCGTGCGCCCGTCGGTGTCCGTGCCCCGCAGATACCGGTGCGGCCAGTCCACGATCACCTCGACGCCGGTCGGGAAGCGTTCGGGCGTGGCGAAGACCGGGCGGGCGTCGCACACCGTGACCCGGTAGCCGAGGAAGTCGCCGATGCGGGCCACGGCGGCCGCGTAGTCGATCGCGCCGAACACCAGCATCCGCGGCGGCGGCGCGAAGGAGTGCAGGAACACCGAGACGGCGTCCTCCCGTCGCTCACCGCGCGGCCCGTAGTGCCGTACGCCGGTGACGCCGAGGGCGAGTTCGCCGCGCGCGTCGGCCGTGACGGCGGCGTCCAGTCCGTCCGTGCCCAGGGTGCCCGAGGTCCGGTCCGGCCAGACGGCGAGGGCGGCCCCGCGCGGTGCGGGACCGTCGGTGACCGTGGCCACCGTCACCGGCTCGCCTGCGGCGACCGACTCCGCGACCGCGCCGAACGACGGGTCCAGGCTCGCGGTGACGGGCCGCACGAGCACCGTGATCTCGCCGCCGCAGGTCAGCCCGACGGCGAAGGCGTCCTCGGCGCTGTATCCGAAGGTCTCCAGCCGGGCCGCGCGGTCGGTCACCACCTCTTGGGCCAGTTCGAACACCGCGCTCTCCACGCAGCCGCCGGAGACACCGCCGACCACCTCGTCGTCCGGCCCCACCGCCATCGCCGCGCCCGGATCGCGCGGCGCGCTGCGGCTGACGGCGACGACGGTGGCGAGCCCGAACGGCTCGTCGGCCGCGTACCACTCGCTCAGCACCGGGAGAATTTCGCGCACGATTGAACCGTAATGCGTTGACCAGTGCGGAGTCCTGTTGAACGGGACCGGCCCGGTGGCTGACGGAGCATGAACTTACTCGGGGGTCAGAAGGTATTGACGGTGTCTGGAAAGCACCGGACTGTAGTGGACATGCCGAATATCCGGGCACGTCTGCTCGCGGTTCTGGTTGTCCTCTGCGGACTCTGTGGCTTCCTCACGGCGGCGGGCTCCTCGGCCGCCACCGCAGCCACCCTCCCCGGCTCCCTCTCCTTCGACGGCACGGCGCTCACCGTGTCCGGCGGCCGCTTCGTCGACGGCAACGGCCGCGAGGTCGTGCTGCGCGGCTACAACGTCTCCGGCGAGACCAAGCTCGCCGAGAACAGCGGTCTGCCCTTCGCCTCGGTCGCCGACGCCAAGAAGTCGGCCACCGCCCTGCGTGCTCTCGGCGGCGGCAACTCCGTCCGCTTCCTGCTCTCCTGGGCCTACGCCGAGCCGGTGAAAGGACAGGTCAGCACCACCTACCTGGCCGCGGCGACCGCCCAGATGCAGGCCTTCCTCGACGCCGGCATCCGCGTGTACCCCGACTTCCACCAGGACCTCTACTCCCGCTACCTGTTCAACTCGGGCAGCTGGTACACCGGAGACGGCGCCCCCGCGTGGGCGGTGGCCCTCGGCGGCTACCCCGCCGAGTCCTGCGGCATCTGCTTCCTCTGGGGCCAGAACATCACCAACAACGGCGCGGTGAAGGCCGCCCAGTACGACTTCTGGCACAACAACTACGGCCTCCAGGACTACTTCCTGGCCACCGCCCAGAAGACCATGGCGTACATCAAGGCGAACCTCACCACCGAGGAGTTCGCCGGCGTTCTGGGCTTCGACCCCTACAACGAGCCCTACGCCGGCACCTACGACTCCGGTCAGGCCAGCCGCACCTGGGAACGCGACGTCCTGTGGCCCTTCTACGTGAAGTTCCGGGCCCGGATGGACGCGGCCGGCTGGACCGACAAGCCTGCCCTCGTCGAGCCGAACCTCTTCTGGAACGGCAACGTCAGCAAGGAGGAGGGCGGGCTCCTCGACGCGGGCACGCTCGGCTCCCGCTACGTCTTCAACACCCACTTCTACGACCAGAAGGCGATCTCCGGGATCCTCATGTGGGGCAACGCGGAGAACGGCCAGTACGTCACCGACTTCGGCACCGTCCGCGACCGGGCCTCGGCGGCCGGGACCACGGCCATCGTCAGCGAGTTCGGCCACCCGCTGAACGGCAGCACCGCGGGCAAGGCGCCGACCGTCCTGAAGGCGATGTACCAGGCACTCGACTCCCGGGTGAAGGGCGTGACCTGGTGGACCACCCCGGCCGTCTCCGGCCCGGTCCTCTCCGGCAGCCAATGGCAGTGGGACATCTACAACGGCCGCCACCACGAGCTGATGAACGACAACCCCGACAAGCTGCTCACCACGGGCGACGCCTGGAACGACGAGGACCTGTCGGCCGTCCGCCTGGACGACAGCGGGACGGCGACGCTGCGTCAGGACGCCCGTCTCCTCGACCGGATCTACCCGAGCGCGACCTCCGGCACGACCGTCGCCTTCACCTATGAGGACCGCTCCCGCGACGGCTCCACCACGCTCACCTGGAACCCCGTCCCCAGCACGCTGCCGAACGTGGCCTCGCTGGTCGGCTCCGGGCAGTACAGCGTGCTGGTGTGGCGCTCGAACGGCGGCACGGCGCCCACCGAGCTGCACCTGCCCGCGTCCTTCCCGACCGCCGCCACCACGGTCGTCTCCGACCTCGGCACGGTGTACGGCCCGCCCGCCTACTCGTCCACCACGAAGATCGCCGCCGCCGTCGAACCGGGCGGCACCGGCAGCCGCCGCCTGCTGCTGAGCACGACCGACACGGGCACCGTGCACTACGCCCTGGTCACCAACGGCGCGACCGCCCCGTCCGCGACCCTGCTGGCAGCGGCCCGCACGGAACTGGCGGCCTGGGTGGCCCAGAAGGTGGGGTAGCCACACCGGGCACGGCACAGGGGCGGGTGGCGGTGACCGCCACCCGCCCCGATCACATGAGGGCCCGTCAGTTTGAGGTCGTGCCGGTCCAGTCGGCCGCGACATGGCCGATCCGGACCCGCTGTGGATGATCGCCCACCGGTACCGACACGATCTTCTGCCCGGTGCCGAAGTCGATCGCGGTGACCTGGTCGGCTCCGCTCTCGGAGATGACGCAGCTCTTTCCGTCCCCGCTGACCGTGGCCCAGTAGGGCTTGGAGGCGGTGACCAGCGGGCCTTCCTGGAGCGTGGCGCGGTCGACGACCGTCGCGTAGTCGTCCATCGTGCCCGCGACGCACAGCTTGCTGCCGTCGGGGCTCATCGAGATGCCGTGGTGGCGCGAGTCGTTGACGAAGGTGGTGCGGTCGTCGCTGGTCGCCGGGTTCTTCGGCAGGGTCTTCGTCCGGGTGATCCGGTCCGTGGCGAGGTCGTACTCGAAGAAGCCGTTGAAGAACGAGACCTGGAAGTACAGCTTGGACTCGTCCGGTGAGAAGACCGCCGGGCGCACCGCGTCGGAGTAGTCGGTGAGGCCGATCGCGTCCAGCCGCTGCCGCATGTCGATGATCCTGACCTGCTGGTAGGTGTTCGCGTCGACGACGGTGATGCGCCGGTCGCCCTTCGTGAAGTCCTGCCACGGCGCGTCCTGCGAGGTGTTCACGTCGCCGATCGACATGTTGTAGATGTACTTGCCGTCCTTGGTGAAGATGTTCTCGTGCGGCTTGTCGCCGGTCTTGAACGAGCCCAACTGTTTCCCGGTACTGATGTTCAGGACGTGCACGGTGTTCGAGATCGACGCGGAGACCGCGACCCGGAGCCCGTCCGGCGAGACGGCCATGTGGTCGGAGCGGTAACCGGACACCGGGAAACGCCAGTTGATGTTCCCGGTGGCCAGGTCGATCGAGACGACGTCGGCGAAACTGGGCCGGGAGACGACGACCGAGGCGCCGTCCGGGGTGGTGTACATGTCGTCGACGAACTGGTCGTGTCCTTCGCCGACACCGTTGCGGATGGCCTGGAAGTAGATCCACTTGATCGGGTCGGCGTTGATCTCCGCCATCCGGGCGTCCTTGTCGGGGATCACGTTGATCCGGCCGACCTTCGCGAAGTCACCGCGGGAGTTGATGACGTCCGCGGTGCCCTCCCAGTTGTTGCCGACGAACAGCACCTCGCGCAGTGCGGCGGCGGAGGCGGAGGCGGAGGTGGAGGCGGCGGAGGCGGAGGCGGCGGTCGCGGGGGCGGTGACGGTCAGGACGAGGGCGGCGGCTACGGAGCAAAGGTGCCTGGATCTGAAGGCAGGCATGGCTGCTCTCTCCTCTGGGGGCGGAAGGCGTGGGGGCAGGGCGGAAGAGGTCCGCCTAGTCTGAACACGAAAGCATTCAGACTTTACTTACTGGAAAGTAAGGAAGGGGGGCCCTTCGCCACAAGACCCCGTACACGACAAAATTGGCGGAGGGTGAGCACGGAGCGACGAAGGAGGGTCAGTGGCGGGCAGGCTCAGGGCGCCGAGCGGCCGGTACGGCGGCAAGTCAGCCGAGCAGCGGCAGGTCGAGCGGCGCGAGAGGTTCCTGGCGGCGGCGCTGCGGTTGTTCGGGGACGTCCCCGGCTACCGCGGCACCACGGTCGCCGCGCTCAGCGAGGCGGCCGGTCTGTCGACCCGCCAGTTCTACGAGGAGTTCTGCACCCTCGAGGATGTCCTGGCGGCGCTGCACCTTCAGGTCAACGACTGGGCGGAGGCGGCGGTCGTGGCCGGCGTCGCGGGCGCGGAGGGCCTGCCGTTGGCCGAACGCGCCACCGCGATCTTCCGCGCCTACGCCGCCAATGTCACCGCCGATCCCCGCCGTATCCGCATCACCTTCGTCGAGATCGTCGGCGTCAGCCCCCGCCTGGAGGAACAGCGCCTGGCCCGCCGCGCCCGCTGGATCGACCTGATCTGCCGCGAGGCGATGGCCGCGGCGGACCGCGGCGAGGCGGCCGTCCGTGACTACCGCCTCCCGGCCACGGCCTTCATCGGCAGCGTCAACGGCCTCCTGCACGACTGGAGCGCCGGCTGGGTGGAGGCCACCCTGGACGAGGCCGTCGACGAGTTGGTGCGACAACTGCTGGGGATACTGCGGCCGCAAGGGTGGGAACAGCATTCCTCCTGAACCGGTACCGGGGGACGACGAGTGGTGGCGCGCGTTCGACGGGGACCTGGAACTGCTGCCGCCCGACTCGGACGGCGAAGGCGACGACGACCGGGAACTGCCGGCGGCCGGTGTTCAGGACGAGGGGGAGCGGGCGGCCTACGCGCAGGCGCTGGAGGAGACCCTGAGAGCCGTCGGGGTGGCGAGCCGCCTGGACCGGCGCCCCGGCGCATTCCGCAAGGACGTCAGGCGGGCGATGCGGCTGCCGGAGAACGTCGCCCGGGTCCGTGAGGCGCCTCTCTACCAGGAAGCCCTGCAGCGCTACGAGGACGCGCGCGACGGACGGGACCGGGCCGAGGACCGCGTTCTGCGACTGCTGCCCCGTCTGACCTGGGACCTGCCTCTGGCCTTGACCGCCCTGTCCGGAACGGCTCTGGTCGTCCTGTCGGCGACCGGGAGCGGCTGGTGGCCTGCCGGGCTCGGCGTCGCCCTGAGCGCTCTGGGCTGGACCCTTGGGCGGCCGGAGTCCCGCGGCCGGGTGCGGGCTCTCCTGGGATGCGTCATCGCGATGACGGCCATGGCCGGCCGGGTGCTCGAGGTGCGGCAGGAGACCGCCGACCTCACCCGCGTCGCGGCGCGGGACGTCATGCCCTCGGTGGTGCACAACGTCGTCTCGGATCTCCTCGGCGAGGATCCCGAGTGTCTGCTCGTCGCCACGGACTACGAGGGCATCAGAGACCACCGGGACCAGCGCTATGTGGTCGACAACCAGGCGGCGGCGGAGATCCGGCAGAAGCTCGACGCTCTGGTCGACGGCACCATCGCCGTGTGCGGACCGCGTGGTTCGGGGAAGTCGACCTTGCTCGCCTCGTGCGCGGACGCGCACGACCTGAAGGTCGCCGTCCAGGCACCCGCCTCCTACGCCCCGCTGGAGTTCCTCACCGCTCTCTTCGTCGAGCTGTGCCAGACGTACATGAAGGACCACGGGTACCGCTTTCCGGAGTTCCGGCGCCTCAGCCCGCTGCGCTCCGGGCTGCGCAGGCTCGGTGCCGCCCTGCAGGCGCTCACTCGGCGTCTGTTCGTCGGCCTGCTGGCGCTCGGGCTGTTCGTCACGGGTGTCTTCGCTGCCGCGCACGACTTCGTCGTACACCGCTTCGGAGCGCTCGCGCGAGTCGGCGACGACGCGGCGGAGCGGCTGCGGGACGGTCTGGTGGCAGTCCTGGAGGGCAGGCGGCCGTGGTGGGCCCTGGCGGCCGTCGTCCTCGGCTTCCTGGTCTGGAAGTACGTCAGGAGGTGGCGGTTCAGCGGCTTCACCGGCGTGCTGCGCAAGGCCCTTCTCGCCCCGGTCGGCCGGTTGCTGATAGTGCTGGGCCTGGTGACCACGTGGTCGCCGAGGCCGGTGATCGCCTGGTTCGAGGAGTGGCGGCACAACGAACCGGCCGTCTACTACGCGACGATGACGGTCGTGGCGGCACTCGTCGTCGTCGCAGTCTGGGTGGCGGTCATGCCTTTCTGGGAAGACGCGCACGGCATCACGGAGCGGGCCGCGGTCCTGGTCTTCTTCCTCGGGCTCGCAGGGGCGTTCAACGACGACCGGATGCGGCATGCGGCCTTCGGGTGGGACCTGTCGCAACGAGTGGCGCTGGTCTCCCTGGGAGCCGTCATGATCAGCACACTCCGGTGGAAGCGCGGGAAGCGGGAGCCGACCCTGGCCAGCCGGTGCCGGGAGCACCTCTACCGGCTCCAGACGGTCCAGAGCGTGACGTACGGCGCGAGCGGGGCCCCGGCAGGTGGGCTGCTCAGTCTGGGATCCACCTACGGCACCTCGCTCACCGCGTCTCCGCTCACTCTGCCGGAACTCGTCCAGCAGTTGAGGCGCACCCTGGCCGAGGTGGCGGGGGAACTGCGGCCGCAGGAACGCCGCGTGGTGGTCACCATCGACGAGATCGACCGGCTCGGAACCACCGCCAAGGCGCTGGAGTTCCTCGGGGAGATCAAGGCCATCCTGGGCGTCACCGGCGTGCACTTCGTGATCTCGGTCTCGGAGGACGTGGGGGCGTCCTTCGTCCGGCGGGGACTGCCCGGACGCGATGTCGCGGACAGCACGTTCGACGACGTCGTCCATGTGCGGCCCTGCTCGTTGGAGGAGTCGAAGCGGATCCTGGCCCAGCGCGCCGCCGGCGTCTCGGAGCCCTTCGTGGCGCTCGCCCACGCCTTGGCCGGCGGTGTGCCGCGGGACCTGATCCGGTACTCCCGCGAGATGGTGTCGCTGCGCGAAAGCAGGGGGGAGGTCGAATTGCGGAACATCGCCGCCTGGCTCGTCACCGGCGCGATGAGGGACACGGTCGACGCCTTCAGAGTCGGGGTGAAGGAGGGCGCCCTGCCCACCCGGAGCACGGACATGGTCTTCGGGGCGACCAGGCGGCTGGCGGAGTTCCTGCACTCCGACTGCCTGTGCGAACTCGACGGGATGAGAGGGCACATCGGCCGGTTCGCGCGGTGGGCGGACGGTCCCGGCGGCGTCGAACTGCGGGCAGATCTGCCCGCCGACACCCTGGAGCGTCTGGAGGAGGCCGCCGCCTACGCGTACTTCTGCGTCACTCTCCTCGATGTGTTCGCTGCGCCGGGGTTCGAGCGTCGCCGCGCGCAGGCGCACGTGAACAGACCGGACGGAAGTCTCGAGCGGCTGGCGGTCGTGCGGGCGGAACTCTCCCTCTCGCCGCACAGTGCCCGTCGGCTCCTCGACGACACCAGGGCGGCATGGGGGCTGCCGCAGGTGCCCGCTCCCGAGCTGCCGGAGATCGTCGAGACCACGCGCAAGTCCTGTCCGCACTACGCCGAGTGAGGCTGCCGGTCATCTCTCTGCGAGCCGCCCCACTGCTTCCACGACCGGCGCCGATCCGTCCTCCTCGCGCACCTGTGCGCCCAACTCCCGAGCCCGCCGGGCGAATTCGGGGTCCCGAGTGACCCGCACAAGCGCGTCCGTGAGGGTGTCGGCGGTGAGTCGGCGCAGTGGCACCGCGGCCGGGGCCACCCCCAGGGCGACCAGGCGGTCCGCCCAGAACGCCTCGTCGAACTGGATCGGCACCGGCACCGCGGGCACCCCCGCCCGCACCCCGGCCGCCGTCGTGCCCGCCCCGCAGTGGTGGATCACCGCGGCCGTCTCCGGGAAGAGCAGCGAGTGCGGCACCTCGTCGACGGTCAGCATGTCGTCCCCGTCGGCCGCGAGGCCCGCCCAGCCGCGCTGGATCACCCCGCGCAGCCCCGCCCGCCGCAGCGCCCGGACGACCTCGACGCTCAGCCGCCGCGGGTCGGGCACGGTCGCGCTGCCCAGGCCCACGAAGACCGGCGGCGGCCCCGCGTCGAGGAACTCCCGCAGGGCGGACGGGAGTCGACTCTCGCGGTCGTAGGGCCACCAGTACCCGGTGACGCCCAGCTCCGCCCGCCAGTCCCGGGGCCGGGGCACCACCAGCGGGCTGAAGCCGTGCAGGACCGGCCGGCCGCGCCGGCCGCGGGCTCGCAGGCCGGTGACCGGGCGGCGTACGGCGGGCAGGCCCAGCCGGGCCCGTACGGTCGGCAGGACGGGGGCGAAGATCTGCTCGACGGCCAGCTCGACGCCGTGTCCGGCGAGCCGGTTGGCGGCGGCTCCCCAGGAGCCGCCGCCCAGCAACGGCGGCGCGAACTCCCGTGTGGGGGCGACCGGTTGGAGGGCGAGGTCCAGGCTCGGCAGGGACAGCCCCTCGGCGATGGTGTGGCCCAGCGGCGCCACCGAGGCCGACAGCAGGAGCGCGTCGGCCGCGAGGGCGGCGATCACGAGGTCGTCGGTCATGTGCCCGACCAACGCCCGCGCCATCCGGCCCACCCGCAGCAGCTTGCCCGGACCGGTGCTGCTGCGATGCAGCCCCCGGC
Organism: Streptomyces sp. NPDC002623; assembly: GCF_053592635.1. Classification (NCBI taxonomy): domain Bacteria; kingdom Bacillati; phylum Actinomycetota; class Actinomycetes; order Kitasatosporales; family Streptomycetaceae; genus Streptomyces; species Streptomyces sp. NPDC002623. The sequence goes on along the minus strand of NZ_JBSFWB010000010.1, from coordinate 234,902 downwards.
CCTGCTCGGACTCCAGCTCGGCCCGCGGATCGACGGGCAGCGGGTGGAAGCCCACCCCCGAACCCGCCACCAGCGGCGCGAACCGCTCGTGCGTGACCAGGGTGACCTCGTGGCCCGCGCGCACCAGCGCGTGCCCCAGCCCGGTGAAGGGGGCGACATCGCCCCGGGAGCCCGCCGTCATGATCGCCACTCGCACGACGGACAGTATGGGGGCGGGCAGCCGGGTGGGGGGTGAACGACCCTACGAAAGCGGCCACTTCATCTTTGAGAGCGGTCACATCACTTCTGTCCCAGCCGTTGACTTCACTCTCCGACGGTTCTACTTTCGGCGCGCAATACGTTCGATTCATCGACCCCCGTTCGATATTTCGTATCCCGGAGCCGCCGCATGTTTCCCCCACCCGCCCTCCGTCCGGGCCTCGCCCGGCGCTGGAGATCAGCCGCCGCACGGGCCCTGGCCCTCCTGCTGACGGCCACCGCCGCCCTGCTCTTCGTCCAGCCCGGCCCGGCCCAGGCCGCGACCTCGCGCCAGATATCCGTGCCCACCGCCCCGATGGGCTGGGCCTCCTGGAACAGCTTCGCCGCGAAGATCGACTACAACGTCATCAAGCAGCAGGTCGACGCGTTCGTTGCCGCCGGCCTGCCGGCGGCCGGGTACAACTACATCAACATCGACGAGGGCTGGTGGCAGGGCACCCGCGACAGCGCGGGCAACATCACCATCGACGAGTCCGAGTGGCCGGGCGGCATGAGCGCCATCGCCGACTACATCCACAGCAAGGGCCTCAAGGCCGGCATCTACACCGACGCCGGCAAGGACGGCTGCGGCTACTACTACCCGACCGGGCGCCCCGCCGCCCCGGGCAGCGGCAGCGAGGGCCACTACGAGCAGGACATGCTCCAGTTCTCGCAGTGGGGCTTCGACTTCGTGAAGGTCGACTGGTGCGGCGGCGACGCCGAGGGCCTCGACGCGGCGACGACGTACACCGCGATCAGCGCGGCGGTGGCGAAGGCGACGGCTGCCACGGGCCGCCCGCTCACCCTCTCCATCTGCAACTGGGGCTACCAGAACACCTGGAACTGGGCCCCCGGCCTCGCCCCGATGTTCCGGACCAGCACCGACATCATCTTCTACGGCAACTCGCCGTCGATGACGAACCTGTTGTCCAACTTCGACCAGGGCCTGCACCCCACCGCCCAGCACACCGGCTACTACAACGACCCGGACATGCTGATGGTCGGCATGACCGGCTTCACCGCCGCCCAGAACCGCACCCACATGAACCTGTGGGCCATCTCCGGTGCGCCGCTCCTGGCCGGCAACGACCTGACCACGATGACGACCGAGACGGCGAACATCCTCAAGAACCCCGAGGTCATCGCCGTCGACCAGGACGCACGCGGCCTCCAGGGCGTCAAGGTCGCCGAGGACGTCACCGGGGCGCAGGTGTACGGCAAGGTCCTCGCCGGCAGCGGCAAGCGCGCCGTCGTCCTGCTCAACCGCACCTCCGCCGCCCAGAACATCACCGTGCGCTGGTCGGACCTGGGTCTCACCAACGCCTCCGCGACCGTCCGTGACCTGTGGGCGCGCGCCGACGTCGGCACCTACGCCACGAGCTACACCGCGAGCGTTCCGGCGGGCGGCTCGGTCATGCTCACCGTCAGCGGCGGCACCGAGGCGTCGGGCAGCACCTACGCCGGCACGTCGAGCTTCTCCGGCGTGGTCGCCGGCAGCACCGGCCTGAAGGTCGTCGACGTCGCCTACACCAACACCGGCTCGACCGCCCGTACCGCGACGCTGAAGGTCAACGGCCAGACCACGACGACCGTCTCCTTCCCGCCGACGGGCTCCGCGCAGGGCACGATCACCCTCCAGGTCGCCCTGTCGAAGGGCTCGGCCAACACGCTGACCTTCACGAACGCCCCGACCCTGGCGGACATCACGGTGAAACCGCTGCCGGGCGCGAACGGCAGCCTCGTCGTCGGCACACAGTCCGGCCGCTGCCTCGACCTGTACAACAGCACCATCACCAACGGCACCCAGGCCGAGCTGTGGGACTGCAACGGCGGCTCCAACCAGGCCTGGACGTACACCTCCCGCAAGGAACTCGTGGTGTACGGCAACAAGTGCCTGGACGCCTACAACCTCGGCACGACCAACGGCACCAAGGTCGTGATCTGGGACTGCAACGGCCAGAACAACCAGAAGTGGAACGTCAACAGCGACGGCACGATCACCAACGTCAACGCGGGCCTCTGCCTCGACGCCAACGGGGCGGGCACGGCCAACCGCACCCCGATCGTGCTGTGGACCTGCGGCACCGCCGACAACCAGAAGTGGACGCTGACCTGACACTCCGGTCCGGTCCGGTTCGTTCTGTTCCATTCCGTTCCGTTCCGTCCGGGCGGGCACGCGCGCGTGCCCGCCCGGACCGCGTGTGAGGGCTGATCCGACCGGGCATCCCTTCCTCCTGCCGAGGTGCGGGGTCAAGGGGGAGCCATGTCGGACACGAGTGAGGCCGGGGCGGACGTCGGGACGGTCCGGTCCAGGGGCGGACGGGCCCGGCGCGCGGTGTTCCGCCTCGTCATGGTCGTCCTGATCCTGCTGCTCGCCGGACGCACCTACGAGGAGACGGCCGTCGCGATCGCCCGGTCCAACGGGTCCCTGGACACCGCCGCGGCGACCGTGACGGAGGTGACCTCGCGCACGGTCTCCGGATATTCGGGCGGCGGCCAGGACGGCGGCAACGGCACGCTCCTCAGCCACACCGAGTTCACGGTCCGACTCGCCCTGGGCGAAGGGAACAGGACGGTCGAGCAGGTCGAGGAGCGGGCCGCGCGGGACCTCTGGGAGGGCCGGCGGGTCCAGGTCGGCCTGTGGCACGGGCGGGTCGTGGAGATCGAGGGCCGCAACGTCTGGCGAGGCTGGCACTTCGGGGCGCTGGACGTCACGCTGATGGTGCTGATGCCGTTGATCACCGGCTACCTCGTCTCCCTCTCCGTGCTCGCCGCCGCCTACCTCGCGGCCCGGGCCGGCCGGGTCCGGCTGGGGCGGGACGATCGGTTCGGCCCCTGTGCGCTCGGCTGGGCGGTCGGCATGCTCGTGCTCCTCGCGCTCCTCATGCGCACGGCCTTCGGAGACGTCCCCGCGTACTGGCCGGCCTTCCCCGTCGGCGCCGGAGCGGCGGTGGCACTGGTCCTGCTGAGCGCGGTGATCCGCCGCCGCGCACGCACCCGGACCGAGGACGCCCCCGTCGGCGCCGACGACACCCTGGCGCAGGCCTGACCGTCACCGGTCCTGCGGCGGGGCCGTCGGGTCCGTGCCGCCCAGGAACGCGCTCGCCTGCTGCGCGAGCCGGGTCGCGCCGATCGCCTCCGCCCAGTGGGTCACCTCCGTCGCCAGTGCTCGCGCGGCCGGCTCGTCGCCGGTGTCCCGGGCCAGGACCGCCAGCAGCAACTGCTGGGACAGGGTGCCGGGGACGGTGCCCGCCCGGGCGCCCAGGGCCGTGGCGCGGCGCCAGCGGTCCAGGGCGTGGGTGTGGTCCCCGCGGTCGTGGTCGTGGTCGCCGAGGTGACGCAGGGCCTCCCGGGCCAGCAGATCGTCCTCGCCCGCCTCGCCCGCCCGCAGCGCGGCCTCGTAGTGGACGGGCGCGGCGGTGCGCTCGGCGAAGTGGTTGTCGGTGATCAGGCCGAGGTACAGCGCCGCCCAGCCGCGCCGTCGGCCGTCCGGTGCGCCGTCGCACAGGGCGCGCGCCCTGCGGCGCAGCGCGGCGAGCGCCTCGGGATCCTTGCCGGCGGGCCCGAACCGCAGTTCTCCGTCGACGAGGAGCAGCCGGGCGTAGTCGTGCCGCAGCCGTACGAACCCCAGATCCCAGGCGTCGTCCGAAGTCGTGTGCGTCTCCTTCTCCGCGACCGCGACCGCGACCGCGACCGCGAGCGCGACCGTGTCCGCGGCCGCGATCCGTTCTGCCGCGGTGTCCGTCCCGCTGAACCAGTCGTGTTCCAGGGCGACTTCGGCGGCGGTCAGCGCGACGCGCACGCGCGCGTCCGGATCGGTGACCGACAGCGAGTCGAGGAGACGCGCGGCGGTCTCCCAGCGGCCCGCGCGGCTCAACTCACGTATGGCGCGGAGAAGTTCGTCGACAGGAAGGCAAGCGGTGGCAATCGGCATGCGAGGGACGGTAGTTATGAGGAAAACCATCCACAAGAAAACTACTGTGGCGGACAGCGAAGGGGCAGCGCATGGAGGACTCGGTCGACCGGCATGTCGCCGTGTGGGCGAAGGAACTCGACTGGATGGACCCGGTCAAGGAGCAGATCGTCGCCCGGCTGGCGGTACTGGCCCGGTACCTGCAGCAGACCCGCCGCGACGCCCTCGAGTCGGACGGGCCGGCCCACGGACAGTTCAAGATCCTGCTGATGCTGCGCCGCCAGGGCCCGCCCTACGAAAGCAGTCCGTCCCACCTCGCCGACCTGCTCGGCCTGACCCGCGGAGCGCTCTCCGCACGGCTCGGCCCCGTCGAGGACGCGGGTCTGATCGTCCGCACCCATGAGAGCGGCGACCGCCGACGGGTGCGGGTACGGCTCACCGACGCCGGCCGTGCCGCGTTCGAACGGCACGCGGCCTCGGAGGAGGCGGGTGAGCGCGCGCTGCTCTCAGCGCTGTCCGCAGCAGAGCGAGAGACACTCGCCGACCTGCTGCGAAGACTGGTGCTGGCAGCGGAGACCGGGCCGGACGCGACCGCCCCAGACTCGCGCGCACCGCGAAGTTCCAGGTCAGCCGGGAGGTGACCTGGATCCCCGCGGACTTTCTTCCTACTCGTCCCATGCCTGGATCAACGTCTGGTCGACGATCTTGCCGTCACGCAAAGTGATCATCGACTCGGCGAGTACGCGCACACCGTCCGCGTACAGGCAGGACTCGCTGTAGGCGGCACGGTCGCCCTGGACGATGCACTCCTCCAGTTTGTGGGTCATGTCCCGGCTGTAGACGTCTTCGAGCAACTGGGCGATCTCGTCCCGGCCGTGCAGCACCCTGGGGCGGCTGGGCTGGGTGTTGTGGTCGATGACGCGCAGTTCGGCGTCGTCGGCGTAGAGCGACAGCAGTGTCGTCGCGGTCTGTCCCTCGACGCCCCTGCGCAGGGTCTCGGTGTCGAAGGCGGAGCCTGCCGCGGTGCTCATGGTGACCTCCTTCGAGGGGCGCGGCCCAGGGGAGGACGGACCGCCGGTCCCTCACCTTCGAGGCTCCTCCGGCCCGCCGCGCTCGGCAAGCGCAGGCGGCCCGCTCCACCCGTCGGGTGAGCGGGGCCGCCCGCCCGTGTCCACGACAGCGCCCGCCGCGTTGCTGAGGGCATGATCTCCACTCGACGCATCGCCGCCATCGCCGCTCTCGCCGCCGGGGTCACTGGCCTCGCGGCGCCCATGGCGAACGCGGCCGAAGGCCCGGACGCCGGCCGGTTCAACCCGATCACCACGCTGGACACGCTCGCCACGAGCCAGATTCCCGCAGAGCACCGGGCCGCCCTCCCGACGGTCTCCCAGCAGGTGCGCGAGGTGAAGAACGTGAGTCAGTTGCAGCAGCTGAACGAACTGCACCAGGTCACCGACCTCGCCGGCCCCGTCACCGGGCTGCTGCCCTCGATCGAGTAGCCGAGCCTCGCACCTTCACCCACGGGGCCGTCCGGACGACCGGGCGGCCCCGCGCACGTTCAGCACTCGTCGGCTTCCTTCAGACACCGGCAGGATCGCCTCGAACGATCTCGCGTACCCGCCCGAGCCCACAACCCGCGTCACTCGACCGTCGCGAGGAACTGGGTCGCCGCAAGCTCCGCGTAGAGCGGATCGCCCGCCACGAGCTCACGGTGCGTGCCCAGCGCACGGACCCGGCCCGCGTCCATGACGACGATCCGGTCCGCCATCGTGACCGTCGACAACCGGTGGGCGACGACGAGGACGGTCGTCGTCCGGGCGACGTCGGCGACGGTGTCGCGCAACGCCGCCTCGTTCACCGCGTCCAACTGCGAGGTCGCCTCGTCGAGCAGCAGCAGCCGGGGGTGACGCAGCAGGGCGCGGGCGATGGCCACCCGCTGCCGCTCACCGCCGGACAGCTTCGTCCCACGGTGTCCGACCAGGGTGTCGAGACCTTGCGGCAGCCGTGCGACCAGGCCGTCGAGCCGCGTCGTCTTCAGCACGCGCCGTACGGCGTCCTCGTCCGCCTCCGCGTTCCCCAGCAGCAGGTTGTCGAGCAGCGAGCCCGACAGCACGGGGGCGTCCTGCTCCACATAGCCGATGGAGGAGCGCAGCTGCGACAGATCCCAGTCGACGAGATCGCGGCCGTCGAGGGAGATCGTGCCGGACTCGGGCTCGTAGAACCGCTCGATCAGCGAGAACACCGTGGTCTTGCCCGCGCCCGAGGGGCCGACGAACGCGGTCATGCCCCGGGCCGGCACCGCGAACGTCACCCCGTGGTGGACGTACGGCAGATCGTCGGCGTACCGGAAGCGGACGTCGGCGAAGGCGAGCGAGGCCGGTTCGGCGGCCGGTGACGGCAGCGGCGCGGGCCGGGAGGCCGGCTCGGCGGGCAGGCGCAGGGCCTCCTGGATACGGCTCAGCGCCGCGGAGCCCGTCTGGTACTGGGTGATCGCCCCGACGACCTGCTGGATCGGCGACATCAGATAGAAGACGTACAGCAGGAACGCCACCAGCGTGCCGATCTCGATCGCGCCCGTGGCGACCCGCGCCCCGCCGACCGCGAGGACGGTGATGAACGCGGTCTGCATCGCCAGCCCGGCCGTGTTGCCCGCCGCGGCCGCCCACTTGGCGGCGCGCACGCTCTGCCGCCAGGACTCCTCGGCCGCCGCGTGCAGCGTCGCCTCCTCACGGTGTTCGGCGCCCGACGCCTTCACCGTGCGCAGCGCGCCCAGCACCCGCTCCAGGGAGGCCCCCATCACGCCCACCGCGTCCTGAGCGCGACGGCTCGCCCGGTTGATGCGCGGCACGATCACTCCGAGGACCGTGCCCGCGCACAGGATCACGGCCAGCGTGACCCCCAGCAGCACCGGGTCCACCAGGCCCATCATCACGACCGTGGCGGCCAGCGTGAGCCCGCCGGTGCCGAGGCCCACCAGCGAGTCGGTGGTGACCTCGCGCAGCAGCGTCGTGTCGGAGGTGATGCGGGCCATCAGATCGCCGGGCTCGCTCCGGTCGACGGCCGTGATCCGCAGGCGCAGCAGATACGAGGACAGCGCCCGCCGCGCACCGAGCACCACCGACTCCGCCGTGCGTCGCAGCACGTACGAACCCAGCGCGCCCACCGTCGCGTTGGCGACGACCAGCGCGGACAGCGCGAGCAACGCACCGGTTATCGCCCGGTCGTGGCCCAGGTCGTCGATCAACTCCCTTGCCACGAGCGGCAGCAGCAGCCCGGTCGCGCCGGTGACGAGCGACAGCACCGCGCCGGCGAGCAGGGTCCAGCGGTGTGGCCGCACGTAGTCGAGCAGCAGCCGCCACGGGGGTCGGTCGTCGGCGGTCTGTGCGATGGCCACGGGGCTCCTCGGGGAGTGCGTCGGAGCCCCAGGCTACGTCGCAGGCCTCGCGCCCTGGCCGGAAGGAGGGCTTCCGGGACTGTCCGCCGTGCCCTTACCGATCAGTCACGCGTAGGGTCGGACCTGGGACGGACGACGCCGATGAAAGGGGCAGCCTCATGCCGCAGGAAGTGCGCGGAGTGATCGCGCCGGGGAAGAACGAGCCGGTGCGGGTGGAGACGATCGTGATCCCCGACCCCGGTCCCGGCGAGGCCGTGGTGAAGATCCAGGCCTGCGGGGTGTGCCACACGGACCTGCACTACAAGCAGGGCGGGATCAACGACGAGTTCCCCTTCCTGCTCGGTCATGAGGCGGCGGGCGTGGTGGAGTCGGTCGGCGAGGGCGTCACCGACGTCGCTCCCGGTGACTTCGTGATCCTGAACTGGCGTGCGGTGTGCGGGCAGTGCCGGGCGTGTCTGCGCGGCCGCCCCTGGTACTGCTTCGACACCCACAACGCCACGCAGCGGATGACCCTGACCGACGGCACCGAGCTGTCTCCGGCGCTGGGCATCGGAGCCTTCGCGGAGAAGACCCTGGTGGCGGCCGGACAGTGCACGAAGGTCGACGCCTCGGTGTCGGCGGCGGTGGCCGGGCTGCTGGGCTGCGGGGTGATGGCCGGTATCGGGGCGGCCATCAACACCGGCAACGTGGGTCGCGGCGACACGGTCGCGGTGATCGGCTGCGGCGGCGTCGGAGACGCGGCGATCGCCGGCTCGAACCTGGCCGGCGCCGCGAAGATCATCGCCGTCGACATCGACGACCGCAAGCTCGAGACCGCCAGGAAGATGGGCGCCACCCACACGGTCAACTCCAAGAACACGGACGCCGTCGAGGCGATCCGCGAGCTGACCGGCGGGTTCGGCGCGGACGTCGTCATCGAGGCCGTCGGCCGCCCGGAGACCTACAAGCAGGCCTTCTACGGTCGTGACCTGGCCGGCACGGTCGTCCTGGTCGGCGTGCCGACGCCGGAGATGAAGCTCGAACTGCCGCTCCTGGACGTCTTCGGACGCGGCGGCGCGCTGAAGTCGTCCTGGTACGGCGACTGTTTGCCCTCCCGCGACTTCCCCATGCTCATCGACCTGCACCTCCAGGGCCGCCTGGACCTGGGGGCGTTCGTGACCGAGACCATCCGACTCGACGAGGTGGAGCAGGCGTTCGAGCGGATGCACCACGGAGACGTCCTGCGCTCGGTGGTGGTGCTGTGATGACCGCACGCATCGAACACCTGGTCACCTCGGGCCAGTTCAGCCTGGACGGCGGCACCTGGGACGTCGACAACAACGTGTGGATCGTCGGCGACGACCACGAGGCGATCGTCATCGACGCCGCCCACGACGCCGACGCCATCCTCGCCGCCGTGGGGGACCGCCGGCTGACGGCCGTCGTCTGCACCCACGCCCACAACGACCACATCTCCGCCGCGCCGGCCCTGGCCGACGCGACCGGCGCCACGATCTGGCTGCACCCCGACGATCTGCCGCTGTGGAAGCTCACCCACCCGCACCGCGAGCCCGACGCCCACCTGGCCGACGGCCAGGTCATCGAGGCCGCCGGCGCCGACCTCACCGTCCTGCACACCCCCGGGCACGCGCCCGGCGCGGTCTGCCTGTACGAACCCGGGCTCGGGGTGCTCTTCACCGGCGACACCCTCTTCCAGGGCGGCCCCGGCGCGACCGGCCGCTCCTACTCCCACTTCCCGACGATCATCACCTCCATCAAGGACCGGCTGCTCGCCCTGCCGCCCGGGACGAAGGTGCTGACCGGACACGGCGAAGCGACGACCATCGGCGCGGAGGCACCCCACCTGGAGGAATGGATCGCCCGGGGGCACTGACCGAGAACCGGGAGGCACGGGGCGGAAAACCGGGAGGCCCCGCGCCCCGGCCGACCGTAGTCTCACGGGCATGACCACTGCACTCGTGACCCTGCACGACACCCGCGTCCTGCGCTGCGCCCCCGACGGGCCGGCGCTCGACGGCGAGCGCGCCGCGCTCGATCTCATCGGCGACGCCATGGGACACGACGCGGAATTCGTGGTGATCCCCGCGGAGCGCTGCGGGGAGGAGTTCTTCCGGCTCCGGTCCGGGGTCGCGGGCGCGGTCGTGCAGAAGTTCGCGAACTACCGGATCCGGCTGGCCGTCGTCGGGGACATCTCCCGGCATCTCGCCGAGAGCTCCGCCCTGCGGGACTTCGTGCGCGAGGCGAACCACGGCCGCCAGCTCTGGTTCGTGACCGACGACGGCGAACTCGACACCTGGCTGCGCCCCACCGGGTGACTTCCCAGGAATGGCGACAGGAGATGTCCGGCTTCCGCGCGACCCTCGACGAGAACGGACACCGAGGGAACACGTGAAGGAGGCCGGACATGTCGGCGCCGCTGCAAGGCAGTCTGGAAGGCAAGGTCGCCCTGGTCGCGGGGGCCACCCGGGGAGCGGGACGGGGCATCGCCGTGGAACTGGGCGCGGCCGGCGCGACCGTCTATGTGACCGGACGCAGCACCCGCGAACGGCGCTCCGAGTACGACCGTCCCGAGACGATCGAGGACACCGCGGACCTCGTCACCGAGGCGGGCGGCCGCGGTGTCGCCGTGCCCACCGACCATCTCGACCCCGCACAGGTCCGCGCCCTCGTCGACCGCGTCGCCGACGAACAGGGCCGCCTCGACGTCCTGGTCAACGACGTCTGGGGCGGCGAGAACCTCTTCGAGTGGGACACCCCCGTCTGGGAGCACGACCTCGACAACGGCCTGCGGCTGCTCCGGCTCGCCGTCGACACCCACGCCATCACCAGCCACCACGCCCTCCCGCTCCTGCTGCGCCGGCCGGGCGGCCTGGTCGTCGAGATGACCGACGGCACGAACGACTACAACCGCGACACCTACCGCATCAACCTGTTCTACGACCTGGCCAAGTCGTCCGTGCTGCGGATGGCCTTCGCCCTCGGCCATGAACTCGGGCCGCGCGGCGCCACCGCCGTGGCGCTCACCCCGGGCTGGCTGCGCTCGGAGATGATGCTCGACCATTTCGGCGTCCGCGAGGACAACTGGCGCGACGCCGTCGAGCGCATCCCGCACTTCGCCATCTCCGAGACGCCCCGCTATGTCGGCCGGGCCGTCGCCGCGCTCGCCGCCGACCCCGAAGTGGCCCGCTACAACGGTCGGTCCCTCTCCAGCGGCGGCCTCGCCCCGGTGTACGGCTTCACCGACCTCGACGGCAGCCGCCCGGACGCCTGGCGCTACATGGTCGAGGTCCAGGACCCGGGGAAGCCGGCGAACACCACGGGCTATCGCTGAGCCGTACTCGTAGCGGCGCTTAACGGTCCGTGTAGATCTTTTCACTTGTGGTGCAGGGAGCTCGTCGGGCAGCGTTCGAGCGTGCAGACCCCCACCGAGCCGACCGCCTCACCCTGGCGCGTCCGCGACTTCCGCGTCCTGTTCTCGGCCACCGCACTGAGCCAGCTCGGCACGAACGTGAGCTATGTCGCGGTGCCTCTCGTCGCGGTGAGCGCGCTCGACGCGAGCCCCGGGCAGATCGGCGCCCTGGCCACGCTGAGCACGGTGGCGTTCCTGTTCATCGGACTGCCGGCCGGGGTCTGGGTCGACCGGCTGCGGCACCGCCGCATCCTGACCGTCGCCGACCTGACCCGGGCCGCGCTGTTCTCGTCCGTGCCCGTCGCCTGGCAGCTCGACGCGCTCACCCTCGTCCACCTGTACGCGGTGGTCCTGCTCAACGGGTGCGCGACCGTGTTCTTCGACGTCGGCTCGCAGAGCGCGCTGCCCCAACTCGTCGGCCCCGCCGCCCTCGTACGCGCCAACTCGGCCGTCGTCAGCCTCCAGGCGGTGGGGAACATCGCCGGACGCGGGGCGGGCGGCGGACTCGTCCAACTGCTCACCGCGCCCGTGGCGGTGGTGTGCGCGGCGGGCGCGTATCTCGTCTCGGCGCTCCAGCTCTTCGCGCTCCGGCGGGGCGACGACACGCCCCAGCCGCCGCCCGGGGCCGGGCTGCACGCCCAGATCGCGGAGGGCGTCCGGCATGTGCTGGGCAACGCGGAACTGCGCGCGCTCGCGCTCACCGCCGCGCTCACCAATTTGGGCTCGCAGGTCATCACCGCCATGCTGCCGATCCTCTTCGTCCGTGAACTCCACCTCTCCGCAGGCGCGTTGGGCCTGTTCTGGGCGGCGGGCGGGGTCGGGCTGCTGCTCGGCGCCTGGTGCGCCCGTCCGCTGGCCGGGCGCCTCGGGCACGGGCGGGCGCTCGGCGTCGTCGGACCGGTCCTGGCGCCCGCGGCCCTGCTCGTGCCCCTGATCGACCGGGGGCCCTGGCTGTGGCTCGCCGGGGCGGCCTGGGTGCTGATCCTGTTCAAGACCGGCGTGGACAACGTCCTCGGTGTGAGCCTGCGTCAGCGGATGACGCCGGACGCCCTCCTCGGCCGGATGAACGCCACGTTCCGATTCCTGCTGACCGGGGCGCTGGCCGTCGGCGCCGCCCTCTCCGGCCTCATCGGCGAACTGGCAGGCGTACGGGTCGCCCTCTGGGTGGGCGGCGCGCTGCTGGCGGCGAACTTCCTGCCCGTCTTCCTCTCACCGGTCCGCACCCGGCGCGAACTCCCGCCCCAGGAGTCCCCCGACCTGCCCGGACCCACCGTGATTTCGACGGGGGCCGACGACCGGACGAGCAGATAGTTCACTGTTTTGTCACAGCTTGAGTCTGTCTACAACCGGTGCCCGTACAAGACGGTCTAGAAGGACGAGATCGCCACCACTGTGCCAGGGAGAGGGCAGCCATGGGGGACATACGCAGACGAGGAGCCGTCCTGCTCGGCGTCACCGGCCTGGTCGCGCCGCTGACGCTCGCGTTGGGTGCGGGACCGGCGCAGGCCGCGAGTTGTACGACGACGGCCGGGCCGTACCAGAAGCAGGTCGAGAAGTTCCTCGGCCGGCCCGTCGACGGCAAGCAGTCGACCGCCGACTGCAAGGCCATCCGGGCCTTCCAGAACAAGCACGGCATCACCCCGAACATCGGCTACGCCGGGCCCGTCACCTGGGGCGTGATGGACCTCATGAACAAGCAGAAGGCGGTGGGCAACAAGCCCAACAAGGCGGGCACGTGCCCCACCAACAAGGGCCGCATCGCCTGTGTCAACCTGACCCTCCAGCTGAGCTGGATCCAGGACGGCAGCAGGCTCGTCTACGGCCCCGTCCCGGTCCGCACCGGCCGTAACGGGTACGAGACCCGCACCGGTCTGAAGAAGATCTACTGGCGCAACCTGAACCACGTCTCGACCATCTACAACGTGCCGATGCCCTACAGCCAGTTCTTCGACGGCGGTCAGGCCTTCCACTCGGTCGGTCTCAGCATGTGGAACCCGCCGGGCTCGCACGGCTGCGTCAACATGACCTCGACGGCCGCCAAGAAGTACTGGTCGCTGCTGAAGAACGGCGACGACGTCTTCGTCTACGGTCGCAAGCCGGGCACCTGACGGCGCCCGGCCCCGACGGCCAGGAACTGTCGGCGGTCTCAGTTCTGCGGCGCGTCCCCGAAGTCCGGGATCGCCAGCCTCGCCCCACCCTGCCGCGCGGACTCGTGCGCGACGATGCCCGGCAGGGTGTAGCGGGCGGCCACCCACGCGTTCACCGACGGCAGCGAGCGCGTGTTCACCGCGGTGACGAAGTCGTCCACCAGGAAGTGGTGGCTGCCCTCGTGCCCGTTGTGCAGGTGGTCGAACTCCCGGGGCAGCCGTGCCCGGTCGTGCACGGGAGCCGAGCCCGAGGTGAAGGCGGCCCGCAGCTCGGGCGCGATGTGCTGGAGCGACGGGTCGTCCGGCGACATCGTGGGCTTGGGCTCGAGGAGTTCGCTGATGTCCTTCACCCCCTTCTTGTCCTGCCAGAACGCCACCGTGGCGAGCTGCTCCATGCTGGCCTCCGTCCCGAAGAACCGGAACCGCGACTCCCGGATATGCGACGGATAGCCCACCCGCCGGAACTCGTTGGTCCGGAACGAGCCGCCGCCCGCCACCTCGAACAGCGCGGTCGCGTTCGAGAAGTCGTTGCCGAACTGGCTGACGTCCCGGTCGAAGACCCCGTCCCCACGATCGTCCTCGACCCCGATCGCGGACACGCTCACCGCGTGCGTCTGCCAGGCGCCGAGGACCCCGCCCACCGAGTGCGTGGGGTAGAGCAGCGGGGGATAGCTGGCGGTCGCCTTCCAGTTCTCGCCGCCGCTGTACCGGTACGCCTCGTAGAACCCCAGGTCCATGTCGTGGACGTAGTCGCCCTCGGCGTAGAAGAGCCGCCCGAAGGCGCCTTCGGCGATCCGGTTGCGGGCGTGCACGGTCGCCGGGTTGTACTGGCTGGTCTCGCCCATCATGTACGTCAGTCCGGTGGCCCGTACCGCGTCGATGATCGCCGCGATCTCGTCCCGGGTGATCGCCATGGGCACCGCCGAGTAGACGTGCTTGCCGGCGTTCAGCCCCTGGACCACCAGCGGGCCGTGGGTCCAGCGCTGGGTGAAGATCGCGACGGCGTCGACCGCCTTCGACTCCAGCATGGCCTCGTACGAGGGGAAGGTCCCCGACAGCCCCTCGGCGGCCGCGAGCTGTTCGGCGCGCTCCGGGAGAAGATCGGTGACGAAGACATCGCCGACGCCCGGGTGGGCGAGGAACAGCTTGGCGAACTGGCCGGAGAACTGCCCGGCGCCGACGATGCCGAGGGAGAACGTCATGTGGGTGGAGCCCCTTCTTACTGGTTTTACCGGGTGAGTCGTCACTGGTCGAGAATGAAGTTGATCTGGTCGTTGACCTCGTCGAGGCCGCTCACGGGCGCGCCGTTGCCGTAGACGTCCTCCATCGCGGGATGCATCAGGGCGTAGACGTCGGCCGCGTAGGTGGTGATCGGGTACGAGAAGGTCCGAGAGGCTTTCTTGTCCGCGACGGGCTCGGTGAACGCCGAGACGTCGACGCCCTTCTTCTCGTAGGCGGCGACGGCGGCCTGCGTACCGGCCGGGGTGGCGGGGAAGACGATGCCGTACTTCCCGACGACCTGCTGGCAGGCGTCGGAGGCGAGGTAGGCCACCCACTTCTTGGCGCCCGCCTTGTTGTGCGCGCCCTTGGTGACGGAGTCGGCGAGCCCGTTCATCATCGTGGCCCGCTTGCCGGTCGGCCCGGTCGGGGTGAGCGCCGTGGCGACGTCCCGGCCCTTGAAGCCGGTGTACGTGGAGATCATCCAGGCGCCGTCGAAGGAGGTCGCGGCCTTGCCGGAGGCGACCTGGACGTTCGACTGGTTCGACTGGATGTTGTAGTCGGTGAAGGGCGCCATGTAGCCCTTCTTCGCCAGGCCGAAGTACCACTTGACCACGGACTGGAAGGTCTTGCTGTCGTACTGGTAGTCGGTGCCCCAGCGTGCCTTGTCCGTGTAGCTCCAGCCGGCCGAGCCGGTGAAGGGGCTCCACTGGGTCTGGCCGTCGGCGTCGCCGCCGCCGTTGGTGGCCAGCCCGTAGACCTTGACGTCGTTCTTGTCGAAGCCGGGCTCGTCGCCGCGTCTGCCGTTGTTGTCGACGGTGAGGTGGGCGATCGCCTTCTCGAAGGTGCCGCCGTCCTCGGGGTTCCAGGAGAGGCCGTTGAGCTGCTCCGCGGTGAGACCGGCCGCCTTGGTCATCTTCTGGTTGTAGAACAGCGCGACGGTGTCCCAGTCCTTGGGGGCGCCGTAGCGGTGGCCGTCCTGGCCCAGCCAGTTGGCGGCGAGCCCCGGTTGGTAGTCGGACTCGTCGATGCCCAGGTCGTCGAGCGGTTCCAGCACTTTCAGATCGACGAACTGGCCGAACTTCTGGATGTGGTCGGTGAACACGTCCGGCTGGGTACCGGCGATGAAACCGGCGGTGAGCTTGGTCCAGTAGTCGTTCCAGCCCAACTGGGTGATCTTCACCTTCAGCCCGGGGTTCGCCGTCTCGAACCCCTTGGCGCAGGCCTGGTAGGCGGGCAGCTGGTTGGCGTCCCACAGCCAGTACGTCACCGTGTCCGAGGACGATCCGGCGGAGTCGCCGTTCGCGCAGCCGCTCACCAGGGACAAGGACAGGGACAGGGACAGCGCCAGCGCTCCGGCCGGCGCGGTCAGCGTACGAAGTCGCATCTCGGTTCCCTCACTTGATCCCGGTGAAGCCGATGGAGCTGACGATGCGGCGCGCGAAGAGTCCGAACAGCACCAGCATCGGGAGCGCGGCGATCAGGGTGGCCGCCATCAGACCCGACCAGTCGGTGCCGGCCGCCGGGGTCTGCGCGCGGAACACCGCCAGCGCCACCGTCAACACCCGTGAGCTGTCGCTGTAGGAGACCATCAGCGGCCAGAAGTAGTCGTTCCAGGAGGTGATGTACGTCAGCACGGACAGCGTGACGACCGGAGTGGCCGCCATCGGCAGGATCACCCGGAAGAAGATCTTGATCTTTCCGGCGCCGTCGAGCAGCGCCGCCTCCTCCACCTCGCGGGGGATGTTCATGAAGAACTGGCGCAGGAAGAAGACCGCGAACGGGGTCATGAACAGGCTGGGCAGTGCGATGCCCAACAGCGAGTCCACCAGGTGGAGTTGCTTGATGAGCACGAAGTTCGGCAGCAGGGTGAAGATGGTCGGCACCATCAGCCCGGCCAGGAACAGGCCGAAGACCTGGTCCCGGCCGCGCCAGCGCAGCCGGGCGAAGGCGTAGGCGGCCATCGCGGAGAAGAAGATCTGGCAGCCGGTGATCAGCGTGGAGACGATCACCGAGTTGAGCAGGTAGCGCCAGAAGTCCAGCCCGCCGCCCGCGCCGCCCTGTGCGATCGCCTCCTCGGTCGACTGGAGCCCGAGGGCCCGCTCGAAGCCGCTGGTGGTGAGGCCGACCGGCAGCGGGCTGGTGGGGTCGGCGCTCAGTCCCGCGTTGGTGGACAGGGCGGTGCGCAGGATCCAGTAGAACGGCAGCAGGGTGATGAGGGCGATCGCGCCCATCACGGTCCAGGCGGCGGCCCGCCCGAGGGTGAGCCTGCGCCGGGCCGGCGGTGTGCCGGTCGTGGTCGTCGGCGGTGCGGTCGGCACTGTCGTCACGGCAGCCACGGTGACTCCTTCCGTCATCCGAGATCGGTCCGGCCGGCCCGGGTGAGCCGGTACTGGAGGATGGTGATCGCGCTCAGCACGACCAGCAGGGCGACGGACATCGCCGAGGCGTAGCCGAACTGGAAGCGGCCGAAGGCGGAGCCGTAGATGTAGAACTGCAGGACGTTGGTGGCGTTCGCCGGACCGCCCGCGGTGGTCACCGCGACGGTGTCGAAGACCTGGAACGAACCGATCACGGTCATGATCAGCACCACCGCCAGGACCGGCCGCAGCAGCGGCATGGTGATCCGCCAGAACATCCGCCACTCGCTCGCGCCGTCGACCTTGGCGGCCTCGTACATGTCGCTCGGGATCGCCTGGAGCCCGGCGAACAGGAGCAGCGCGGTGTACCCGACGTGCCGCCAGACGTTGATCAGCGCGATGGTGGGGATCGCCCAGGTCTCGTCGGCCAGGAAGGGGATGCGGTCGAGGCCCAGGCCGCCGATGATCTCGTTGCCGATGCCGAGCTGGGTGTCGAGGATCCACAGCCAGACGAGACCGGCGACGACGTTCGACATCAGATACGGGGTGAGGACGACGCCCCGCAGCAGGGCCGACTGGGTGAGCCGCTGGAGCAGCACCGCGATGGCGAGGGCCGCGACGGTCTGGACGCCGATGTTGATGGCGACGTACTCGACGGTGACCTTGAGCGAGTCCCAGAAGATGGGGTCGTGGATCATCCGGTCGTAGTTGTCGAGCCCCACCCACTCCGCCGGCGTCAGCAGGTTGAAGCGGGTGAAGCTCAGATAGATCCCCCGCAGCGTCGGCCAGAGCAGGAAGACCAGGAATCCCAGCATGGCCGGGGCCAGGAACAGCGCGGCGAGCCACCCGTCGCCCCGGCCCTCTCGACGCGACGGGGGACTGCTGGACGCGATGGTCATCGGGAGACTCCCTCGTCTACGGCGGCTGCTTCTCGGCGCCACTTACTTTTGAGCCGAAAGAATCCAGACGTCAAGAGGTAGGGGAACATCTTTTCCGGCAGGCTGCGGGTGCCTATAGTGACCTGGATACTTCCATGGCAAAAGAAATCGGGCAGAAGAAATCGTGTGGGAGTCTGACCCTCATGACCACAGGTACCGCCAGCTGGCTGCCGCTGAGCGCGGGGGAGCGCTCCGTCGCGATCGAGGTGCTCGTCCACGGCCCGCTCTCGCGCACCGATCTGGCGCGGCGGCTGAACCTCTCCGCGGGCAGCCTCACCCGGTTGACCAAGCCGCTGATCGAGTCGGGCCTGCTGATCGAGGCGGCTGAGGGGGGCGGTGCGGCGGAGGCCCGGCAGGGGCGCCCCTCGCAGCCGCTCGACGTGGTCGCCGAGTCCCGCTCGTTCATCGGCTTCAAGATCACCGCGGACATGGTGTACGGCGTCGTCACCACCCTCAGGAGCCAGGTCGTCGCCCGCCACGACCGTCCGCTCGCCTCGCACGACCCCGACGAGGTCGTCGCCGTGCTGGGGGAGATGGCGGATGAACTGGCCGGCGCCCATCCCCGCCTCGCGGGGATCGGCATCGGCGTGGGCGGGCTGGTCCAGGACCGTGCCGTCGTGGGCGAGTCGGCCTTCCTGGGGTGGCGGGACGTTCCGCTCGCCGCCCTGGTCGAGGAGCGCACGGGACTGCCGGTGGTCGTCGAGAACGACGTCGCCGCGCTCGTCGAGGCCGAGACATGGTTCGGGGCCGGTCGCGGCCTCGACCGCTTCGTCGTCCTCACCATCGGCGCGGGCATCGGCTACGGACTGGTCCTGGCCGGCCAACGGGTGCCCTGCGCCGAGGAGGACCGTGACTTCGGCCGGCACTGGATCCTGAACCCCAGCGGCCCGCTCACCCCGGACGGCGAACGCGGCAGCGCCGTCTCGCTGCTGACCATCCCCAACATCCGCTACCAGGTCCAGGCCGCCACCGGCCGGGAGCGGACCTACGAGGAGATCCTCGCCCTCGCCGCCGCCGGGGAGCCCATGCCCGCCCGGGTCGTCGACGAGGCGGCCCGCGCCCTGGGCACGCTGGTCGCGCAGATCGCCAACTTCGTCATGCCGCAGAAGATCCTGCTGGCCGGTGAGGGCGTCGGTCTGATGGACGTCGGCGGGGCGACGGTGGAGGCGACCGTGCGTGCCCACCGGCATCCGCTGGCCGCCCCGGTGGCCCTGGAGACCAAGGTGTCCGACTTCCACGACTGGGCGCGCGGGGCCGCCGTGCTGGCCATCCAGGTGCTGGTCCTGGGGGCAGTGGAGGCGGTCACGGAGGGCTGAACCGGCCTGTAGGGGTTGACAGATGGACGTGATCAGTAACACGTCCGGTATGTCCGGTTCGTTCGTGATGACTCACGCGGCCTTCACCCCGGACGCCGTAAGATTCACACCATGTCCACCACTGTTGAATCCCTCTCCGGGCGATCGGCCGCAGAGGTGAACGACCAGATCAGGGCCCTGTGGCTCCGGTCGGGCGGGACACTGAGCGTCGAGCAGCGCGAGGAATACCGCCGGCTCGTCCTGGAGTGGGCCGCCGCGCCGCAGTCCGTCGAAGCGGCCTGACGCTCCCCGAGCTTCCCTCACCGAAAAGGGCACCCCGACCGGGTGCCCTTCCTGCTGTCCGGCTCAGCCCCACGTCGCCGAGTAGTACCGCTGGTAGGCCTTGCGGTCCTGTTCGGCACGGATGTACCGGGTCGCGACCAGCGCCACCATGCTGCCGGCGATGACCAGCAGACCCGGGCCGATGTTCCTGGGGTCGGTGAGCCGCGCGGCGAGGTCCACACCGCCCCCGACGCCCGTCGCGGGCGTGGTCGAGCCCGGGGACGCCGCCCCCGGGGCGAGCGCCGCCTGGGTGGGGGAGGAGGACGGCGCCGGACCGGTCGACGAGGTCGCCGCGCCGCCCTGCGCGCCGGCGGACGGCGCCGCCACGATCAGCTGCACACCGAGCTGGGCCAGCGCCTTCGTCACCGGCTGGAAGAACGTCGTGCCGCCCGTCGTGCAGTCGCCGCTGCCGCCCGAGGTGATGCCGAGGGCGATCCCCTCGGAGAACATCGGGCCGCCGCTGTCACCCGGTTCGGCGCACACGGTCGTCTCGATGAGCCCGCTGACCGTGCCCTCCGGATAGTTCACCGTCGCGTCCAGTCCGGTGACCTCGCCGTCACGCAGCCCGGTGGTGCTGCCGCTGCGGAACACCCGCTGGCCGACGGCCGCGTCGCCGGTGCCCGTGATGCGCACCCCGTTGCCGTTGCCGACCGCCACCACGTCGGCACCGGCGCCCGCCTTGCCGCTCGCGTACTGCACCAGCGAGAAGTCGTTGACGGGGAAGCTCTGGTTGACCGTCTGGCCCACCTGCTGTTTGGCCTGGTTGTCGGAGAACCAGGTCGAACCGGTCGGCCCGCAGTGCCCGGCGGTGAGGATGAAGTCGTTCGTTCCGTTGGTCACGTTGAAGCCGGCCGAGCAGCGTCCGGCGGTGGACAGGATCGGCAGCGCGCCGTTGATCCGGGTGGTGAACTCGCCAGTGGTGCGCTCCATGCGCACGAAGCTGCCGATGCCGGCGGCCGTGTCCGTCAGCCGCGCCCAGTCCGAGGCTGACACGGTGCTGTCGGCCTGCACGATCACCTGGTTCGTCCGGTAGTCCATCACCCACGCCGTGCCGGCCACCTTGGGCGCCGAACGCAGGGTCGCCGCCGCCGACTTGAGCTCGTTCATGCTGTGCGGGACGACCTTCGCCTCGGCGCCCGCCGCCTTGACGGCGTCGGCCGTCTTCGCGTCCGTGACCGCGACCACCGGACGCCCTTCGGAGTCGATCCAGGTGCCCGCCGTGCGCGCGGTGCCGAGCTTCTCGACGAGAGCGGTCCCCGGATTCGTGACGACGGAATCCGCCGTGGTGCGCGGCAACGCGGACGTGCCGGGCGATTCGCTGGCCATGGCCGCCTGCGTGACCATGGCCCCTCCCAGGAGGAGTCCGCCGACCGCCGCCAGCCGTGTCACTCGCCGGACGGTCCGTCGTCGTACGTGCCTCATGCATGGCTCCCGAAACCCTCAACGCGCGGACTCAACACCGCGGGGCTCTCCGGTCGTTGAGCGCCCTGACCTTCATACGTGCGGCGGCCCGCCGGCGTTCAGCGCGGGAGCGATCCCCTCAGGGTCTGCGGGCCACCCCGCCGAACATCGCGACCTCCGCCGGCTCGGCCCCGTCCCCGGTGTCCTGCGGACGCCAGCGGGAGCAGGACACCACGCCCGGTTCCAGCAGCTCCAGACCGTCGAAGAACCCCGCCAGGTCCTCGGGGGTGCGCTGGGTCAGCTTCGGCGTGCCGTGCTCGTTCCAGAACTGCACGGCCTCGTCCACATCGGGCATCGCCGGGCTGGTGATGGTGTGCGACAGCACCAGATGACTGCCCGTCGGCAGCCGGTCGACCAGCCGCCGGACCAGGCCGTACGGGTCCTCGTCGGGGCCGATGAAGATGACCACGCCCAGCAGGATCAGCGCGACGGGCTCGTCGAAGTCCAGGGTCTTCGCGGCGTGCTCGATGATCGCGTCGACGTTGCGCAGGTCCTCGTCGAGATAGTCGGTGCGGCCCTCGGGCGTGCTGGTGAGCAGGGCGCGGGCGTGGGCCAGGACCAGCGGGTCGTTGTCGACGTAGACGATCCGGGCCTGCGGGTCGAGCCGCTGGGCGACCTCGTGCGTGTTGTCCGCCGTGGGCAGACCGGTCCCGATGTCGAGGAACTGGCGGATGCCGACCTCGGTCACCAGGTGCTCCACCACACGGCCCAGGAAGAGCCGGTCGGCGCGGGCGTACTCGCCGATGCCGGGGTGTAACTCACGGATGCGGTCGCCGGCCGTCCGGTCGACCTCGTAGTTGTCCTTGCCGCCCAGCCAGTAGTTCCAGATGCGTGCGGTGTGCGGCTGGGTGGTGTCGATACGGGTGTTCTCTGTCATGGCTCGGCTCCGACGGGAAAGGGGCAGGGGCGCGGACGATGGATGACGTGCGCAGTCAGCAAGCGATCGTGCGCGGTCAACAAGCAATCTAGACAGGGGAGTTGACGTCAGGTGCGGGACCATCGGATTGCGCCGCGGCTTGGCCGAGTCGCGCCCCGCTCCGCTCGTCGCCCCACACCGCCGACGCGCCGGTGTACGGGCGCAGCAGCGCGGTCAGCGCGGGGTCGCCGCGGCCGCCCAGCTCGTCGGAGGCGATGCTGCGGGCGATGCCGGCGAGGAAGTCGGCGAGTTGCACCCGCGCGTCGTGCCGAGCGACGACGAGCCGCAGCCCGGCGAGCCGGATGCCCCGCCGCCGGGCCGTGTCCTCGATCCAGGCGATCCGTTCCGGGGTGAGCATGTTCTGCCGGTCGTGCGCGAGCCGGACCGGGCGTCCGCCGTCGCTCCAATGGGCGGCCGTGTGCAGGATCGAGGGAAGAAGAGGATTGAGGACCGGGGCGAGCACGAAGGGCCCGTCCTGAATTCCGGTGCGATAGGCGAGCGCGCGAGGACGTTCCGCCGAGAGCCGCGCGAGAGTCTTTGCCGCGGGTGTTCCCGAATACCGCTGCCGCAGTTCCTCGACCGTCCGGAAGAAGAACTCGACGGGCTCGTCCGGTGCGCCTTCGGGCCGTACCCACAGCAATCGGTTGGCCGCCTCCAGGAATGTCCGCCACTCCGCCTCGGTGAAGGTCCGACGGCCCTGCCGGAAGAAGGCGACGGCCGCCTCGGGATCGTCCAGCAGCAGGTCGACGACCCGGTCCACGACGAAGAACGCCTTCTCGACGAGGTGCACATGGGCATGCCCGTACAGCGGGCCGGACGGTGCGAGCAGCCATTCCAGGACCGGCCGGTGTTTCTCCCGCAGCAAATGGTTCGCCTTGTACTCCTCGGCGGGCGAACGGATACGATCGCGGATCTTCTGCACCTGCGCGACCGCGTAATCCGTAGGCAGCCGCACACTGGCGTGTGCGAAGACATCCGTGTTCCCTCCGGTGAGGTTCTCCCCGTCGGAACCCGATTCGTCGCACGCCACTTCCAGGAATGTCCCGTTCGTATGATCCCAGGTCACACCACAGCCCCCTATCTTGTGCCCCATGACCAGCTTCCCGCACGAGACGCCGGGTGAACCGAACCCGCTGCAAGCCCTCGGTCTCGACGAGCTTCGATGTCGGACGAGCATGAAATGGCGCACCTATCCCGCCGACGTCCTGCCGCTGTGGGTCGCGGAGATGGACGTACCCCTCGCCGAGCCGATCGTGCGCGCGGTGACGGAGGCGCTCGCGCTCGGCGACACCGGATATCCGGTGGGCACGGCCTACGCCGAGGCGCTGGCCGCGTTCGCCGCCGAGCGGTGGGGCTGGGACGGGCTCGAGGTCGAGCGGACGGCGATCGTGCCCGATCTGATGCTGGGCGTCGTCGAGATGCTGAAACTGGTGACCGGGCCCGGTGATCCGGTGGTCGTCAACCCGCCCGTGTATCCGCCGTTCTTCCAGTTCGTCGAGCACCTGGACCGGCGGATCGCCGAGGCGCCGCTCGGCGCGGACGGGCGGCTCGACCTCGATGCGCTGGAGGAGGCCTACCGGCGGGCCGGCGCGGGCGGCGGGCGGGCCGCGCACCTGCTGTGCAGCCCGCACAACCCGACCGGCACCGTGCACACGGCCCGGGAGCTGTCGGCCGTCGCCGCGCTCGCCCGGCGGTACGGCGTCCGGGTCGTGGCCGACGAGATCCACGCACCGCTCACCGCCGCGGGGGTCGCCTTCGTGCCGTACCTCGCGGTCCCGGGCGCGGAGAGCGGGCTGTCGGTGATGTCGGCCTCCAAGGCGTGGAACCTGGCCGGGCTCAAGGCGGCGCTGGCCGTCGCCGGTCCCGGGGCCGCGGCCGACCTGGCCCGGCTGCCCGAGGAGGTGAGTCATGGACCGAGCCACGTCGGGATCCTCGCTCACACCGCCGCCCTGCGCGAAGGCACGGCCTGGCTGGACGCCCTGCTCGGCGGTCTCGACGACAACCGACGGCTGCTCGCCGCCCTTCTCGCCGAGCGGCTGCCCGGTGTCCGGTACCGGCCGGGCGAGGCCACCTTCCTCGCCTGGCTCGACTGCCGGGCGCTGGACCTCGGGGACGATCCGGCCGCGGTCTTCCTGGAGCGCGGCCGGGTGGCGCTCAACTCCGGGCTCACCTTCGGCGCCGGCGGGGCCGGGCACGTACGGCTGAACCTGGCCACCTCGCCGGAGATCCTGACTGAGGGCGTGCGGCGGATGGCGGCCGCCGTCATGTCTTGACATGTATCCGAAACGATTCGTAGCTTGGACGTCTCAATTTAGATTCGTGAAGTAAGTTCACGAATATGAACGGAGTGAATACGTCAGCCACCCGCATCCGCGAACTCGTCGTCACACCCATCGCCTTCTCCGACCCGCCGCTGCTCAACTCCAACGGCGTGCACGAACCGCTCGCGCTCCGCGTGATCCTCCAACTCGTCCTGGAGGACGGCACGGTGGGCCTCGGCGAGTCGACGGGCGGCACGGTGCGACTCGAACGACTCGAGATCGCCGCCCGGACCGTCGTGGGGCTGGACGTCTTCGACCCGACGGCCGTCTGCGCCGCGATCGACGACGCCCTGCTGCCGACCGTGCCCAGCTCCCATGAACGCGGCTGGACCGTCTCGGCCGTCGAGGTCGCCTGCCTCGACGCCCAGGGCAAGCTGCTCGGCCGCCCCGTCGGCGATCTGATCGGCGGCCGGGTCCGAGACGCCGTGCCCTTCGCCGCGTACCTCTTCTACAAGTGGGCCGAGCACCCGGAGCTGGACGGCCGCCCCGCCATCGCCGACGACTGGCCCGAGGCCCTCGACCCGGCCGGGATCGTCGAACAGGCCCGGCTGATGCAACAGCGGTACGGATTCAGCTCGTTCAAGCTCAAGGGCGGCGTCTTCCCGCCGGACGAGGAGATCGCCGCGATCCACGCGCTCGCGGAGGCGTTCCCCGGACAGCCCCTGCGCCTGGACCCCAACACGGCCTGGACGGTGGAGACCTCGAAGTACGTCGCCCGCCGGCTCGACGGTGTGCTCGAGTACCTGGAGGACCCGACCGCGACGATCGACGGCATGGCGGCGGTCGCCCGGGACTCGCCGCTGCCGCTCGCGACCAACATGTGCGTGATCGCCTGGGAACACCTCAGGCCGGCGATCGAGCAGGGCGCGATCCAGGTCCTCCTCACCGACCACCACTACTGGGGCGGACTGCGCCGCACCCGTGAACTGGCCGCCGTCTGCGAGGCGTTCGGGATCACCCTGTCCATGCACTCCAACTCGCACCTGGGCATCAGCCTCGCCGCCATGACCCATGTCGCCTCGGCCATCCCCAACCTCGACCACTCCTGCGACACGCACTACCCGTGGAACAGCGCCGACGACGTGATCGTCCCCGGGGTCCTGGAGCTGAAGGACGGGGAGGTGAAGGTGCCGACCGGGCCCGGCCTCGGCGTCGAGCTGGACCACGACGCCCTCGACCGGCTGCACCGCCGCTACCTCGACTCGGGGATGCGGGGCCGCGACGACACCGGGTACCTGCGGCGGTTCCAGCCGGACCACGAGCTGCTGCTGCCGAGGTGGTGAGGCGCGCGGGTGCCTAGACTGCGGGAATGGATGACAAGGCGCTCGACCGGCTGGCGACGGGCAAATACCTGCTGATCACCAGCTACCGGAAGAACGGAACCACGGTCGCCACCCCCGTGTGGGTGGTGCGCGACGGGGATGCGCTGGGGGCCTGGTCCGTCGCGGACTCCTGGAAGGTGAAGCGGATCCGGGCCCGCGGCGACGTCCTCGTCGGCCCCTGCGATGTCCGCGGCAACCCGACCGGCGAGCAGATCCCGGCCACCGCGGAGATCTGCGACCCGGCGACCACGGCCCGCTACCGCACGCTGCTCGCCCGCAAGTACGGCGTCGTGGGCCGCCTCACGCTCTTCGGCAGCCGGTTGCGGCGGGGCCCGGACGGGACCGTCGGGATCCGCATCACCCTGTGAGCGCGAAGGAGCGGGAAGGCGACGGGGGCACGGACCGTACGGTCCGTGCCCCCGTCGCCCTGTGGAGCGGCAGCTCCGTGCGCTGCTAGGGCGCGTCCACGACGGTCCCCGTCAGCACCGGCAGGCCCGGCAGCGGCTCGGCGAAGTCGTCGGTCAGCGCGAAGCTCATGGCCTCGGCCGGCTCGGCCACCTGGTCCTTCACCGTCGGCACCGTGAACTCGATGCTCGTCTCGCCGGGCTCGATGCCCAGCCACACCCAGACGTCCGCCTGCGACAGCGCACGCTCCGGGTCGGCCTCCTCACCGGATTGGTCCAGCAGCCACTGCGGGTCCACGTCCTTGGTGGACAGCTCCGGGCCCGCGGCGACCGGGAGTATCCGGAGCATCTCCCAGATCGGCACGTCGGCGGACTCGGAGAGGGAGATCCGCCAGGTCAGCGACTCGCCCTCGGTCACCCGGTCGGCGACCGGAGCGATGGTCACCTTCGGCGCCGGGTCGTCGTTCTCCGTCGTCACCCCGCCTCGGTGGGAACCGACGACGGCGCCGCGCACGGCCTTCACGAGGAGGTCGTGCGCCTCGTCGTAGCCGAAGCGCGTGTCGCCCTTCACCTCGACCGGAACGTCGATCGGGGCACTGCCGGCCCGGACCGGGAGCACCTTCTCCTCGGCCTCGACGCCGTCCGGAGCGACGATGTAGAAGCGGACCGTGCCGCTGCCGTGTCCGGACACCTTGACCGGGATGTGGTAGGTGGCGGTCCCGGAGTCGCCCTCCTTGACCGTGAGCCGGCCGATGTCGACGCGCGGCAGCGCCGCCGCCCGCACCGCGGGCAGACCGGGGGACCAGCCCCAGGCGTCCATGAACCAGGCCTCCCCGGACCCCGAACGCGGAGTCAGGTCGAGGGACTTGATGTGCCTCAGGTCGAGTCCGGCGCGGGTGGCGGCGGTCAGCGGGACGCGCAGCTCACGGGCCCAGTAGGAGGCCGTGGAGGCGGAGCCCGGCAGCCCGTCGACCTGGACCCGGCCGAGCGCGGCACGGCGGCCGGCGGAGTCGGTGACGGACACGTCCAGCGCGGTGCCGGTGGTGTTCGGCGGTACGAACACCCGCAGCGCCAGGCTCTTGGCGCCGGAGAGGGAGACGGGAGCGGTGGAGGTGATCCTCGTCGGCGTGCCCGGCGCGGACCACTGCATCGCGACCGCGCTCTTGCCGCTGTCCTTCTCCAGGTCCCACCAGCCGAAGTGCGGGGACCGCCCCAGGGCGTCGGCGCCCAGACAGGCCCTGTCCGGGTCGGGGTCCGCCCAGCACACCCGGCCGCCGGTCACCGTGACCCCGCCGTCGGGCACGAAACCACCCGTGCGACGGGCGCCGACGGCATGCGTCAGCACGCGTGCCGGGTCGGCGGAGGGGGCGCGCCTGCCGGTGCCGTCGAGCAGCGGGCGCACCCGGTCGTCGCCGGCGACGAACAGCCGGGCCGCGGCGGCGATGTAGGTCGCGCCGGCCTGGTGCTGCTGGTCGGCGGTCAGCCGGGTCGCCGCGCTCTTCGAGCAGACCTGGTCGGGCTGCTCCGGGTCGTCGTAGAAGTCGTCCCAGGCCGGGGCCTCGGACTGGCCCGGGGTCCACTCGCTGTTGAAGAAGTTGTGGTTGGCGCCGACCACGTACACCGCGCTGTGCAGTGCGCTTCCGTTGCTGATGCCGCGTGTGCCGTCGAGGTAGGTCTCGCCCTCGAGGTCGGAGACATCGCCGTCGCAGCCGGGCAGGATCGTGGCCGAGGGCACGTCGGCGACCGGATTCTGGCCGAAGATCGTCGGTCCGACCAGCACGGTTCCACGGATCTTCCAGCGGACCGGGCCCCGGTAGCCGTCCTGGTCGGCGGGCGGTGGGTAGAGGCTGTCCATCGCGGCCCGGTTGACACCCTCGCCGCCGCGCGAGTGGCCGACCAGCAGGACGCGTGAGAGGTCGGCCTTCGTCGCGTCGGGCACCCCGGCCGGGGCGGTGCTCGGACGGGCGGACCAGGCGGCCCACTTCGCGAGGTGGTTGCGGACCAGCGAGGAGCGGCCCTGGGCGCCCGCGTCCTCGGCCAGGTAGTCCTGGCCGTTGATGCCGTTGGCGGAGATCGACACCGTGACATAGCCCTGGGAGGCCAGCAGTTGCTGGTCCTTCAGATAGCCCTTGTAGCTGGGGATCTCCTTGGTGCCGGCCGGGCAGGGCCACTCGCCGCTCACGTCGTCCTCGGCGCCCGGCTTGTAGCAGGTGGAGTGGCGGCCGTGCAGGAACAGCGCGAGCGGCCGCTTGCCGGTGGCCCCCTTGGGCGCGACCACCACGGCCTGCATCTCGACCGGCTCGGCGTAGCCCGGCAGCCGTACCGGGGCGAGGTCGTACTCGCCGGTTGCGGTGCGGTACGAGCCCGGCTTGCCGGGGTCGACGGAGTTGGCCGGGGCCTGGGCCGGGGCCTGCGGGGTCGAGGCCGGCGGCTGCCCGCTCTTTCGTGAACGCTGCTCGCCCGCGGCGGAGTTGTCGGCGGGCGCGTCCAGACGCCGCCCGCTCGCCCGTACCTGCAGGTCCTTCAGCTGGGCGTCGCCGGCGTCGGCGAGGGGCAGCCGGAAGGTGTGGCCGTCCTTCCCCGCCTTCGGCACGCCGAGCAGCCGGTCGCCCGCGTGGAACTCCACGCGGGCGTCGCCCATGGGCACGGGGGTGGGCGACCGCCACACCAGCGTGCGGGCCGCTCCCGCCCCGCTGACCTGCCACCCCGGCGGCAGCCCGCTGTCGGCGGAAGCGGTCGATGCTCTTGTCTCGGAAGGTTGTTGGGCTTGTGCCAGTCCCGGTGTTCCCGCCAGGGCCGCGAGCGCGGCCACGGCGGTGACACCTATTCGCCGGGCACGGATCAAGGTCCGCTCCTCAACACTCGGAGTGCGGGAGCCCCCTCCGTACCGGGAGCCCCTCGCACCCCGAAGGAAGCGAAAGGGGACCTGTGGGTTGCCTGTGCCGGCGGACTCTGCCCGGGAAGGACAAGAAACCGGTCACCGGAACCGACCGTGCGGTCCTGCGAGTTGATCGACCGGACAGGTCCTAGTGCCAGGCTCGGAACGGCTCGTCGAGGAGTTGGAAGACCGGCTCGCCCCGTACCGGGTCCTTGACCGTGGAGAGCCGGACGCGGTCGCCGCTGTGGATGCCGATCAGCGGGCCCATGACCCGGCCGCGTACGACGAACCCCTCGGCCATCTCGACGAGGGAGACGTTGCGTGCGCCGGGGGTGTTGCGGTTGACCACCGTGGCGTGGCGAACCGTGCCGGTGCCCTCGCTGCGTTCGGTGCGCAGGTCGCTGCCCTGACACACCGGGCACAGGAGCCGGTGGTACATGGCGGTGGCGCACCAGGTGCAGCGCTGGAAGAGGATCGTGTCGCCGTCGGCGCTCACGCGGTCGAGGACGCCCGCCGCGGAGCCGGCGACCTGCTGAACGGCGTTTCCTGAGTAGTGGTACACGCGGGTCAACTCCCTGCACTCGGCCGGAATCCACGTGCGCGGCTCACCCGTGCACGCACGTGCCCGGTTCGCCGTGCCACCGTGCACGCCCACAGGGTATGGCACTCAGTGTCACCCGTAAAGGCACTGCGTACCCCTAATCTGAAGTTAGGGGTCAGCTCCGCCCGAGGGTCGTCTCGATCTCCTGGACCACGCGCCACAGGGGCGCCCCGCGCCGGGAGACCACCACGACGACGTCCTCCGGCCCTGCGCCGACATGTGGCATCGGCATCGGCGTCGGAGGCGGCGTCGACACCGGTGCCGGGGCGGTGCCGAACGCCGACTGCACGTACTCCAGCGCGTGGTCCACGGTCGCGGTCGCCTCGCCCTGGCCGTCCGAACGCAGCCAGGAGCGCAGCGCGTTGTTGTGGGCGGCGACCACCGCGGCCGCGATCACGTCGGCCTGCAGGGTGCCGTCGGGCCGGCCGGCGAAACGGCCCCGCAGATAGTCGGCGAGGGCGCGCTCGTAGCGCCAGACCACCGACAGTTCGTAGGCGCGCAGCCCGGGCACCCGCTTGGTGAGCCGGTAGCGCTGCACGGAGAAGGAGGGGTTCTCCGCGTACATCAGCAGCACGAGCCGGGCCGCGTCGCAGACGCGTCGCACCGGCTCGTGCTCCGTCCCGCTCGCCGCGAGGAACGCGGTCATGTCGGCCAGGCACCGCTCGTGGTCGGGGAAGACCACGTCCTCCTTGGAGGGGAAGTAGCGGAAGAAGGACCGTCGGCCGACCCCGGCGAGGGCCACGATGTCGTCGACGGTGGTCTGTTCGTAGCCCCGCTCCAGGAACAGCCGGAAGGCCGCCGCGACCAGGGCGTCCCGCATGGGCGGCTTGGCCTCGGCCTTGTGGGTGGTGCTCATGGACGGGAACGTAGCATCTGGGAGGTGTCGATGGCACTCAGTTCCCTCGGAAGGGGAACCGAGTGCCCAAGCAAGCGCGCGGACCTCAGATCCGCTCCGCCGCCTCCACGACGTTCGTCAGCAGCATCGCCCGGGTCATCGGCCCGACCCCGCCGATCGGCGGCGCGAAGGAGCCGGCGACATCGCTCACGTCCGGGTGGACGTCGCCGAGGATGCCCTCGACCGTGCGGGTCAGGCCCACGGACAGCACCGTCGCACCCGGCTTGATCCAGTCCGGCCGGACCATGTGGGCCACTCCGGCCGCGGCCACCACCACGTCCGCCTCCCGCGCGTGCGCGGCCGTGTCCTGGGTGGCCTCGTGGCACAGGGTCACCGTGGCGTGCTCGGTGCTGCGGGTCAGCATCAGGCCCAGCGGCCGGCCCACGGTGACACCGCAGCCGATGACGCAGAACTGCTGGCCCGTGATCGGCACGAGGTTGCGGCGCAGCAGGTCGATGATGCCGCGCGGGGTGCAGGGCAGCGGGCCCGGGATGCCCAGCACCAGACGGCCCAGGTTGGTCGGGTGGAGGCCGTCGGCGTCCTTGACCGGGTCGATGAGCTCCAGCACGGCGTGGGTGTCGATGTGCGCGGGGAGCGGGAGCTGCACGATGAAGCCGGTGCAGGCCGGATCGGCGTTGAGTCGCAGCACGGCGGCCTCGACGTCGGCCTGGGAGGCGTCGGCGGGCAGTTCCAAGCGGATCGAGGCGATGCCGACCTGCGCAC
The DNA here is from genome assembly GCF_053592635.1 of Streptomyces sp. NPDC002623. Lineage (NCBI taxonomy): Bacteria > Bacillati > Actinomycetota > Actinomycetes > Kitasatosporales > Streptomycetaceae > Streptomyces > Streptomyces sp. NPDC002623. Next base: position 204,128 of record NZ_JBSFWB010000010.1, on the reverse strand, counting down.
AGTCGCGGTGCTTGCCGCCCACGTAGGAACGGCTGCCCGCGTCGTCGCCGACGAGGATCGTGCCGAGTCCCGGGGTGACGCCGCGCTCCTTCAACGCCTGGACGCGGAGGGCGAGTTCGCTCTTGATGTCGGCTGCGGCGGCCTTGCCGTCGAGGAGGGTTGCGGTGGTCACGGGAGTCGACGAGCCCTTCGGGAGAAAACGGCGGTCCTGTCATCGTACGACCCGCTCGTACGGCGCCGCCCAGGAGTCCCGTCCGTCGCGGCCGTACCGCCCCGCCCCGTCCCTCGCCCTCTGACGTAACCTTTCCGCACCGCTCCGCAGCCCACCGGGAGACCCGCATGCCTGCCGCCCGCCCCCGTCTTCTCCATGTCACGGACCTGGCCTACGAGGCCCGCGGGCGCCGCTACTGCGACGAGGACGTCTTCCTCGCCTCCCGGCTGCGCGCCCACTTCGACCTCGCCCTGTGCCATCCGCTGGACGCGGCCGCGCTCATGGGGTCCTTCGACGGCGTCCTGGTCCGCAACAGCGGCCCGGTCCTGGGCTATCAGAAGGAGTACGACGCCTTCCGGGAGCGCGCCCTCCAGGACGGCGTGCACGTCTACAACCCGCTCACCGGCCGCGCCGACATGGCAGGCAAGCAGTACCTCCTCGACCTGAGCGCCGAGGGCTTCCCGGTGATCCCCACCGTCGACCGTCCCGAGGACCTGCACCGGCTGCCCGAGGCCGACCGGTACGTCGTCAAGCCCAAGCTGGGCGCGGACTCCATAGGCCTGCGGATCGTCCCCGCCGACGCCCTGTCCGCCCTGGCCGACGGCTCGGTCCTCGTCCAGCCGTGCGTCGACTTCGTCTACGAGGTGTCCTTCTACTACGTCGACCACGACTTCCAGTACGCCCTGTACGCCCCGCGCCCCGACCGCCGCTGGGAGCTCCAGCCGTACCGGCCCACCGTGCGGGACCTGGAGTTCGCCCGGCGTTTCGTCGACTGGAACGGCCTCGCGCACGGCATCCAGCGCGTCGACGCCTGCCGTGCCCCCGACGGCGAACTGCTGCTGGTGGAGCTGGAGGACCTCAACCCGTATCTGTCCCTGGACGCCCTCGACGACGCCGGACGGGACGCCTTCGTCGCCGCGACGACACGTTCCCTGCACCGCTTCCTCGCCAGCTGAACCCGGCCGCCGGTCCACACGTATCTCTCCCGGGGGACCGACGGGAGGGAGACGAGCGTGCCGACGCCGGAGGAACCCGGAAAGCCGCACGAACGCCCGGTCCTGGAACCCATCCGGGTACTGCGACCGCGCAACACCGACGCCCTCGCGGAGTTGTTCCGCGAGATGACCGAGGACGCCACCGGCAGCTACGAGGCCGTGCAGCTGCCGAGGGAGCCGCTCGGCAACGAGGACGTGACCCAGCAACTGCCGCCCGTGACCGACCGGGGCGGCGGGCCGCGACGGGAACGCCGTCCGCGCTCCGGACGGGACTCCGGGCCGCCGCGCGCCGCCGTGGCCGCGGTCGCCGTGCTCGGGGCGGCGCTCGTCGGCTTCGCCTGCGCCCTGTTGCTGCCCGGCCGGGGCAACGAAGCGGCCGCACAGACCCAACCGTCCACGCCCGCGGCCGCTCCGACCGTCACCGCTCCGGCGACCGCGTCCGCCGACCCCGACGGAGCCGGCACGCTCCGGGAGGGCGACAGCGGCCCCGAGGTGAGCGACCTCCAGCAGCGCCTGCTGAGGATCCCGAACGTGTACGACAACGGCCCCACCGACGGCCGTTACGACACCGTGCTCACCGAGGCCGTGGCGCGCTTCCAGCTCTGGTACGGCATCCGCGGCGACGAGACCGGCGTCTACGGCGACGACACCCGCCGCGACCTGGAGTCCCGTACCGCCTCGGGAGCCTGACCGGGGAGGTCGGCTGCGGTTCGGCAGCGCCCTTCAGGGGCGCGGGGAACTGCGCGACCAGCCACGACGGTGCCGCAGCGGAACGACGGCACATCGCGGCAGCACCTGAAGCGGAGCGCTCAGCGTCCGGTGCTCTGGTCCACCAGGGCCTGGGTGACCGCGCGGACGCTGCGGGCGATGTGCTGCAACTGCATGACCTCGGCCGCGTACATCTTGATCGTGTGCTCGATGACCGACTCCGGCAGGCCGAGCCGGGGCAGGTCGGCGCGGGCGGTCTGCAGTGCGGTGCGGGCCACCCGGACCTCGTTCTGGACCTGGATCTGCGCGTGACGGGCGAGCAGCACCGGGTGGCGCATCAGGGCCGGGTAGCTCGCGTAGCGCGCGGGCACCAGCTCGCGCAGCCACTTGGCGGCCGAGCGCTCCCAGTCGTAGCTGCCGGGAGTCTTGACCTGGCACGGCCAGTCCGAGCTGATGCGCGTCGTCGTCAGGGTCATGATCATCGCTTCCGGGTGTATGGCGTCGTGACGGTGGTCCGACGGTTCGGGGCGGCCCCGGTCCAGGGGATGACCGGGGCCGCCGCCACGGGCGCTCGCGCAAGCGAGGCCCCGAACACCCTCGAGCGCCGACGCGGGTAGGGGACGGCGGCTTCGGGTGCCCGTACAGGAGCCCTTCGCGGGCGGGTGCGGCCGTGAGCAGTATTTATATATGCCGTCGGCTTTGCAAGGCGTATGAAAACATTCATACGCGAAATACCCGCAATGATCCCTTTGGTCTTTTTCTGTGGAGGGGGGTCCGGAGGTCGCGTGGACCGGGTCACTCCCGGAGGAAGAACTGGTGCTGCTCGGCGATCTGTTCGTACTCCTCCAGCCGCGCCTGGGTGCGTTCGGGGCCCGCGTCGCTCATCGCCTGGAGCAGCGCCGCGGCCATCACGCCGGGGGCGGCGTAGGAGTCGAAGACCAGGCGGGACCCGGTGCCGCTCGCGAACGTGGCGTCGGCCTCGTCGGCCACCGGCCCCAGCGCCAGGTCGGTGACCAGCGCGACCTTGAGACCGGCGCTGCGCGCGACCCGCACGGCCGTCAGCGTCTCCTGCGCGTGCCGGGGCATCGAGAACGCCAGCACCCAGGTCCCGCCCGCCTCCCTGGACTGCAGCAGCGCGTCGTAGGCGACGCTGCCGCCCCGGGTCACCAGCCGTACGTCCGGGTGGACCCGGCGGGCGGCGTAGGCGAAGTACTCGGCGAGCGAGGCGGAGATGCGCAGCCCGAGGATGGTCAGCGGCGTCGACTGCGACAGCCGGCGGCCGACGTCGATCACCAGGTCCGGGTCGGCGAAGTCGCGCCGCAGGTTCTCCAGGTTCTCGATCTCCGCGTCGACCGCCGCCTGGAGTTCGTTGCTCCGGTTCACCTCCGCCGCCGCGGGGCCGCCGGCGGCCAGGGTGCCCAGCGCGATCGACTGGAGCTTCTCCCGCAGCGCGGGATACCCGCTGAAGCCGACCGCCGCGGCGAACCGGGTCACCGACGGCTGGCTGACGCCGACCCGGTCCGCGAGGTCGGTGATCGACAGGAACGCCGCCTCGGTGATGTGCTCGATCAGATACTGGGCGATGCGCCGTTGCCCCGGGGACAGATGGGGTCCGTCGAAGAGGGCCCGGAGCCGGGAGGTCGGGGACGCCTCCGTCTCCGGACCGGTTCTGCCCGAGGTGATCGCGGATGCCTGTGCGCGTGCCTGCTGAGGCGATGGCACCGGTGCGCCTCCTTTGTCTTCCACGAAGCTCAACATAGCTCAGGGACCGGGTCGGCCAGGGAGGGCGAAGAGGACCCCTTCGTACACCCGGTGATCGCGGCTTACCGCCGGTACAGCGTGATGGAGTACCCCACTTCGTCGACCGGTCGGCTGGTGCGCAGCAGCACCGCCAGCCGGCCTTTCGCCTTGGCGGCGGCGGAGTCCGACACCACCAGCAGTCCGTGCACCGTGCGCGCGGGCGCCCGCAGCGGATCGCCGGCGCGGATGCCGTAGTAGGCGGGCTCGCCGCTGCCCTTGTACACGAGCCACACCCGCTCGCCCCGGTACCGGGTGTGCAGCCGGACCGCCAGCCGTCCCAGGTCCTGGCCCCAGTCCACGTTGGAGTCGTGCAGCCGCAGATGCGTCCTGGCCGGTCCGCCGAACGCCTCGTTGGAGTACGGCAGGTAGTACGGGAACGTGCGCAGCGAGCTGACGGCGACGAACGCCACCAGCACTGCGGCCGTCACCGGCGTCCAGCGCCGGCGCACCGCCAGCACGCAGCCCGCGGCCACCGCCAGGAACATCGGCAGGAAGACGGCGTACCGGGTGCCCAGATCCCGGGCCCCGGTCATGGCCGAGGCGAGCAGCACGGCGGCCGGGAGGAGCACGTACGGCGCGGCGGGCCGCAGCCGGCGCACCGCGATCATCGCGACCGCCCCGGCCGTCCACAGGGCGAGCATGCCGAGCGGGGTCTTCACCACCAGCGCGACCGGCAGGTAGTACCAGCGCCCGCCGGAGTACACGTGCCCGAACAGGAAGCCCTGCCACGACCGGTTCTCCAGACCGAACTGGATCCGCATGCCGTCCAGGTACGCCTGCGGGAAGGGCAGGGCCCGCACCAGGAGCCCGTGCAGCCCGTGCACGGCGGGCACCTGGGCCGCCCGAGGATCCCAGCGCAGCCGCGGATCGACCGCGAGATACGCGGCCCAGACGACGGCCACGGCGGCCACCGCCACGACACCCGCCCCCAGCAGGCAGCCGCGGACGTCGCGAGGCCGCCGGACCCACACCGTCAGCGCGGCCAGGGCCAAGATGACGGGGACCGCGGCCAGTGTGCTCATCTTCGTGGCGAGCGCGGCGCCGAGCGCGACCCCGGCGAGCGGCAGCCACAGGCCGGGCCTGCCCCGGCGGGCCCACCACAGCAGCCACGCCGACGTCAGCACGAAGCCGGCCGCCGGGACGTCCAGCGTCGCCAGCGAGCCGTGCGCCACGACGTCGGGGGTGAGGGAGTACAGGGCGAGCGCCGTCAGCGCGGGCGCGGGGCCGCCCAGGTCGCGGGCGAAGCCGAACACCACCAGGCCGAACAGCAGCGTCAGCACGATCACCGGCAGCCTGGCCCACAGCATCAGCCGCCAGGGATCGTTGCCCGACTCGTACAACAGGTGCTGCCCCGCCTCCTCCTGGCTGCCGGAGAACGAGGGGTCGACATGCGGGTGGGCGAGGGCCACGCCGACCGCGACGACGAGCTTGCCGAGGGGCGGGTGCTCGGGGTTGTGGCGCACACGGTGCTCGTGCAGGTACTCGGCCGCCGTGGCGACGTACACCGGCTCGTCGATGGTCGGCGTCTCCTGCACCGCGGCGGTGACCATCGCGACGGCCAGCTGCCCGAGCAGGACGACCGCCAGGACCGGGACGAGCAGCGCCGGGCGCAGGCGCAGGAGCCGACGGGCGGCGGGCCGTGCCGGTCGCGCGTCGGGGGCGGTCTCCAGGACCGAGTGCGGTCGGTGCGCCATCATCCGCCCCGCGGTGAACCGGCCGGGCGGTGGCGGGAGCGATCCTGGAGTGGCCTCATGGGCCTACTCTGCATCAGCTCCCGCCGCCGAGGGCGTTACCGCTTGAGGAGTCGTACCGACAGACCGTCTGCCGTGTACACGGGTACGGCTCGCAGCTTGTCGGAGTTCAGCTCCACCTTGTCGAACTGGCCGCGCAGCTTGGCGTCGATCACCGGGACGACGGTCCCGGCGACCGCGGGCTGCTTGTCGTCGAGGCGAAGCGACAGCACCGACCCCTGTCCGAGGGTGACCCGGCCGGACACGGTGACCACGGCGCCGTGGTTGCGGCGCAGCGGCAGGTCGAGGGTCGCGCCCTTCGTCTGCGTCCAGCTGCCGCGCACCCGCACCGGCAGCTCGGCGCGCACCGTGCCGCCGGTGAGCCGTACGTCGCCCCGGCCGAGCGCGCCTGCGTGGGCGGCGACCAGCGTGCCCGCCTCCACCACGGTGGCGCCGTGGTAGCCGTTGTGCCCGCTCAGGGTCAGTGTGCCGGAGCCGCGCTTGGTCAGACCGCCCTCGCCGTCGATGTCGTTGCGCCATGCGTCGGCCGCGTGGAAGCCGCCCTTGGCCGCGTCCAGGGTGACCGTCACGTCCGACTCGAACGAGGCGTAGCCGTCGGCTGCGGCGAACAGGTTCAGCCGGCCCCACTGCTCGAAGCCGTCGAGGAGCACATAGCCGGCGTCCAGCGCGGTGGTGCGCAGCACCGCGCGGCGCTGCTCGGCCGTCAGGTACGGCTGACGGGTCTCCAGCAGCACCTCCGCGCCCTTGGGCACGGTCAGCGGCGTCTTGCGGCCCTCGCGCTTCAGGATGTAGGTGAAGCGGGGCTCGTTGGCGCGCGCGTTGGCGTCCCGGTCGGCGTACTTGTCCGAGGCGTCGGAGTGCGCGTAGGCGGCCAGGGTGTCGGCGGTGGCGCCGGTCTGCGCGGTGAAGTAGGCCAGGGCCTGGGCGCGGGCGGCCGCCTTGAGGTCGGCGTTGGCCGGGTCGGCGAGCGTGGCGGCGGCCAGCGCGGTGGCCATGATGCGGCCGCCGATGACGTCGACGGTGGAGTGCATGCCGGACATGATCCGGGTGTGGCTGAGCTCCAGCGCGCGGGTCACCAGCTCCTGGAACCGCTCGGGCACCGCGTACGCGAACGCCAGCGAGGCCAGGTGGAAGGCGTTGGTGTGACCGCTGGGGAAGCCGCCGTCGTCGACGGGGGAGGTGCTGCGCTGGCGCAGCAGCTGCGGGACCACGACCACCTCGGAGTCGTACACCGGGTAGCCGAGCGCGTCGGTCTTCCCGGTGTCGACGACCTGGCTGTTCTCGTTCATGCGCCACGGCCGCGGGTACTGGAAGGCGTACTTGCCCGGGTTGCCCGAGGCGAACGGGCCGCGCACGGTGTCGACGAGCTTGGCGACCTGGCCCAGGTCGGAGGTGTACGAGCCGGCGCCGATCGCGGAACCGGCGGGCGCGCCGGCGGGCACGGCGTCGCTGATCGTGGTCGCGGGCGTGGTGTCCGGCGCGCTGGTGATCGAGGTGACGGCCTTGGCGCCGGTCTTGTACAGCTCCGTCAGCGGACCGAGGGCGGCGATCATCGCGTAGCTCTGGTGCTGGCGGTCGTAGACGAACGCCTCCCTGCCCTGCGCCTCGGTGCGGGCCTTGGTGATCTTGATCGAGTAGCGCACGTTGGCGCGCAGGATCTCGGGCCGCAGCGGCGTACCGGTGTTCCACGCGGAACCCGTCTTCCACACCTGGGCGAAGCCGCCGAGGATCCGCACCACGGCGTTGGTCTCGGGCGTGAGGTTGGTCGTGAGGTTCGTCTTGTAGTCGTCGACGAACGGGAGGCTCGTGGCGGCCTTGGCGTCGGCGGCGCCCAGCCAGGACACCAGCGTCGGGGCGGCGACCAGGGCCGCCGAGCCACCGAAGGAGACCTTCAGAAAGCGCCTTCTGTTCACGGCCGAGGAGGTGTGGGTCCCGGTGGTTGACGGCATGGGAATGCCTCTCTTGAGTTCTTCGGCCGAGGGGCCAGAGGGAAGAGGTGCGATCACCTGCGGCCTGTGGGTCTTCTGACGACCTGTGAGCCGGATGACGCGTACGAGCGAAGATCTACGGCCAGGCTGTGACTCTTCTGCGATGGCCCGGCGACCGGAGCATGTCCTCCAGGTGAACGTGAGACCGGCGTCTCACAGGAGGGAACGCGCCAGCAGTGCACGTGCCAGCGCCACCGCGCCCTCGACCGGCGGCACGGTGAGCGGCTGCGGCCGCGCTCCCGGTACGGCCGCGCCGAGGGCGACGGTGAACGCCTCGTACAGCGCGGGCTGGCCGAGCACGGTGCCGCCGGCCACCACCACGTCGTCGACCGGGACCCCGCGGGCGGCGAGCCGGGCGACGAGCGCGGCGAGGTCCCGGCCCGCCTCGGCGATCACGGACCGGGCCGACGCGGAGCCCTCGGCGGCGGCCGCGAAGACGACGGGCGCGTGCCGTCCCCACTCGGCGGAGACGTCGGAGGCGGCCTCCAGGGCGGCGCCGAGCGCCGGGACCTCGGGCACGCCGAACGCGGCGACCAGACCACGGGCCAGGGCGTCGGGCGCCTCCCCGCGGTCATGGGCCGCCCATACGGCCCGGGCCGCCTCGCGGACCAGACCGGCGGCGCCGCCCTCGTCGCCGAGGACCGCGCCCCAGCCGCCCACCTGGACGGGGTGGCCGTCGGGGCCGGTGCCCACCGCGACCGAGCCGGTGCCGGCCACCAGGCCGACGCCCTGCTCCAGCCCGGCGGCGGGAACGAGCAGTTCGGCGTCGCCCACGATGTGTGCGGGAACGCCGAGAAGTTCTTGGAGCGCGACGCGGATCCGCGCGCACTGAAGAGGGGTCTCGCAGGCGTGTGCCCCCACGGCGATCGCGGAGGGGCGCAGGCCTGCGGGCAGTGCCTCATGGAGCAGGTCGACCAGCCGGCGCGCGGCGGCGGCCGGGTCGTGCGGCCGCCAGCCCGTGCTGGCGCGGACATGGTCGGCGACGACCTCCGCGCCGGCGAGCGCGCGCAGATGCGTCTTGGTGCCGCCCACGTCGACGCCGACCACGAGGGGGCTCGAAGGGGGAGAGTCCTGCACGGATCCTCTTTCGTCGATGCGCTGACATACGACGGCGGGCGAACCGTGACCTGCAAAAAGCCGGGTTTCGGTGAACTAGGGAAGCCCCGGGACGGGCTTCTGACGAAGCACGGTAGGCGAGTACCGTGAAGTTCGTTAGGAAGTTAACTAACGAAGTACAGTGCGTCAAGAGTTATCGCGCACTCGACCGTCGCGGGGCCTTCGGGGCCGTCGCGGGGCGGGAACGCGCGACGTCGGTGCATCCCATCGCCGCAGCCCGCCGAGCCGATCGGTCCGGGCGCGCGGCCCTGTACCCGTGTGGGGGAAACTGTGGAACTCGACGTGGCTGAAGCCCCCCGCCTCACCGAGAGCGCCAGTGCGGTGTTCGCCGTGCTGGCCCGGGCGGGCAGCGCGACCCGGCCGCAGCTCGCGAGCATGGCGGGGCTGTCCAAGCCGACGGTGTCCTCCGCGGTGGCGGAACTGGAGGGCGTCCGGCTCGCCGCGCACTCGGGCACCGTGTCCGGCGGCACCGGCCGCTCTCCCGCCGTATACCGGCTCGGGCCGGCCGCCGGGGCCGTCCTCGCCGTGGACCTGGGGCCCGCCCTCACCCGGGTCAGGGGCTGCGCCCTGGACGGCGCGCTGCTCGCCGAGGCCACCGCCTCCCGCAAGGACGCAGCCAGCGCCGTGCGCGAGGCGCTCGGCGCGCTGCCCGCGGGCCTTCCGCTGCGCTCCATCGTCGTCGCGGTCGGCGACGTCGCCGAGCGGGACCGGCAGGGCAGCGGCATGCGGCCCGCGACGGCCAAGGCCGGTCCCGTCTTCGACGCCGTGACCGTCGCGCTGCCGCCGGGCGTGCCCGTCCACCTGGAGAACAACGTCAACTGCGCCGCGCTCGCGGAGCTGCACGAGGGCGCCGCCCACGGCCGCCACACCTTCGGCTACCTGCGGATCGGCGTGGGCATCGGCCTCGGCATCGTCGTCGGGGGCCAGGTGCTGCGCGGGTCGAACGGCGCCGCCGGTGAGCTGGCCCGGCTGCCCTACCCGTGGGACGAGGCCCGTGAGCCGCGCCAGGAGGCCCTGGAGGAGTACATCGGCGCCCGTTCCCTGCTGCGCCGGGCCGCGGCGGCCTGGAGCCGCGCCGACGGCCCGTGTCCCCGCACCACCGAGCGGCTCTTCGCGCTGGCCGGCGAGGGCCGGGCCTCGGCCCTCGAGGTCGTCGCACGGCATGCCGCGGACGTGGGCCGGCTGGCCGCCGCCGTGACCGCCGTGCTGGACCCGGGCCTGATCGTGCTGGGGGGCAGCACGGGTGCGGATCCGCAGCTCCTGCCGGGTGTGCGGGCCGAGCTGGCGCGGCTGAGCTGGCCCACCGAGGTGGTCAGCAGCACGGTGGGGGATGCCGGCACCGTCGCGGGCGCCGCGCGGCTCGCGGTCGCCCGGGGAGTCCAAACCGTGACCGAGGCCGCGGGGGCTAAGGATTGACGGCCTCGGACTCAGTCTGCCAATGTCCGGACAAGCGCTTTCTAAGTCGGTCGGGACACCGGCTTGGGGTAGCGTCCCGCCGGTACACGAAGATGTACGGCAGCCATGCGAGGGCGTGCTCGCTGGGCGACGGCCTGAAGGCCGGGGACCCCACCCGCAAGGAACGACGCGGCCGGGCGAGGCCGCGCCCCCCGGAAGGCGCACATTCCCGCACAATGCACCCGTGCCGCAGCGACCGGCCCGGAAATCCGTCACGCACATCCAGGGAGGACCCGGTGGGTCACCAGATCTCGCGCAGAACCCTCTTCCGCACTGCGAGCGGTCTCGCCGTCGCCGGCGCGCTCGGCAGTTCGCTGAGCGCCTGTTCCGGCGGTACCGGAGCCGGCAGCACCAGCAGCAAGCTGACCATGACCTGGTGGGGCAGCGACGAGCGCCACGCGGCGTACAAGAAGGCCCTCGCCACCTTCCAGAAGGCCAACCCGAAGATCAAGATCCAGGAGACCTACTCCGGGTACGACGGGTACTTCGACAAGTTCAACACCAACGTCGCCGGCGGCAGCGCCCCCGACCTCATGCAGATGGACACCGCGCTGGTCGCCCAGTACGCCCGCAAGGGCGTCCTCGCCCCGCTCGACGAGTACGTCGGCAAGAGCCTCGACCTCACCGGCTTCTCCAAGACGCTCCTGGCGAACGGCACCGTCGACGGCAAGCTGTACGGCGTCCCGTCCGGCATCGGCGTCAACCAGCTCACCGTCAACCGCAGCGGCCTGGAGAAGCTGGGTCTGAAGCTGCCGGACCGCGAGTGGACCTGGGCCGACCTCAAGGCGATCTCCACGGACGTCTACAAGAAGAGCGGCGGCAAGATCTACGGCGTCGACGACGGCGGCGGCGGCACCCTCCAGTGCTTCGAGGTCTTCGCCCGGGAGAAGGGCCAGACCTTCTTCTCCGACGACGGCAAGAAGGTCGGCTTCACCTCCGACACCCTCCAGGAGTGGTGGGAGTACTGGACCGAGATGCGCAAGGTCAACGCCTGCCCGCCGCCGGCGATCACCTCCGCCGCGCACAACGACCTCACCAAGAACGCGGTCGTCATCGGCAAGGCGCTGTTCACCTTCGACTCCGGCGTCTACGGCGCGGGCGGCTCGATCACCGACGCGCAGCTGGACTTCCTGCCCACCCCGCAGGGTGACTTCTCCGGCGCCCGCGAGGGCAACTTCGTCAACGGCGGTGTGCTGCTGAGCGCCACCAAGAAGAGCACGAAGGTCGCCGACTCCGTCAAGATCATCTCGTTCATCGCCCAGGACGAGAGCGCGATCAAGGACTTCCAGCTGCTGCGCGGCATCCCGCCGACGGACAAGGCCCGCAACCTGATCTCCGCGGGCCTGACCGAGACCGACAAGCTCAACATGGCGAACGCCGACTACATCTCCCAGCGCGTCGCCAAGGCGACCAACGCGCTGCCCAACCCGGTGCCCCCGCCGCAGGGCGCCGACCAGGTCTGGGACCTGCTGTTCCAGTCCAACCTCGCTGTCGCCTTCGGCAAGAAGTCGATCAAGGCCCAGCTCAGCGAGTTCTTCGACCAGGCGGCAGGAATCCTGTCCGCGTAACGGCGGCCCGCACAGCACGCAGAAACACCGGGAGAGGGTCAGGGAGATGAGTATGACCACCGCGAAGACCGACGAGGTCGTGAAGGAGGCGCCGACCCCGGCGACCCCGTCCGACCAGCGGGAGCGCGACCGTATGCGCCGCCGCCTCGCCAGACGGCGGGGCGGGGGCTGGTGGCCGTACCTCTTCCTGGCCCCCTGGTTCGTCGGCCTGTTCGGCCTGACGATCTACCCGATGCTCGACTCGCTGTACCTGTCCTTCACCAACTTCGACCTGCTGACGCCCGCGAAGTGGGTCGGCACGGACAACTACGAGCGGATGTTCGCCCACGACCCGGTCTTCTGGGACACGGTGCACGCCACGCTCCTGTACGTGGTCGTCTCCGTCCCGCTGAAGCTCGCGCTCGCCCTCGGCGTGGCGATGCTGCTCAACCGGGACCTCAGGGGCATCGGCCTCTACCGGGCCGCCTTCTATCTGCCCTCGCTGCTCGGCGGAGCGGTGGCCGTCGCCATCGTGTGGCGCCAGGTCTTCGGCGGCGACGGACTGTTCAACGACTTCCTCGGCTGGTTCGGCATCGAGGGCCAGGACTGGATTTCCAGCCCCGACACCGCGATCTACACGCTGATCCTGCTGGCCGTCTGGCAGTTCGGCACCCCGATGGTCATCTTCCTCGCCGGCCTCAAGCAGCTGCCGCGGGACGTGTACGAGGCCGCCGCGATCGACGGCGCCGGCCCCGTCACCCGCTTCTTCAAGATCACCCTGCCGCTGCTGACCCCGATCGTCTTCTTCAACGTCGTGCTCCAGATCATCGACGCGTTCAAGACGTTCACCCCCGCCTTCGTCATCAGCAACGGCACCGGCGGTCCCCTCAACTCGACGATGCTCTACTCCCTCTACCTGTACAAGAAGGGCTTCACCGACCTCCAGATGGGATACGCCTCGGCCCTGGCCTGGGTGCTGTTCCTGGTCATCGCAGGCTTCACGGCGGTCAACTTCATCGCCAGCCGCTACTGGGTCCATTACGACGACTGACGCCTGACGTCTGAGCGAGGAGTCCCTTCCCACCATGTCCGCCATCACCCCCAACGCCTCGCCGTTGCAGAAGCTCCGCTCGGCCACCGGCGCCCGCCGCATCTTCATCCACACCGTGCTCATCGGCGTCGCGATCGTCATGCTCTACCCGCTGCTGTGGATGCTCAGCAGCTCGATCAAGCCCGACACCGAGATCTTCACCCACCCCGGTCTGATCCCGAACAAGCTGAACCCGCAGAACTACGCGGACGGCTGGAGCGGCTCCGGCAACTCCTTCTCGCTGTACATCACCAACTCGCTGATCGTCACGATCGGCGCGGTGATAGGCAACGTCGTCTCCTGCTCGCTGGCCGCCTACGCCTTCGCGCGCTTCGAGTTCCGCGGCAAGAAGATCTGGTTCGGCCTGATGCTCGGCACGCTGATGCTGCCCACCCAGGCCGTGCTGATCCCGCAGTACACGATCTTCTACAACCTGACCTGGATCAACACCTACCTGCCGCTGATCGTGCCGAAGTTCCTCGCGGTGGACGCCTTCTTCATCTTCCTGATGGTCCAGTTCATCCGCTCCATCCCGCGCGAGCTGGACCACGCGGCCATGATGGACGGCGCCAACCCCTGGCAGATCTACTGGAAGATCATCCTGCCGCTGATGAAGCCGGCCCTGGTCACCACCACGATCTTCACCTTCATCTGGACGTACGACGACTTCCTGCACCAGCTCGTCTACCTCCAGCAGAACGACAAGTTCACCGTTCCCCTCGGCCTGACCCTCTTCCTGGACCAGACCAGCGGCTCGTCCTACGGCGCGATGTTCGCCATGTCGACACTCGCCCTCCTGCCGACGCTCATCTGCTTCCTCATCTTCCAGAAGAGGCTGGTCGAAGGACTGGCGACCTCCGGCATGAAGGGCTGATCCCGCGTGCACCTTCTCCACCAGCGCGGCCCGCTGCACGACCTGCCCGGCACCCCCGAGGCATACGACGCCGTCCTCGCCGACGTCGCCGAGCAGGCCCTGCGGCGGCTGACGCCGGAGGGCGACCTCGAGCACCCCGACTGCGTCGACGACATCGGCGACACCTCCCTCGGCATCACCTCCCTGCTGGCCCTGGCCTGGCAGCGCGGCAAGGACCCGCGGCTGCCGGACGCGGTCCGCCGCAGCCTCGCCTTCCATCTGCGCGAGCGGGTCTACCGGGACGACAACCCCGGCTACCCGAACCTGCGGGTGCGCGCCTCGGGCCTGCCGTACGCCCGTTACACCCTGGCGGCCGGCGCACACCCCATCGGCGACTGGCCCAGCACGGTGTGGGCGCTGCTCCAGGCCGTGAACGTCCTCGACACGGCCGACGGCCTGATCGACGACGACCAGCGCGCCGAACTGCTGGAAGTGGCGCGCGGCTACTGGAGCTGGCTCACCGAGGCCACCTTCTTCAACCCGCAGGAGGCCGGCAACCAGGCGATCGGCTGTGTGGTCGGCGGCCTGATGCTGGCTGCCCTGCTGCCCGCCACCGAGGGGGACGAGGTCCGCGCCCGGGCGCTGGAGCTGTACTCCACCGAGATCCGCGCCCACCGGGTGCGCGACCGAGGCGCACTGCTGCCCCCCGAGCACGGCGGCGCCTACGACAACAACTACGGCCCGATCTCCCTCTCCTTCCTCGCCCAGGCCCACCGGGTCAGCGGCGAGGAGATCTTCGCCGAGGACGGCGACGCCCTCGCCCGCTACCTCGACGCCCGCCTCACCGGCGGCGGCTTCGACAACGGCGGCCCCCGCTACAGCGAGCAGCACTCCGCCTTCGAGTCGGTCCTCGGCCTGCGCTACTTCGGCGCCCGCATCGGCTCCGACCTGGGCCGCTACCGGGGCGACAGCCGCTGGGCCCGGCACGCGGCCAAGGCGGACGGCGGGGTGGACGGCCACTTCGCGTGGATGCTGGTCTGGCAGATCCAGGACGACACACCCTGGCACCGCACCCCCTCGGCCGCGCCCGCACGGCACCAACTGCGCGCCGGCACGGTCTCGGTGGCCTTCGACGACCACATGACCCCGGCGGTGATCGAGGCGGCCGGTACCTACTGCCTGCCCGCCGCGGTCGGCCGACAGCACGGCTTCGGCCCCGTCACCGACGGGTTCCTGCTCTGCCGCCCCATGGGCGAGGTCCGCGTCCGCGACGCCCGGGCCGACGGCCTCACGGCCAAACTGGTCACCAAGCCGGTCGTCGGCCGCGACCACGTCCTGCGGTCCGTGCGCTCCCTGTACGTCACCGACGGCACCACCCTGTGGACGACGGTCGCCGTGGAGCGCCTCCCCGGCACGCCGTACCTGCTGGCCGGACTGCCCTACGCCGAGGACGACGGCGACCGGGTCCGGCGCACCGCCCACGCGGCCGTCTCCTCGGCGGGCGCCCTGCGCCTGACCCACCCCGAGGCGCAGGGCCCGGACCACTTCGACGCCCGCGCCGAACTCACCCAGGAACAGGCCGCGTTCGCCCTCGCCGAGGACCCGCGCGGCTACGGGAACCCGGACAAGGGATGGGCCCACCTGGTCAGTTCGAGCGCCCTGGAGGCCGGCCCGATCGCGGACGCGCCGGACGACCTCCACGTCTTCGCCGTGCGCCACGGCGTCGAGGAGCCCCTTGCGGTGTCGGCGGCGTGGGGCGCGGACGGGCTCGTCCTGACCACGGAACGCTTCACCGCCGTACTCGGCCCTGCCGACGCGCACGCCGAGCCGCAGCTCACGCTGCGGGCGGTCAGCTGCTGAGGTCCATGTCCGGCTCGCCGCGCACCGCGTACGCGGGCAGCCGGACGTCCTGGAGGAACGCGGGGGACAGGGACAGCCCGAACCGCCGCTCCACGACGCCCAGGCTGCGCCGGTACGCCTTCTTGTAGTGCTCGTCCTCCGGCGGGAGGTACGTCTTCCCGTCGGCGCTCAGGATCCCCGCGGCGACCAGGTCGGGCAGGAGCAGATCAGGCTCCTGCCCCCAACGCCAGATCTCCTCCGTCAGGCCGTACCCGGTCACGAACACACCGTCGCGCGCGTAGCGGAACGTGGCGGGCGGGTGTTCCATGGGCGGCACGTAGTGCACGGCCTCGACGCCGTCCGCGGATATCTCCTCGAGCAGGTCGGTGCCGGTGGAGTCGCCGTACTCGAAGGCGAAGGACCACTCCCCGGACCGGCCCACGCGGATCACGCCGTCCCCGTCCGCGCCCGGCCGGTAGATCTCCATCTCGAGCTCCGACACCTCCGCGTGGGTGATCGGCTCCGTCGCGCCGCCCGGGGCGCCTCCCATCCGCACGGCCAGCTCCTCGGGTGAGACGCCCCGCGCGAAGACGACCCCCGACGTCCAGCCGCTGTCGTCCACCAGCCACACGATTCCCTCAGTCATGCCACCGACCGTAACGGCAGGCACTGACAACGCGGTCGGCGTCAGACGGGTACGCGCACCACCAGATCCGCCCGCTCCCGCGTCGTCGCCACCAGCTCGGCGTTGCGCCGGTCGCTCCGCTCCACCCAGGCCACCGCCTCCGCGTGCCCCTTGCCGAACTGCTCGTGCCGGGCGACCAGACGGCGGACCCGCTCCTCCTCGTCGGTCTCGCAGAACCACACCTCGTCCAGCTCGGCGCGCACACGCGTCCACACGCCCGTGCCGAGGAGCAGGTAGTTGCCCTCCGTGACGATCAGCCGGGCGGACGGCGCCACCGGGACGGCACCCGCGATCGGCTGCTCCAGCACCCGCTCGAAGCCGGGCGCGTACACCACCTCGTCGGTGTCCTCCCGCAGCCGCCGCAGCAGGGCCGCGTACCCGGCCGCGTCGAAGGTGTCCGGCGCGCCCTTGCGGTCGCGGCGGCCGAGCCGGTCCAGCTCCGCGTCGGCGAGGTGGAAGCCGTCCATCGGGACGTGCGCGGCGCCGTCCAGCTCCCGCGCCAGACGCTCGGCCAGAGTGGTCTTGCCCGCGCCGGGGCTGCCCGCGATGCCGAGCAGCACACGTCGCCGCCCGTCCCCGGCGAGCGCACGGGCGCGCAACAGCAGATCGTCGAAAGTGAGCACACAGCCGAGTGTCGCAGTCTCCTGGAAGGAGACCCCCGTACCGAAAGGAGGACGACCGTGTACGACGACGAGACGCAGATCCGCGTCCTGATCAGCCGCTGGGCCGCCGCCGTCCACCGCGGCGACCTCGAAACCGTCGTCGCCGGACACACCGAGGACCTCGTCATGTACGACGTGCCGGCGCCGCACGAGGGCATCCGCGGACTGGCCGCCTACCGGGCCTGCTGGCCGCCGTTCTTCGCCTGGCAGGCGCAGGGCGCCCGGTTCGACATCGACACGCTCGACGTCACCGCCGGGCACGACGTCGCCTACGCACACGCCCTGCTGCGCTGCGGCACACCACAGGAACTGGCCGCGCAGCCCACCCTGCGGCTGCGGCTGACCTTCGGCCTGCGCAAGGAGCGCGGCCGCTGGCTGATCGCCCACGAGCACCATTCGTTCCCGCACGACTGAGTTTCCCGGCCGTGGGCCGCTGGTAGGTAGGGGATGTCGGAGCGGGCGGCGAGAGGAATGACATGAGCGGTATGGGCGAGCGTGGGCAGGAGGGCCGGCTGGCCGACGAGTTCTTCACGGCGGGAGGCTCGTCGTTCAGCGAGTTCCTGGCGGTGCACCGCCCCGAGCTGCTTCCGACCCGCCCGCCGTTCCCGGACGGCGTCCGGGCCGCCCCGGACAGCTTCCCGCACGGCACCACCGTGCTGGCCCTCACCTACCGCGACGGGGTGCTGATCGCCGGTGACCGCCGCGCCACCATGGGCAACGTCATCGCCCAGCGCGACCTGGAGAAGGTGCACCCGGCGGACGACCACACCGCCGTCGCCTTCGCCGGCACCGTCGGCCTCGCGCTGGACATGGTGAAGCTGTACCAGGTCGAGCTCAAGCACTTCGAGAAGGTCGAGGGCGTCGCCATGACCCTCGGCGCCAAGGCGCGCAGGCTGGCCACGATGATCCGGCAGAACCTCGGTCAGGCCATGCAGGGCCTCGCCGTCGTCCCGCTCCTGGTCGGCTACGACACCGCGGCCGCCGTCTCGGGCGCCCGGGGCCGTATCTTCAGCTTCGACGTGGCCGGCGGCCTGTACGAGCAGTCGCCCTTCCACGCCGAGGGCTCCGGCTCCCCGTACGCGCGCGGGGCGTTGAAGAAGCTGTACCGCGCCGACATGTCGCGGCGGGACGCGGCCCTCGCCGCGCTCCAGGCGCTGTACGACGCGGCGGACGACGACTCCGCCACCGGCGGCCCCGACATCAGCCGCCGGATCTTCCCGATCGTCTCGGTGATCACCGAGGAGGGCTTCGAGCGGCTGCCCGAGCCGGAGACGGAGGCGCTCAGCCGTGAGATGGTCGAGCGCCGCAGCAGCCGGCCGGACGGCCCGAACGCCGCTCCGTGACCCGGCCGGGGCCGAGCGCCCGGTTCAGTCGCGTACCCCCCACTCCTTGCGCCACTTGACGAGTTGTTGCGTGGGATCCCCGGTGAACGACCAGGGAGCGCGGGTCGCCCGGCGGCCGACGGCCCGCAGCAGCGGCGCCGCCACCTCCGGGGCGCCCGCCGAACACGCGGCGTGCGCGAGGTAGTTGAAGTCGCGCAGCTCGCCCGGGGCGACGGCCTCTCCCGAGCGGCCCATGATCCAGCGCTCCCAGGTGCGGCGGACGTCGCTGACGGCGCCGTCGTTCTTCCAGTGCTGGCTCAGGGCCACCGAGGCGGAACGGCCCTGCGCGGCGTCGAGGGCGTGGCGGAACTCCTCGACGCGCGCGTACTGCACCAGCACCGGCAGCGGACAGCCCGGCGGGGCCACGCCGGCCGCGTCCCGGGCGAAGTCGTACATCAGGCCGTGCGAGCCGTGCCAGCGGGCCGAGTAGTAGTGCAGGACCTGGAGGTGGCCCTCCATGCTGTAAGGGTCCCGCCGGTGCAACTCGTCCCACCAGCGGGCCAGTTCCTGCCGCCGGACCCCGGACGGGTAGAGCCGGGCGACCGAGATCAGCGAGGTCCACGGCGTGGGGTCGTCCAGATACGCCTCGGTCGCGGCCAGACAGGCCAGCACCGCGGCGTCGACACGGGTCCGGTCGACCGGCGCGCCCCGGCCGGCCGCGATGGCGACGTTGAACGCCCGGGCGGTCTCCGTGGCCGCCCGCAGCACCAGCGCGTCGGCGCTGTGCGGCTCGGCGGCCAGCCAGGTCTCCACCGTCGAACTGCCCGCGCAGGCCTGCGCCAGCAGCCGCACCCGGTGACCGCGCACGAGCCAGTCGGGTCCGGTCGTGCGCAGCAGCTCCCGCAGCCCCTGCCAGCGGCCGATGACGATGTCGTGCCGGGTGGAGGAGAGGGCGGCGTCCCCGCAGTCGGGGTCGAAATCGGGGGCGAAGCGGTCCCGCGCCATCGGGTCCCCTCTCAGAAGTCGGTGGAGAGACCCTCGTGGACAGGGCTCTGCCCGGCCTTGTCACCGTCCGGCAGGTAGTCGGTCTCGACCGTCTGCGAGGCGTCCAGCCGGGCGGGCCGGTAGTAGTCGCTGCCCTGCCGCCAGTACCAGAGCATCGGCACCAGCCCCAGGGCGAGTCCGCCGATGCCGATGGCGATCGCCGCGGGGTCCAGCTCACCGAGCGACTCCACGAAGATCCAGAACATGAACAGCGCGCCGAACAGCGGCCACAGCCCGCCGAGGAGGAAGTCGGACGGCGACTTCAGCAGCGTCTTGCGGTAGGCGACGACGGCCGCCAGGCCCGCCAGGCCGTAGTAGATGGCGATCTGCAGACCGATCGCCGAGATCGCGTCGCCGAGGATGTCGCCCACCGAGCCCAGCGCGTTGGAGGCGACGAACAGCACCAGCGCCACCCCGCCCACCACCGAGATCGCCACCCAGGGCGTGTTCCACTCGCGGTGCACCTTGCCCAGCGCGGACGGCATCGTACGGTCGCGGCCCATCGCGAACAGCGAGCGGGTGACCTGGATGAGGGTCGTCTCCAGGGTGGCGACGGTGGACAGCATCACGGCCACGATCAGCAGCTTGCCGCCCCAGCCGGGCCACACCTCCTCGCCCAGCGCCGCCAGTACGTTCGCGCCGTTGTCCTCGATCTGCCGCGAGCTGAGGATGATGTTCACCGCGATGGTGAAGACCTCGAACAGCAGGAAGACGATGCCCACGCCGATGAGTCCGGCGAGACCGGTCGTCCGGCGGCTGTTGCGGGTCTCCTCGCTGAGGTTGCTGGTCACGTCCCAGCCCCAGTAGTAGAACGCGGCGACCAGTGCGCCCGAGGCGAAGCCGGACACCCCGTCGAAGTGACCGAAACCGAGCCAGGACCAGTCGAACGGCAGTGCCTTGTCCGTGTGGAAGACGGCGAGCACCGCGAACAGCGCCAGGATCGCCAGCTCCACACCCGACATGATCAACTGTGCGCGTACGGTGAGCCGGGCCCCGCCCAGCACCACCGCCAGCATCACCAGGAACCAGGCGGCGCCGACGACGGTCGACAGGGCGGTGTTGTCGGCGAGGTCCTCGTCGAACAGGGCGAGCGTCATCGAACCGGCCGGCAGTGAGCCCGCGACCATGAAGATGGTCGCCGAGATGACCAGCGCCCAGCCGCTGATGAAGCCCAGGAAGGGGTGGAGCGTGCGCCCCACCCATGAGTAGCTGGCGCCTGCGTTGACGTCGATCCGGCTGAGCCGGCTGAAGGCCAGCGCGATGCCCAGCATGGGTATCGCGCAGTACAGCAGCGCGGCCGGACCGGCCAGGCCCACGGCGCCGGCCAGGACCGCCGTGGTGGCGGCGATGGAGTAGGCCGGGGCGCTGCCCGCGACCGCCATCACCACCGTGTCGAAGGTGCCCAGCACGTTCGCCTGGAGCCCTCTTCCGGTGCTGTTGCTCATCGTTGTGCCGCTTTCCGTCGTGCACGCCGCCCGATGCGGGGAGGACCCGACGGCGTATGGGGGGTGAGGAGTGGAGCACCGCCGCGCATCGCGAGGGGGTGACCTCGGGAAACGTCGGCGGCGGGCGCGCGGAGGATACCGTTCCAGCTCTGTGTCGGCGGACGGTCACACCGAGTGTGCGAGTGACTATAGCCCCACCGATTGAGCTTTCAAGATTGACGGGTGGGTAATGTTCATGACCGCCGGTTCGGCCCCCGCTCGGTCTCTGCTCGGCCCCCGCTCGCTCTCCCCCTCGGACCCTGCTCGGTCCCTGTTCAGTCCCCGATGCGGTCCAACTGTCGTAGCCGGTTGGTGGCGTCCAGGGCGGCGACCTTGTACGACTCCGCCAGCGTCGGGTAGTTGAACACCGCGTCGACCAGGTAGTCGACGGTCCCGCCGCAGCCCATCACCGACTGACCGATGTGGATCAGCTCGGTCGCCCCGGTGCCGAAGCAGTGCACGCCCAGCAGCTTGCGGTCCTCGGGCGAGACCAGCAGTTTGAGCATGCCGTGCGCGTCGCCGATGATCTGCCCGCGGGCCAGTTCGCGGTACCGGGCGACGCCCACCTCGAAGGGCACCCGCTCCTCGGTGAGTTGGTCCTCCGTCCGCCCCACGAAGCTGATCTCCGGGATGGTGTAGATGCCGATCGGCTGGAGGTGGTGCATCTGCCCGACGGGTTCGCCGCAGGCGTGGTACGCGGCCGCCCGGCCCTGCTCCATCGACGTCGCCGCGAGCGCCGGGAAGCCGATGACGTCACCGACGGCGTAGATGTGCGGCACCTGCGTGCGGTAGTGCTCGTCGACGGGTATCCGGCCGCGCGGATCGGCCGCCAACCCCGCCTTGTCGAGGTCGAGTTCATCGGTCAGGCCCTGTCGGCCGGCCGAGTACATCACCGCGTCCGCCGGGATCTTCTTGCCGCTCTCCAGCACGGTCAGCGTGCCCCGGGGATGCCGCTCCACGGCGGCCACGGTCTCCCCGAACCGGAAGGCCACCGCCAGGTCCCGCAGGTGGTACTTGAGCGACTCGATGACCTCGACGTCGCACATGTCGAGCATCCCGGCCCGCTTCTCCACCACGGTCACCTTGCTGCCGAGCGCGGCGAACATCGACGCGTACTCCATGCCGATCACCCCGGCGCCGACGATCACCATCGACTGCGGCACCCGTTCGACCGTCAGGACGTTGTCCGAGTCGAGGATCGTCCGCCCGTCGAACTCCACGCTGTCCGGCCGGGCCGGCCGCGTCCCGGTGGCGATCACGATGTGCTCGGCGCTGATCAGCCGCTCCTGCCCGGTGATCTCGCGCAGGGCGACCGTGTGCGCGTCGACGAACCGGCCGGTGCCGGCGAACAGCGCGACATGGTTGCGGGACAACTGGCTGCGGATGACGTCGATCTCCCGCCCGACCACATGCTCGGTCCGGGCGGTCAGGTCGGCGACGGTGATGTTCTCCTTGAGGCGGTAACTCTGGCCGTACAGGTCGCGCTGGGTGAGCCCGGTGAGATAGAGCACCGCCTCGCGCAACGTCTTGGAGGGAATCGTGCCGGTGTGGAGGGAGACCCCGCCGACCATGTCGGGGCGGTCGACGACGGCGACCCGGCGGCCCAGTTTGGCCGCGGCGATGGCGGCCTTCTGACCGCCGGGACCTGATCCGAGGACGAGCATGTCGAAGTCGGGCATCCTCCGCAGTCTGACAGTTGCGGTGCCCGCGGCGGAAGAGGCCGCTACGTCACGGCAGCAGCTTCTCGATGGCGGAGGGTCCCTCCTCGTCGAGCTTGCGGCGCGCCCACTCGAGGTTGCGCGGTGTGAGGTCCCGCCCGGTGACGAGGACCATGTCCTCCGGTGACACCTCGGTGCCGGTGCGGGTGTGGAGCAGGTCGTCCGGGGTGACGCGGTCCGGGGACGGCCCGGAGGCGCCTGGCTTCGGCTTCGGCATGGCATCTGCTCCTCGGGTCCGAAGGAATGTACTAACACCATTCATCCTGTGGCCGCACCCTGCAATCGCGATCAGTTCCGGATCGGGTGCGTCCGAGATGCCGCGAAGATCGGGTGGACGTGTAATGGGCCCATGGCACCCACCACCGCTGGGAAACCGCGACGCGGGGGACTGCGCAGGCTCGGCGCCTGGTGCGCCCGCCACTTCCTGTTCGTGATCGTCGCCTGGCTGGTGGCCCTCGTCGCCCTCCAGGTGCTCGACCGCACCGTCGGCGGAACCTACGAGGACAACTTCCAACTGCCGGACACCCAGTCCCAGAAGGGCCTCGACGTCCTCAAGGAGCACGACCCGCAGGCGGGCGGATACAGCGCCCAGATCGTCCTGCACGACGACGAACATGCCCTGAGCGCCCTGAGCTCGCAGATGTCCACCACGGTCGGCGACCTGCAGAAACTGCCCCATGTCCTCTCGGTGCAGAACCCCCTCTCGGTCAGCCCGACCAAGGTCGGTCCGGTGTCGAGCGACGGAAAGACCGGCTACATCACCGTCCGCTTCGACGAGCAGCCCAACACCCTCGGCGACGACTACCTGACCGGCGTCGACCAGGCCGTCCAGCCGCTGCGCGCGGCCGGCGCCGACGTCGAGTACGGCGGCACGCTCGGCGAACTGGCCCGGCCCAAGGCCAACGACTTCATCAGCGAGGCGATCGGCTTCGCGGTCGCCGTCGTCGTCCTGCTCATCGGCTTCGGCAGTGTCATCGCGGCCGGACTGCCCCTGGTCACCGCGCTCGTCGGGGTCGTCGGCGGACTCGCCGTCCTCGGGCTGCTGGCCGCCGCGTTCACCTTCGCGACCGTCTCACCGACCCTCGCCACCATGATCGGCCTCGGCGTGGGCATCGACTACGCCCTGTTCCTGATCACCCGGCACCGGCAGAACCTGATGAACGGCGCCGACCCCGCCGAGGCCGCCGGACACGCCACCGCCACCAGCGGCCGCGCCGTTCTCGTCTCCGGCACCACCGTGATCATCGCGCTGATGGGCCTGTACGCGTCCGGGGTGTCCTTCATCGGCAAACTCGGCCTCGCCGCCGCCATCACCGTGGTCTCCGCCGTCATCGGCGCCCTCACCCTCGTCCCCGCCATGCTCGGGCTCATCGGCCACCACATCGACCGCTGGCACGTGCGAAAGCCCGTCGCCGAGACCGACGCCGCACCGGGCGCCACCCCGCACGGCACCTGGCACCGCTACGCCAAGCGCGTCGAGCGCAGACCCTGGCAGTACCTCGGAGGCGGCGTCGCCGTCATCGCGATCCTCGCCATCCCCGTCTTCTCCATCCAGCTCGGTCACATCGGCGACGGGGCCGATCCCACCTCCTTCACCGACCGGCGGGCCTACGACCTGATGACCGACGCCTTCGGCCCCGGCTCCAACGGGCCCCTCACCGTCGTCATCGACCAGACGTCCGTCCCCTCCGACAAACGCTCCGACCTCCAGTCCCAGGCGCAGAAGAGCCTGAACGCCGTTCCCGACGCGGCCACCGTCACCCCGCTGACGCCCACCCAGGACGGCGACGTCCTGCTCGCCACCGTCTACTCCGCCCAGGCCCCGCAGGACGCCGTCACCACCGAGCTGACGAACCGGCTCAAGGACACGACCCTGCCGGACGCGGTCTCCGGCTACGACGCCAAGGGCTATGTCACCGGAACCACGGCCGCCCAGGTCGACTTCCGCGACATCGTCGCCAGCCGGCTGCCGCTGATCATCTGTGTGGTCGTCGGCCTGGCCTTCCTGATCATCCTCGCCGTCTTCCGCGGCCTCCTCGTCGCGGTGAAGGCCGCCGTCCTCAACGTCCTGTCGATCACGGCCTCGTACGGCGTCGTCGTCGCCGTCTTCCAGTGGGGCTGGGGCGGTCCCGCGCTGGGCGTCAACGGCGACGTGCCCATCGAGAGCTATGTGCCGATGATGATGTTCGCGATCATCTTCGGCCTGAGCATGGACTACGAGATCTTCCTGCTCTCCCGCGTCCACGAGAACTGGCTGCGCACCGGCGACGCCAAGGACTCCGTCGCCCACGCCCTGGAGATCACCGCCCGGGTCATCACCTGCGCCGCCCTGATCATGGTGAGCGTGTTCGCGGCGTTCATCATCAGCGACAACATCGTGGTCAAGATGCTGGGCCTGGGCCTCGCGGTCAGCGTGCTGATCGACGCCACCGTCGTACGGCTGCTCATGGTGCCCGCCGTGATGACTTTGTTGGGGAAGCACGCCTGGTGGACGCCACGATGGCTGGACCGGATCCTGCCGCACATCGACGCCGAGGGCGACGCGGAGACCCTCACCGATCAGGGCCCCGGGGCGCGAGGACGAGCATCGTGACGTCGTCGCGGACGGTGGGCGAGTGCCGCAGGACGTCCGCCCACACCCGGTCGGCCGTCGCCGCCGGGTCGGGGTCGCCGTCCGCGGCGAGGGCGGGCAGCCGGTCGAGGAGCGGGTAGAAGACGCCGGCGTCGTCCCTGGCCTCCGAGACGCCGTCCGAGGCGAGGAAGAGCCGGTCGCCGGGGCGCAGCGGCAGGACGTGCGCGGTGAGCGCGGCGCCCTGCGGGAGGCCGAGCCCCAGGGGCGTCCACGGGACGGCGTCCACCTCGCTCGCGCGCCCCTCGCGCAGCAGCACCGGCGGCGGATGCCCGCAGACGACGACACGCACGGCGTCCGCGTCCGGTGTGAACTCCAGCAGGACGGCCGTCGCGAACAGCTCGGCATGGGCGACCCGCGCCGAGTCCACCACCAGCCGCCGGTCGAGACGGGCGGCCACCTCCTCCAGGGTCGGCAGGTCGAGCACCGCCTCCCGGAACGCGCCGAGCAGCGCGGACACCGTCGCCACCGCGGCCAGCCCGTGCCCCTGCACATCGCCCAGCACCGCCCGCACCCCGTGGGCGCTCGTCCGCACGTCGAAGAAGTCGCCGCCGACCAGCGTCCCCTCCTGCGCCGCCCGGTACAGGCCCGCGCAGCGCACCGGCCCCACCCGCTCGGGCACCGGCGGCACCAGGGCGCGTTGCGCGGCCTCGGCGATCGTGCGCTCGGTGTCCAGCTGGACGTCCCGGCGGCGGCGCACGAACGCCACGAACACGCTCAGCACGGCGACGAAGCACACCGTCAGCACATCGGTCTGCCCCGGCCGGTCCAGCTGGAACGCGGGCACGTTGAGCATCACGACGACCGCCGCACCGAGCAGCGCGGTCGCCACGGGCCCGTACGACAGGACGGCCAGCGGCGGGATCGCGCCCAGCACGAAGCCGATGTCCAGCGGGTCGGGGCTGGCCAGCGTGGCGGCGCAGACGCCCGCGATCAGGACGAGCGGCAGCGCCCGCACCCAGCGCGGCGGCGGCGCGCCCCGCAGCCACCCGCGCCGGTCCGGCCCGTCCGGCCGGTCCCCGTCCTGTCGTGCCACACCCCCACGCTCCACCCCGGCACGGGCCCGCGCACGCCGAGAAAACCGATGGACGCGAGCGAGAACGACCCCCTAACGTGTGAGCGCACGCCCGGACACCCACGGAAGGAGGCGAGCGCCATGAAGTTCACACCAGTCCCGCGCTCCCACCCCGTGACCCCGGCGTGTCCCGTCTGACCTCCGTGTCAGATGCCCGGGAGCGCACCCAAGCCGTACGCATCCCGGAGGAATCCGTGACCGATCTGGTCATCCGCGCTCTCGACGAGAGCGACGTTCATCTGTTCGACACCCTGCCCGACCCGCTGCGTGCCGCCGAGGCCTTCGGCAAAATCGCCTACCGCCCGCAGTGGAAGCGCGTCGCCCTGCGCGACGGCCGGGTCGTCGCCCGCGCCGTCTGGTGGGGCGGCCCGGACGACGCCGAACCCCTCGTCGTCGAGTGGTTCGACTTCGCCGACGGCGAGGAGGAGGCCGCCGCCGAACTCCTGCGCACCGCGCCCTGGCAGGTCGGCCTGGAGCTGGTCATGCCCGGCGGCTGGCGGGACGACCCCGCCATGCGAGCCGCCGTCGAGGCCCGGCACGCCGTGGCCCGCGCGGCCGGCCACACCCCGCTGGTCGAGCGCTTCGTGTACCGCTGGACCCCGC
Organism: Streptomyces sp. NPDC002623; assembly: GCF_053592635.1. Taxonomy (NCBI): domain Bacteria; kingdom Bacillati; phylum Actinomycetota; class Actinomycetes; order Kitasatosporales; family Streptomycetaceae; genus Streptomyces; species Streptomyces sp. NPDC002623. The sequence goes on along the minus strand of NZ_JBSFWB010000010.1, from coordinate 177,553 downwards.
AGTGCGGCCTGCCCGAGCGCCCCGGCCGGCTGACCTTCTCGCCCGAACCCGACGACGCGGTCTTCTTCGACGCCCTGCGTCGCATCCACTCCGACACCCTCGACGCCCATGCCCGCAAGGCCATCAAGGAAGGCGGCGTCGACCGGGCCGCCCAGGAGGAGATGGACTTCTTCCGCTGGTGCCCGTCCCCGCGCGAGTGGTGGCAGGTCGCCCGTACCCCGGACGGCGACCTGGCCGGCATCCACATCCCGGCCCACAACCCCTCCGGCCCGTGCGTCGGCTTCATCGGCGTCCTGCCGGAACAGCGGGGCCACGGGTACGCCTACGACCTGCTCGCCGAGTGCACCCACTATCTCGTCGAGCGGGGCGCCGAGTTCATCGCCGCCGCCACCGACCAGGGCAACTTCCCGATGGCGGCCCACTTCGCCCGGGCCGGCTACCCGATCGTCCGGGAACGGGTAAATTTCGAGATCGGCGGGTGATCCCGCGGGTGATCTTCGGCTGACGGAGGCGTGATGGGGTTCGACGGCGAGGTCTGGCAGGTCCGCGACCTCGCCGGCCGGGCGGACCTCGGCGAGATCGTCGTCGCCGAGGCGGATTTCCCCTGGCTGTCGGGGCGCTTCACCGCCGGACCGGCGTACCACGCCGTCGAGCCCCTGTTCACCCGTGAGCTGGTGCTGATGGAGGCCGAGGACTGGCAGGAGTGGGAACTCCTCCAGTCCGAGATACGCCGCCGGGTGTCGCTGATCTCGCCCCGCGGGCCCGTCCCGGAGTTCCTGCTGCACATCGAGGACGACGTGGCCTGGTTCCGGTGGAGCGACGAGCCCTTCGAAGCGGACCGGGCGGACTGAGTCAGCGCGTCCCGGCCTCCAGCAGGGCCTCGGCCTCGGCCAGTATCTCCGTCACGCGCAGCCCGAAAGCCGCGTCACAGGGGTGGGGGCGGCCGTCGCGGGCCGCGGCGAGCAGTTCGTCCGCGGCCCGGGTGAGGGCGGTGTGGGCGTCTCCCGTGCTCCGGGGCAGCTGGATCACCCCGGCCGTGCCGCGGAGTTCGAGGCTCGCGCCCGTCGCCGCGGGCGGGGCCGTCAGACTGAGCGTCAGCGTGCTGGAGGCGCCGGCGGCATGGTCCAGGACGAGGTGGACGGTGTCGCCGGGGCCATGGGCCGCGGCCGTCACCCGGCGGACGTCGCCGAGGACCGGCAGCAGCATGGACAGCGCGTGCGGACCGACGTCCCACAGCGCGCCCTTCTCACCGCGCCAGGGCGTGGCGAACGGGCTGTCGCCGTCGCTGTGGAAGACGTCCCCGAGCCACTGGGCGTGTCCCGTGAACCACCCTCCGACGGCCGCCTGCTCGGCGATCCAGGCGCTGGGCTCGGACCCGAACCGGCTGGTGAAGAAGACGACCGAGGCGACCTGTGCCTCCGTCGCCGCCCGCACCACGGCCTGCGCTCCCGCGACCGTCGCCGCGACGGGCTTGTCCAGCAGAAGATGGCAGCCGGCCCCGGCGGCCCGCACCGCGAGCCGCGCCTGGACGTCCGGCGGCAGGGCGACGGCCACCGCGTCCACGTCCGCCAGCAGGGCGTCGACCTCGTCGTAGGCCCGGGTCCCGTGGCGGTCGGCCAGTTCCTTCGCGGCCTCCGGGCGCCGGCCCCAGATTCCGACGAAGTCCAGGTCGTCGTGGGCGGCGAGGACGGGCGCGTGGACCATCTGGGCCCAAGGGCCGGTGCCGAGCAGACCGATGCGCATACCGCTGACTCTCCCTGCTGCTGTCCAACATTCAAGTGATCTCTGCCGTGGGCGAGCCTCGCACAGGCAGCGACGCCCTGGACAGCCCCGTCTCAGGGGCGGGCCGCCGCGGTGAAGCCCGTGAGCAGGGCGTCCGCCTCGGCCAGACCGCTCTCCTGGGAGATCTCCCGCACCGTCTGCGCGGGCCGGACGGTGGCGAACGTGACGTGACCGCCGTCGAGCAGATAGCCGTAGACGGCGGGCCTGGGCAGGCTGTTGTACGACCAGTGTGCCGAGAAGTAGTAGCCGCCGGTGTCGTGCAGCACGACCAGGTCCCCCTCGGCGAGCTCCGGCAGCGGCCGGTCGTGGGCCACGACGTCCCCGGCGAAGCAGAGCGGCCCGGCGACGTCCTGCCGTAGGAGGGGTGTCCGCTTGGGCGTGCCGTCCGGCCCGAACGCGGACACCCGCAACGGCCAGGCCTCCGGCATGAAGACCGTACGGGTGGCCACCTGCCCGCCCGCGTGGGTGAGCGCGACCCGGCGGCCGCCCGCGTCCTTCACGTACTCGACGAGGGCCGCCGTGAAGCCGTTCTTGGCGATCAGGGAGCGGCCGAACTCGGTGACCACCTGGTAGCGGCCGTCCAGCAGCGCGGGCTCGGCCGCCGTGAGCGCGGCGACGTACTCGGCGTAGGTCGGCGTGACCGTGTCGTCGGCGAAGTTCACCGGCAGCCCGCCGCCCAGGTCCAGGCTGGTCACCTGGCGGCGCCCGACGTGGGCGTTGATCTCCTCGGCGAGCCGGTGCGTCGCCGCGAGGCCCGCCGCGATCAGGGACAGCGGGCAGCCCTGCGAGCCCACGTGCGCGTGCAGCCGGGTCAGCCACGGGCGTCGCGCGAAGGCCTCGACGACCCGCGCGCGGGCCCCCGGGTCGCGCAGCGCCACGCCGAACTTGGAGGTCGCCGTCGCCGTGCTCATCGCCCCGATGGATCCGCCGCCGACCTGGGGATTGACCCGCAGCCCGAGCACGGACGCGCAGTCCGCGGGGCGCAGCGCGTCGATCCGGTCGAGCTCGTCGAGGTTGTCCGCGTTGAGCGCGACGCCCAGGGCGAGGGCCTCGCGGATCTCCCGGCGGGTCTTGGCCGGCGAGTCCAGCACGATGCGCGCCGGGGCGAACCCCGCGTCCAGCGCCAGCCGCAGCTCGCCCGGGCCGGCCACCTCGCAGCCCATCCCGGCGTCGGCGAGCAGCCGCAGCACGGGCACCAGCGCACAGGCCTTGGCGGCGAAGGCGTGCAGCACGTCCGGCACCTGCGCGAACGCCTCGTGCAGCCCGGCGACGGTGTCGCGCACGCCCCGTACGTCGACGAACCCGGCCACCGGCCGGTCCTCCCCGATCAGCCCGTCCGCGACGGCCTGACGGACGGCGAGCGCGACGGTCGTGACGGGCGTGGCGTCGCTGTGATGGTTCTCGGCGGGAAGCGGCACGTCCTGGTCTCCTTCGGGCGAGTAGGCGCCGTCACCGCGGCAGGTGACACTTCCAGACTGGCCCCGCGCCGGGCATTCGTCCTCGGGGGACGGCACAGAACGGCCGGAACCCTACGCCGCCAGGCTCCGCACGACGCGCTCCCGGCGATTGAGCGGCCGTGCTGCTGACTGCAATCGCTTTCTCGCGTTGGACCCGCGGCCGACGGCGGGGTCAGGCTGGAGGACCTCCGGTGTTCCGCCCTCGCCTTCCGGTGCACCGGACTTCCCCTCGCCCGCCCGCAGCCGCACTCCGAAAGAGGTCGCGAGCCCATGCAGACCCGCCGCATCGGTGACCAGGACGTCAGCGCGATCGGTCTGGGCGCCATGCCCATGTCGATCGAGGGACGCCCGGACGAAGCCCGCTCCCTGGCCACGATCCATGCCGCGCTGGACGCCGGCGTGACGCTGATCGACACCGCGGACGCCTACCACCTCGGCGCCGACGAGGTCGGCCACAACGAGACCCTGATCGCCAAGGCCCTCGCCTCCCACGACCGGGGCGGGGACGTCCTGGTCGCCACCAAGGGCGGCCATCTGCGCCCCGGCGACGGCAGTTGGACCCTGGACGGCAGCCCCGAGCACCTCAAGGCGGCCTGCGAGGCCTCGCTGCGCCGGCTCGGGGTGGAGGCGATCGACCTCTACCAGTTCCACCGCCCCGACCCGCGGATCCCGTACGCGGAGTCCGTCGGCGCGGTGCGCGAACTGCTGGACGAGGGCAAGATCCGCGCGGCCGGCGTCTCCAACGCCGACCCCGAGCAGATCAGGCAGGCGAACGACATCCTCGGCGGCCGGCTCGTCGCCGTGCAGAACCAGTTCTCCCCGGCCTTCCGCTCCAGTGAGCCCGAACTGCGTCTGTGCGACGAGCTCGGCATCGCGTTCCTGCCGTGGAGCCCGCTCGGCGGCATCGCCCGGGCCCGCGAACTGGGCTCCTCCTACGCGCCGTTCGCCCATGTGGCCGAGGCCCACGGGGTCAGCCCGCAGCGGGTCTGCCTGGCCTGGATGCTCGCCAGGTCGCCGGTGGTGGTGCCCATTCCCGGCGCGAGCCGTCCCGGGACGATCCTCGACTCCCTCGCCGCGACGGACCTCGTCCTGACCGCCGGCGAACTCGCGGAGCTGGACGCCGCCGTCTGAGCGGGTGCCCGCCGGGAAATCGGAGAGCGGACTGTCCCTGGCCGTCCGAGGACGGCCAGGAACCCAGGTGTCTCAGCCGGCCGCCGAGCCGCACCGGTCGGTTCGCCGGGCGGCGCGTTCCGGGGGCGACCCGGCCAGCCACTCCGCGATGGTGCGGGCGATCGGCTGGCCGGTGTCCACCTCCACGAAGCCGAACTGTCCGGACTGGTTGCACTCCAGGAACCACCAGGTCCCGTCGGTGTCCTCCGCGAAGTCGAAGGCGCCGTAGGCCAGTTCGGCCTCCCGCAGATACCTCCGCACGGCCTCGGCGAGGCGCGGCGGGACGTCGACGGGGCGCCACGGGGTGGTGGACGGCGAGAAGCGCACGTCCACCACCTCCGGGTCGCTTCCGGGGGCCGTCTCCTTGCGGGCGGCCAGGAGACGGTCGCCGACCGCGGTCAGCCGGATGTCCGCCCGCTTCGCCACCCGGCGCTGCAGCAGCGTCGGACCGTAGGCGACCGTGGCGAAGTCGGCGTCCGCCGGGACCCTGGTGGTGGGCACGGCACGCGGCGGATCCTGCGGGTGCGCCCCGGACACCGGCTTGACCACCAGATCCGGATAGCGGTCCGCGAACTCGCGGGCCGCCTGCGGGAACGTGGTGATGAGGGTGGCCGGCACGGGCAGGCCGCTGCGCTGCGCGAGCCGGAGCTGCCAGGGCTTGTGCCGGGCCCGCAGGGACGCGTCCGGGTGGTTCATCCAGCGCGTGCCGGTACCGCGGAGCATGCCGTACAGCGCCTGCGAGGCCTCCTCCGTGAGCCACGCGGACGGTTCGGGCGCCTTGGCCGCGGGGGAGCCCGGCCGGCGGACCCACACCGACCTGACGCCGTCGAGGCTCACCAGCCGCCCGGCGGACGACAGATGGCCCCGGAAGGCTCCGTGCACGTACTCGCCGGAGAGCGCGACGGAACAGGTCAGATCGGCGGGATCGAGTCGGACGACCGGGACGCCCGCGGCGTTCAGGTGCACGACCACCATGTCCGCCGTGACGTCCTCTTCACAGGTCAGAATGAGCACGGTCATTTTCGTCGGTCCGTGTTCAGTCGTCGAAGTGGGTCTTGGAGCCCGCAGTCGAGGTCGTGGTCCCGAGTTCTCTCAGCAGAGCGTGATCACGAGCGGCGATCCGGCCGTCGAGAGTCACGTTCAACTGCAGTCCGGGGTCATAGGCGTACGGAGTGGCGAACTCCAACTCGGCCGCAGGGCGTGCGTAGTTGAGCGTGAACGGTTGCATCGTCTCTCCCTCGTCGGTACTGCCTCGATCAAGCGGTGCCGCTGTGCGACGTCACTCGGGCCCGCTTCAGTGCTGCTGGATGTGTGCGTCCTTCAGTCACTTATACGAATCGAACGGGTGGTTGGTTTCCTTACTCTCCGTGATCATCGGGGAGTTGGGCCTCGACCAGGGCGCGGAGCAGGGGAGATCGGGCTCGGGCAGGGTTGAAATCGGCTTCGGAGAACGTCAGTCGGGAGCCTGGGTCGGGGCGTTCTCAGGGGCTCGGCGCAGCGAACGCAGGGCCAGCAGGAGGACGCCGATGTCGTCGAGGTAGACGGGGTCGGGGAGCGCGTCGGCCGGAAGCACGAAGTACGCGACCGCCCCCCAGAACACCCAGCGCGGGCCGGTGGGCAGTCCCGCCCGTCTGAGGCCCCGGCGGGCCCGGACCAGACGCACCAGCACCGTGGCGGCCACGGCGAACAGGACGGCGGCGATCACCGCCGCGACGACGACGAGCTTGGTTGGCGCATCCACGGGCCCTCCCATATGGTCCGTCGCGCGGCGTCTGCTCTGTTTGTCTCTCTGACGATTTCCCCGCTTCGGGGTTCCGAATTCCCGTTTCCGGCGGGATTACCGCATTGGACGCGTCCTGCGCGTCCTACGCGGGATCGGCGGCGTCGCGCTCGCGCCGTCCGGGGCGGCTGCCCGCCGGGGTTCTACCGTTCGCTCGTCCTCGGCTCGCCGGCGCCGGCTCCGGCGTCCGAGGCGGCGTCCGAGGCGGTGTCCGCGGGTTCCGGCGGGTCGGCCGGCGGGGCGGCGGAGGACGTCGTCGACGCCGGGCGCAGACCCATGGTCGTCTCCTTGAGCCGCTCCAGCGTCCGGCCCAGCTGCTGGAAGGGCGAGCCGCTCTTCCTGGCCGGCGCCTGCCGGAACTCACCGACCTCGGCGGCCGCCTCCCGGAAAGCGGCCAGCGCCTCGTGGGCGTGCTCGGCGGCCTCCCGGTACAGGTCCCGGGACTCCGTCATCGCCTCCAGCGCCTCCTTGTACATCACCACCAGCTTGCGCTCGCGCGCCAGCTCCTCCTCCAGCGTCAGCAGCTGCCACTGCTCGCGCAGTTCGGTGAGCGCGGCCTCGGCGCCCTCCGGCAGCGGCTGGGGCAGGGCGGCGAAGCGGCGCACCGCGTCGAGCAGTTCGGTGGGATGCGTGCCGTCCAGGAACACGCTGCGCACCGAGAAGTCGGCGACGTCGTAGTCGGCCGGAGCCGGAGCGCCGGGCAGCACCAGCGCACCGCCGCGCGGCACCTCCACCCCGGACTCCTTGAGAGCCCAGTTCACGGTGCGCAGCTGGTGCGGGGCGGCCCGGTGCTCGACGACCCGGTGATGCAGCCCGGGCGGCAGCAGCGGGACCAGCGACCGCCGGCCCCGCTCGTCCGGCGTCATGGCCTCGTGGACGACGACATGGACGGTCCAGGCGTCGCGCAGGGCGTTGCGGAGCGTGCGCCGCAGCTCCTTCTCGTCCGCGGGGAGCGGGTTGGTACGCAGGTAGCGCTCACCGGTGACGGTCTCGTGCCCCCACGCCGCGTCCGCCTCCCAGGGCCAGAACATGCCGGCGGGCGACGGCCAGCGCAGATCCCACGGCTGCTCCGCCTCCGCGGTCAGCGTCCATTCCTGGCCCTGGCCCGACCACTCGGCGAGGGTGAGCCGGGCACGGACGGTCACATCGTCCGCCACCAGCCACCGGGCTTCGAAGGCCGTCGCCCCCTCGGGGGTGTCGGCGTCGGGCAGCTCCATGAAGTCCTGGACGGTCTCGGCGACCTTCAGGGCCTGGAGGTTCTTGCGCAGGACGTCCGGCGCGGTGGGGCCGGTGTGGCGGCCACGGGACTGCCACACCGTGGCGGGAGCCGTGGACGGAACGGTCGCGGAGATGTGCATGAGTCCATTCGTGAGGGCGGCGACGACATGGCGGCGAGGTACGCATGCCAGTATCGCGCGCCGCGAGGCGTGCGCGATCAAGCGGGTCGGCGGCGCGGGCGCCGAAGACGCCCCGTCGAGGTGCGCCTTCCCCGACGCGAGGCCCGCCACGCGTCCGGATCCCCGGGATCGCGTACGGGTGTGCGTCGCCCGTACGGGGTGCGCGCCGTTCACCACGGTCGGCGGGCCCGCACTCATGGGCCCGCCGGGCTCCGGGACCCGAGAATCGGACCCGGCGGACAGGGCCCGCCCACCATCCGCGTCGGGGCGGTCCCTGTCCGCGCCCGACTCGCCAGCCCGCCGCCGTGTCCGCGGCGAGGGCGGCTCGGGGCCGAGGGATCGGGCGGGTGCAACACTGCCTCGCTCAGGCGTCGTCCGCAGGCAGTACGCGCATGGTGCGCAGCGGTGACAGGCAGTTCGGGAGGAAGCTCACCGTCATGCCGACCGCGCCGATCCACAAGGTCGTCGTCGCTCCGAACACGGTGCCCGACGCCCCGCCCAGGAGCGCGCCCAGCGGAAGGCCGCCCCAGGACACGCAGCGGGCTGTCGCGCTCATCCGGCCCAGGAGCCGATCCGGCGTGAGGGCCTGCTGGACGCTCGACTGGGCCACGACGCGGACGACTCCGCCCAGCGAGAGCGCCGCGAGGCCGATCGCCGCGACGCACACGCTCCAGCCGGGGCGCGCCAACGGCATCAGGGCTGTCGACGGACAGGTGACCAGCGGCGCGAGCCAGATGACCGGACCGGGTCCGACCCGCCGCGAGAGCCTCGTCGCCGAGAGAGCGCCGAGCAGGGCGCCACAGCCCATCCCCGACAGCATGAGGCCGATGCCGAAGGAGTCGAGCCCCAGTTCCCGCTCCAGAAAGACCAGCAGCATGGTCTGGTACATGACCAGAAAGAGGTTGAATATCGCGTCCCCCAGCACGGTCGCGCGCAGCACCGGCTGCGTGAGGACGAACTGCAAGCCCTCCGTGATCTCCCGAAGCAGCAGCGGATGCCCGCGCGGGCCCTCCCACGGCTCCGGCTCCGGCTTCTGTTCGTGCGTGCGGATGCCGATGGCCAGCAGGCCCGATGCGGCCATCCCCGCAGAACTCGCCAAGAGCGTTGCGGGGGCTCCGACCCAGCCGACCAGCGGACCGGCCACCGCGGGTCCGCCGATGCTCGTCACCGAACGGATGGCGGAAAGCATCGAGTTCCCCTCGACGAGATTTCCACGGCCCACCAAGTGCGGCAGGCAGCTGACGTACGCGACATCGAAGAACACGGTCAGCACGCCGTGGACCAGGGCGACGGCGTAGAGCCACCAGATGGTCAGCAGGTCTGCCCACCACGCCGTCGGAATCGTCAGGAGGACCAGCGCCCTCGCGAGATCGGTGCTGATCATCACCGACCGTTTCCGCATGCGGTCCACCCATGCGCCCGCCGGTAGCCCGACCAGGAGCGAGCCCGCCGTGGTCAGCGCGGTCAGCGCTCCGACCTGAAGTTCGTCCGCGTCCAGGGCCATGATGGCGACCAGCGGCAACGCCAGAAAGATGATGCGATCGCCCAACTGGCCGAGCGCCGTGGCGGCGAACAGACGCCCGAAGTCCGGATCACGCAGGAGTCCGAGCCGGATGGGGAAAGGTCGCTCCGCTCGTTTCAACGGCTACGGCCTGTCGACCACGAACTCGTAGGCCACTTCCCGGCGTACGTCCGCGATGACGATGTCGGCGGTCTCCACCGGACGGCCGTCGGTGTCGTAGATGGTCCGCTCGATCTGGAGCACCAGGTCCCCGACGCTGATCCCCAGCAGATTCGCCTGTGCCTGGGTGGCCCGGGCCGGGCGCGGAAGCTCGACCACGGTCTCGACGTCCACGCCGATGGAGCGCATGCGCTCGACCACCCCCTTTCCCGCGAGAGGGCCCCTCTCGGGCAGTACGATCGGTGTTCCGTCCGTGATGGCCATCGGCTCCCAGGACGCGGAGAGTTGGACGGGTCGGCCGTCGGCGAGGAATTCGTAGTGCGTGGTGACGCAGAGGTCTCCGGGACCGATCGCGAGCCGCTCGGCGATCGCCTCGGGGGCGGGGACGCGCGCCTGGCTGTGCGAATCCCAGGCGTTGGCCCCGCCCCGCTCCTCCATGCCGACGCGGGAAGGGAGGCCGCCCCGGCTCCGGCGGTGTCGTGAGCGGACCATTCGCAGTCGCTCGTGCGGCGTCCGGACGTAGGTGCCGGATCCCGCGCGTCCTTCTAGGAGGCCGCTGGACATCAAGCGGTCCACGGCTCTGTGCGTGACGTTGCGCCCGACCCCGTACTCCTCGGCGAGCCGCGCCCGGGACGGCAGTCGCTCGCCGACCGCCCACTCTCCCGCGAGGATCCGTGCGCGCAGCGAGTCGGCCACGGCAAGGTACGGCGCCTCTCGGGGCATGGGCGACTCTCCGGGGGCTCTGCTGCGGGGCAGCGGGTGACTGACGGCGACGTCGGCAAGCTACTTCACCCCCGGAAAGCTGCTGGAGTAGAAATACGCTCGGTGCGCCCCGCCGACGCAGGTCGGTCGTCCTCACGGTTCTGCACAGTTCCGCTTCACGGTTGCGTGTAAGCGCGCAAGCAGTACCCCAGGCCGTCCAGGAGGCTGAAGCCGAGTGAGTTCCTTACCACTACCGTGTCGTCCGGGCGTGGGCATTTGCCGTGTGCGTCCGTCGTGTCGACGATCTTGCCGTCGGGGGCGGTCTCCGCGCCTTCGCAGGGGACCTCCTCGTACTTCTCTCCCGTGTCCGAGGCCTCCAGGCACTCGCCGACGTCGATGTCCATGCTGCCGCCGCCCGGTTCGCCGGGGTGCGGGGCCTTGAGGGTGCGCACACAGGCGTAGCCCACACCGCTCGCGTACTTGACGTAGTCGCGTGAGCCCGCGATCTCCCATCCGGGTTCGCCGATGATGCCCAGCACGTCGTCCGTGGCGTTGGGGCTCGGCGTAGGAGCCCATCCGTTGCCGAGACCGTAGTCAGGTCTCAGCACTCCGGGCATTTCGGCCCGAAAGGTCCGTCTCGTCACCAGAGCGTCAGGGACTCGGCTTGAGGACGGTCTCTCGCTTCTGTCTGCCGCTGGTGCGGCAGGATTGCGCCACCTGCCCGCCCCGCCTCCGCCTTGCGGCGGGGGCGGGCGGCGCGGGTCTTCTGGTCGGCTCCACGAGGCTTCGACGCCACCGAGGTGGTGTCCTGGTCTCCGGCCACTCCGGTACCAGCTACTACGGCTGCCGCGAGTGCGGCGAGGTTGAGTGCGGCGTTGTCGTCCCGGTCGATGACCAGGCCGCAGGCGTCGCATTCGTACGTCCGGACGTGCAGCGGCAGCTTGGCTTTCACCGCGCCGCATCCGGAGCAGGTCTTCGAGGACGGGTACCAGCGGTCGGCCACCATCATGCGGGTGGCGTGGCGCTGGTGGGTCTTGTAGGTGAGCTGGCGGCGGATCTCGCCGAATCCGGCGTCGGCGATCCGGCGGGCCAGGCGCCGGTTGCGGAGCATGCCGGCGACGTTGAGGTCTTCGACCACGACGGTGCCGTACTCGGCCGCGACGCCCGTGGTGAGCTTGTGCAGGGCGTCTTCGCGGAGGTTCGCCACCCGGTGGTGCACGCGGTTGCGGGCGGCGTTGGCTTTCTCCCACCGCTTCGACGGCTTGCGTCCGGTCCTGCGGTCGGGGCCCTGGCGTCGGGAGACGACGCGGGAGGCGGGGCGCAACTGGTTGCGCGCGGCGTCGTAGTGCCCGGGATTCGCAACGGTGCGGATCTCGCCAGTGCTGTCGGCCATGACCGCGAGGGTTTTCACCCCGAGGTCGATGCCGACCGCCACGTCCGGGCGGGCCACGCGTTCGAGGTCGCGCTTGACCTCGGCCTGGAAGGAGACGAACCAGCGTCCGCGTTCGTGGCGCACCGTGGCGGACAGGATCCGAGCCGTGCCCGCGTTCATGTGGTTGAGGAGCTCGACGGCGGGTTCGTGGGTGCGGAGTGTGCCCAGCCGGGGCAGCGTCACATGCCGACCATCGCGCTCGACGCGGATCGTGCCGGTGGTGAACCGGCAGGCAAGGCGCGCCTTCCGCTTCGACTTGAACCGCGGCGCGCCTATCCGCTTACCGCGCCGTTTGCCCTGCTTGGACTTCGCGTAGTTGTCGAACGCGGCGGACGCGTTGGCCAGCCCGATGGAGTACGCCTCCTTGGAGTTGGCCTCCCACCAGGCCACGAACCTCGGATCGATGTGCTTGGCGGCGTTGAACGCCTTCCGCAGCGACGGCAGCGACCACGGCCGCCACTGGGTCAGCTGTGCCTCGGCGATGCCGTAGGACTCCTCCGCGCGGCGCTGCCACCACGACGCCGACACCCAGCCCACCGCCCAGTTGTAGGCGGCACGCGCCGCACCGCAGTGCGAGCGCAGCGCGGCATCCTGCACGGCGTTCGGGTCCAGCGCGAACCGGAACGCCTGCACCACGAACCCCGGCTGCGGCTGGAACTTCTTCACTCGGCGGCCTCGCCGGTCGCCACGGCCACCGCGCGGGCGGCGCGGTTCTTCGCCGCGCGGCGCCCGTACCGGCGCGCGCACATCGAGGTGAGTACCTCGGTGATGTCGCACACCAGGTCGTCAGCGGTCTCGGTGGGTTCAAGGACGACCAGCCGGCGCCCGGACACCGACAGCACGGCTTCGAGGTGCTCGACGCCGAACCGGGCCAGCCGGTCGCGGTGCTCGACCACGATCACCGCCGCTTGCGGGTCGGACAGCACCCGGTGCAGCTTGCGGCGCTGCCCGTTCAGCCCCGAGCCGACCTCGGTGACAACCTCGGAGACAGCCAGACCGAGCCCGTTCGCGCCGGACACGACCCGGGCGGCCTGCCGCTCAAGGTCGGCCTTCCGGTCAGCGGACGAGACACGGCAGTACGCCACCACACGCCCGGACGGCTGGACGGCGACCTCGTCGACCAGCCACGTCCCGGACGGCGCCTGGCGGACCGGGACGGGCATCTTCCCGTCCTTCACCCACCGCCAGGCGGTCTGGTAACTCACGCCCTGCTGACGGGCCCACTCCGAAAGCTTCACGAGACCAAAGTACGTGAGACACATGACTAGAAATGACTATGAATGAGTAGAAAATTTGTAGCAGCTCTCACCCACCCGGCCTCGGTGATGCGGCCGGCATGAAACCTCCGCGGCGGTCACGCAACCATCAACTCGACTGCTCCGTACGCGGGTTGGGATCACTGCACGCTGTGCAGCATGTTCCTTTGGAAAATGCCAAAGTCATGGATTCCGGCCGTTGTTTTCCGTAGCCTCAGCCTCGGAGGCACGACAACGCGCCGAAGGGACACCGGTCATGGCCGTCGAGGCCGAGGTTCTGCACGAACTGCACCGGCTGCGCGCCCGTATGCCGCAGCTGACGGGGGCGTTGGCGGCCAGCGTGGACGGTCTCGTCCTCGCCCAGGACATGCCGGACGTACAGCCGGAAGGGCTGGCCGCGCTCACCGCGGCGGCGCTCGGCGTCGGCAGCCGCATGGTCGACCTCGCGGCCCGCGGCGAGTTCCGCGAGCTGTTGGTGCGCGGAGCCGACGGCTACCTCGCGACGTACGCGGCCGGACCGAGCGCCGTTCTGACCCTGCTCGCCGACGACCGGGCCAACGTCGGACGGCTGCACCTGGAGGGGCGGCGCAGCGGTGCGCGCATCGCCGAACTGGTGGCGGCCGCCCGGTTCACGGACGACCGGCCCGTCGGCGCAGACGGCGAGCCCACCCCGCCGCCGGCCCGCGAACGACTCCTCGGGGCCCTGCCCATCCGTATCCCGCCGCAGTCCCGGCGCGAGCGCTGAGCCAGCCGCACCCGGAGCCCGTCACGCCGCGCCGTCCTCCGCCTCCGCCTCCGCCGAGGGCGCGCTGAAGCCGCCGGGGACGAGGCGCCGCGGCCCCACGGCCGGGGGCCTCGCCTCCGCGACCCGGGGGCGCGGCGGAGCGGACCGGCTCAGCACGCGCGCGTGAGGCAGCGACGCGGCGCACGCCGAGCAGACTTCGCTGAGCGTCCACACCTGGCCGACCGCCGGGTCGTGCCGCAGCACGAGGACGACCGCGCCCGCGCAGGTCACCCGGGCGCCCTCGTGCAGCGCGCACCGCTGGCGGCGGCACCAGCAGGCGGCGTCGGGATGCACCGCGGCCGCCTTGGCGTGCGCGGCCGCGTGGGCCACCGCGAAGCGGCGCAGGGCCGGCAGGTCCCGCGAGCGCGGCGGCATCGCGCACGCCGAGGAGCAGGTGACCGAGGCAGTGCGGTCCCGGTGCCCGACCACACGGATCGTCCAGCAGCGGCCCGGGCGGCGGGCCGAGGGCGAGGGGGCGTCAGGGTGCATAAGAGCCAAAGCACTTGTCCTTCGTGGGCAGAGGGGAGGGAGAGGGGAGGGAAGTGAGCGAGCGGGGTGCGAGCGGGGGTGCGAGTGGGGAGCGGTCCGGGTTCCGGCACGGCCAGGCACGGCCAGGCAGGCCCGGTACGGCCCACCGGATGTGACCTCGTTCACAGCATGCCCGTGGCCCCGCGGACCATTCGCGGTGTGCCCCCTCTGGCCGACACACCGGCTGTCGGTCGGTACCCCTAAGCTCCCTCCCATGAGCACAGGGGGACCCCACAGACGCGTCGTCGACGGCCGTTTCGAACTGGTGAAGCGACTCGGCGGCGGAGGCATGGGCCTGGTGTGGCGGGCCCACGATCTGGCGCTGCACCGGGACGTGGCCGTGAAGGAGGTCCGGCCCCCGGACCCGGACCTGGCCGAATACGACCCCGAGGGCGCCCGCACCCTGCGGGAGCGCGTCCTGCGGGAGGCCCGCGCGCTGGCCCGCGTCCACCACCCCAACGTCGTCACCATCCATCACATCGTCGACGGCGGCGAGCACACGTATCCGTGGATCGTGATGGAGCTGGTCAAGGGCGGTTCGCTCCAGGACCGGCTCCAGCAGGGCCCGATGACCCCGATCGAGGCCGCACGGCTGGGGCGCGAGGTGCTGTCCGCGCTGCGCGCCGCGCACGCCGTCGGCATCGAACACCGCGATGTGAAACCCGCCAACGTCCTGCTGCGCCCCGACGGACGGCCCGTGCTCACCGACTTCGGCATCGCCGCGATCCGGGAGTCCGCCAGTCTCACCGCCACCGGCGCCGTCATCGGCTCGCCCGACTTCATGGCCCCGGAACGGGTCAGGGGCAAGGAGGGCGGTCCCGCCGCCGACCTCTGGTCGCTGGCGATGCTGCTGTACGTCGCCGTGGAGGGCCACCATCCGCTGCGCCGGGAGAGCACGCTCGCCACGCTGGCCGCCGTGCTCGGCGAGGACGTTCCCGCGCCGGTCCGCGCCGGTCCGCTCACCGGCGTCCTGACGGCACTGCTCGTCCGGGACCCGCAGGCCCGCCCCGAGGCGGCGGAGGTCGACCGGATGCTCGCGGCCGTGATCGACGGCCGGCCGCAGCCGCAGCCGCAGTCGTCGACGCCGGAGACCGCCGGACACGCCGCGACGCCGACGTCCTACCCGCTCTTCCCGCCCGCGGCGGCGGCCGTCGCCGATGTGACGCCCGCCCCGCACCCCCACCTCACCACCGCCCCGAACGCCGGCTCCCCGCCACGAGCGCGCCGGGCCCGTGTCATGGCCGTCACCGGAGCCGTCGTCGCCACAGCGCTGACGGGCACCCTGGTCTGGTCGCTGCTCCCGCAGACGAAGACCGACGACCGGAGCAGCGGCAGCGGCAGTGGCGCCGGCGGCACGGCGTCGGCGAGTGCCTCGGTCTCGCCCAGCGCGAAGCAGACGTCCGGATCGTCCGGATCGTCCGGGGCCTCCTCCGGCGGAGTCTCCGCGGAGAAGGTCGACCTGCTCGACGCGGACGGCGTCAAGACGGCCGTCGCGAAGCTGACCGCGGCCATGGGGACCACGAAGGTCACCAGCTTCACCGTGTACGGGGAGTACGCCATGGCCAACGCCCCGGTCCCCGGCCACCCCAAGCTCTACGACCGGTACACCTACCGGGGCGGGGACGTCGCGGTGAAGGACGGACCGGGCGGCACGATCATGAGGGGAGCGGTCCCCGTCGACCTCGGCATCTTCGACTGGGACGCCGTGCCCGCGCTGCTGGCCAAGGCCGACACCACCCTCAACATCGCGGAGCCCACGGCGCGCTACCTGTCGATCAGCCCCGCCTCCACCATTTTCGACAGTGATCCGTCGATGAGCGTCTACCTGTCCGACGACTACGGCAGCGCCTGGATCGAGGCCGATGTGCACGGTCGGGTGATAGAGACCCACCCCCGCGACGACGGCTGACCCGGTTCCTTCCGTCAGCGGCTGAAGACGCCGAGTCCGTTCTCGTCGAAGGCCTCCACGGTCACCTGTGTCGCCTTGCCGTCCCGGTCGCCCCGGAAGGTGACGCCGGACAGCCCGACGGCGTTCTCGCCGACGGTCGCGAAGCTGAAGGTGTCCCCGTCGTAGTGGGTCAGCCGGAACGTCGTCGGCTTCGGGCCCAGCCGCATGGTCAGTTCGCCGCCCGACACGGAGACCGTCAGCGGACCGTAGTAGCGGTTGGCGTACGTCCCGGTGTAGGCGGCGTCGGGGCGGGCCGCGGCCGCGTCGGCGGGCGGCTCGGAGTAGTCGGTGGGCGAGCGCTCCGCGTCCTCCTGCTGCGCGTAGACCTTCCCGATCAGGTCGAGCCAGTCGGTCGTGGGCTTCCCGTGCTCGGCGGTGTCGAAGAAGTTCTGCGCGATGGAGTCGGCGAGACCGACGGGCTTGCCGTTGGTGAGGACCACGATGCCCAGTTCCTCGCCGGGAAGCATCGTCACGTTGGTGTTCGCGCCGAGCGCGAAGGCGCCCGAGTGGCTCAGGCGCAGCCGGCCGAGGTCGTCGTAGCTCACGTTCCAGCCGAGGCCGTAGAAGCCGGTGCGGCCCGCAGGCGCCGGCGGGGGCTGGGAGACGATCGCGGGGACGTGGGTGTGTTCGAGCTGCTCGGCCGGGATGATCTGCTCGCCGTCGAGCTTGCCGTTCGCCAGCTGCAGGCGCAGCCAGCGGGACATGTCACGGGCCGAGGAACTGGCGCCGCCCGCCGGGGCCTGGGCGTCGGCGTCGCGCACGTACTGGGCCTTCCAGACGCCGTCGGCGGCCTGGACGTGCACGTCGGCCCGGTTCTTCGCGGCCTGGTAGTCGGCGAAGAGATAGCTGCTGGAGTCCATTCCGGCGGGCTTGTAGAGGGTGTCCTCGGCGAGCTTCTCCCAGGTCGTGCCCGCGGCGTCGGCGACCGCCTGCCCGGCCGCCGTCGGCCCGTAGTTGGTGTAGGCGTACGAGGCGCGGAACGGGGTGAGCGGCTCGTACCGCAGGTGGTTCAGGATGTAGGTGCGGTCGTAGCCGAGGTCCTCCAGCAGGTCGCCCGCGTGGTCGGGCAGGCCGCTGCGGTGGGAGAGCAGGTCGGCCACCGTCACCTGCCGTGTGACCCAGGGGTCCTTGAGGGCGAAGCCGGGCAGCCGGCCGGCCACGGGGTCGTCCCAGCCGATGGTCTTGTCGCCCACCGATCCGGCGATGACGGTCGACGTCAGCGGCTTGGACAGCGACGCGAGCTCGAACACCGTGTCCGGGTCGATCTGCGCGGACCGCCCGGCGTGCCGGACGCCGAAGCCCTTCAGGTAGACGACCTTGTCCTTGTACACGACGCCGACGGCGACCCCGGGCACGCCCGTGCGGTCCATCCCGGCCCGCACGAGGGAGTCGAGCTTGCCGACGGCCGCGTCCACCTCCGACCCGGTCAGCTGCGGAGGCGGCTGGGGCGGCGGAGCGGCGGCGAGTGCGCCCGGGACGACGAGGAGCGGCGCCAGCGCCAGGGCCGCCGCCCGGAGCCTCCCTCGGCGGTGCCGCGTCCCGCGTCGAACACTCATACCGACCATTCAACGCCTCACCGCGAAGGGTGTCCTGCTGAGCGGCGGCCACACGGTGTGCCGTCGTGCCGACAGTCCGTGCCGACAGTCCGTGCCGACAGTCCGTGCCGGCCGGCCCCGACTCGGTTCAGTGGGGGAACGCCCGAGGCTGCCGCAGGACGGGCAGCCCGTCCCGGAACTCCTCGATGCGGGTGCTGATCTGACGCATGAGGACGGTGTCCGCCAGGCGGTCCAGGTAGAGGTTGCGGCGGGCCAGCCCCACGGCGTCTACGCAGAAGTACACCGCCATCAGCGGGTTCACGAACAGCTCGCTGTCGCGGGTCCGCTCGGTGAAGCGCACATCGCCGAAGTCACCGCGCACGGCGGCGGCGACCGAGCCGTTGACGATGCTCGGGTGGCCGGGCGTGCAGGCCTGGGCGTCGGCGACCGCGTCGAGGTAGAGCGCGCCCTCCGCGCTGTCGCGGGGGAGGGAGAATGCGCCGAGGTAGGCGCCCTCGCGGTCGAGCGCGGCCAGGTTCTCCAGGGCGAGGGAGTGGTTCACCCCGTGGTAGGCGTCCACGCCGAAGCCGAGGCAGGCCACCAGCCGCTGCGGCACGTCGTCGAGGCCCTGCACGGCCGCCAGGCTGGCCATGTCCTCCTCGGGCGTGCCCAGACCGTGCTCGTCGCCCCGCATCAGGATGTCCGTGCCGCCGTCCACCAGGACGACGGCGTCCACCCCGCCGAGATGGTCGACGAGCGCCCGGTAGGCGGCCCGCAGCGGCGCCACGCCGGTGCGCGGGAAGGCGTACACGGTGGCGGGGAGGTCCTGCCGGTCGAGCCAGCGGGCCAGGGTGCGCTCGGGGAAGTAGTCGCCGTGGGCGGGGACTTCGGGCCCGACGGCCGCGACGTCCGGCTGCAGCCAGAACTCGGTGGGCAGGCCGTACAGGTCGGCGAAGGAGAGGTTGGCCAGATGGACTTCCTTGCCCGCCGACCGCAGGGCGAGCGCCAGCGGAAGGCCAGCGTACACGTCGAAACCGCCGCCCGCACCCGCGACGAGCACCCGGCGCGCGTCGCGCAGCCGGGTGAAGAGGGGAGGCTCGTGGAGAGAGAACACCCCGGGAAGCTAACAGGCGGGGGCCCGGTCGGCCGAGGCCTTTCCGAGCCCCCCGGTGCGGCGGTTACGCGCCGCTCTCCCGCAGCATGTCCTCGCGCTCGACGATCTTCACGCGCTCGCGGCCCTGCGGCTCGCCCAGCGCCTTCTCGGCGGCGTCCAGCTTGTACCAGCCCTCCCAGGTGGTGAAGCGGACCTCGCGCTCGGCGAGGAACGCGTCCACGGCCTGCGGCTCGGGCGAAGCCGGCGTGTGCAGACGGCCGTTCGCGTGGTCGGCCAGCAGGTTGGACACCGTCTCGTTGGCGTCGCCCTTGGTGTGGCCGATCAGACCGACCGGGCCGCGCCGGATCCAGCCCGTGACGTACGTGGACTGGAGGTGCTCGCCGCTCTCCTGGATGACCCGGCCGCCCTCGTCCGGGACCGTGCCCGAGTCGAGGTCCCAGGGCAGCTTGGGCAGCTTGTCGGAGAGGTAGCCGACGGCGCGGTAGATCGCCGTGACGTCCCAGTCCTTGAACTCGCCGGTGCCCTTGACGTTGCCGGTGCCGTCCAGCGCGGTGCGCTCGGTGCGCAGGCCCACGACCTTGCCGTCCTCGCCGAGGATCTCCGTCGGGGACTCGAAGAAGTGCAGGAACAGCTTGTGCGGGCGGTCGCCGACATCGCGGATCGCCCAGTTCTCCAGCGTCTTGGCGACCATGTCGGCCTGCTTGTTGCCGCGCCGCGTCGCGATCGAGCCGTCGTCGTAGTCGATGTCCTCGGGGTCGACGACGACCTCGATGTTGGGGGAGTGGTCCAGCTCCCGCAGCTCCATCGGCGAGAACTTCGCCTGCGCCGGGCCACGGCGGCCGAAGACGTGGACCTCCAGCGCCTTGTTGGCCTTCAGGCCCTCGTGGACGTTGGCCGGTATCTCCGTCGGCAGCAGTTCGTCCGCCGTCTTGGCCAGGACGCGGGCCACGTCGAGCGCGACGTTGCCGACGCCCAGGACCGCGACCTTCTCGGCGTGCAGCGGCCAGGTGCGCGGCACGTCCGGGTGGCCGTCGTACCAGGAGACGAAGTCCGCGGCGCCGTAGGAGCCGTCGAGGTCGATGCCCGGGATCGTCATCTCGCGGTCGGCCGTCGCGCCGGTCGAGAAGATCACGGCGTCGTAGAAGGCGCGCAGATCGTCCAGGCTGATGTCGGTCGGGTAGTCGACGTTGCCGAAGAGACGGATCTGCGGCTTGTCGAGGACCTGATGCAGGGCCGTGATGATGCCCTTGATGCGCGGGTGGTCCGGGGCGACGCCGTAGCGGATCAGGCCGAACGGGGCCGGCATGCGCTCGAAGAGGTCGATGGAGACACCGGGCTCGGCGGCCACATCGGACTTGAGCAGCGCGTCGGCGGCGTAGATCCCGGCGGGGCCGGCTCCGACAATGGCTACCCGCAGGGGGCGGGGCATGATCAGGTTCCCTTCGAGTGACGACAGATCGACTCGGGGGAAGCCTAAGCTAAGGCAAGCCTTACCCGGTACGCGGGTCCGGTCTATGGGCTCATAAACATCATTTATGAGTCATCCGGGGTCGGGCGGCCGGTCCGACGGCCCTCCGACGGTCGGTCCAACGCGCCTCGCGGCAGCGGCTGTTCGGCCCAGATGACCTTGCCCGTCGGGGTGTAGCGGGTGCCCCAGCGGTCTGTGAGCTGCGCCACGAGGAACAGGCCGCGCCCGCCCTCGTCGGTCATGGCCGCGTACCGCAGATGCGGCGAGGTGCTGCTGCCGTCGCAGACCTCGCAGATCAGGGTGCGGTCGCGCAGCAGCCGGACGCGCACCGGCGCGCTGCCGTAGCGGATCGCGTTGGTGACCAGCTCGCTCAGGATCAGTTCCGTCGTGAAGGACAGCTCCTCCAGGTCCCAGCGCGCCAGCTGCCGGGCCACCGCCGCCCGCACCTCACCGACCGCGGCCGGATCCACCGGCACCTCCCACTCGGCGACCCGGTCGGCGTCCAGCGCCCGGGTCCGCGCGACGATCAGCGCGATGTCGTCGTTCGGGCGGGGCGGCAGCAGGGCGTCCAGGACGGCCTGGCAGGTCTGCGCGGGCGAGCCGTCGGCGCCCCGCTCCAGGGCGGTGCGCAGCAGCTCCAGGCCGGTGTCGATGTCCCGCTCCCGGTCCTCCACCAGCCCGTCGGTGTACAGCACCAGCGAGCTGCCCTCGGCCAGCTCCAGCTCCACCGTCTCGAACGGCAGCCCGCCCAGCCCGAGCGGCAGCCCGGCGGGCACCTCGGGGTACTCGACCCGGCCGTCGGGATGGACCAGCGCCGGCGGCGGATGGCCGGCCCGCGCGATCGTGCAGCGCCGGGAGACCGGGTCGTAGATGGCGTACAGACAGGTCGCCCCGGAGACCGGCGCGCCCGCGCC
Organism: Streptomyces sp. NPDC002623; assembly: GCF_053592635.1. Classification (NCBI taxonomy): domain Bacteria; kingdom Bacillati; phylum Actinomycetota; class Actinomycetes; order Kitasatosporales; family Streptomycetaceae; genus Streptomyces; species Streptomyces sp. NPDC002623. The sequence continues at coordinate 156,605 of NZ_JBSFWB010000010.1, read as the reverse complement.
GTCGTCCTCCTCGTCCTGGTCGATGCGCGCCACCAACTCGTCCAGCAGCCCCAGGAGTTCCTCGGGGGGCAGATCCAGCGCGGAGAAGTTGTGGACCGCGGTGCGCAGCCGCCCCATGGTGGCCGCCGCGTGCAGCCCGTGGCCCACCACGTCGCCGACGACCAGGGCGACCCGGGCCCCCGACAGCGGCAGCACGTCGAACCAGTCGCCGCCGACGCCCGCCTGCGCCGGGAGATAGCGGTAGGCGATGTCCAGGGCGTTCTGCGCGGGCAGGCTGCGGGGCAGCAGACTCCGTTGCAGCGTGACGGCCATGCCGTGCTCGCGGGTGAAGCGGCGCGCGTTGTCGATGGAGATCGCGGCCCGCGCCACCAGCTCCTCCGCGAGCGCCACCTCGTCCGGGTCGAAGGGGTCGGGCCGCTCCGAACGCCAGAAACTGACCACGCCCAGGATCAGCGACCCGGCCCGCACGGGCACGGTGATCAGCGAGTGGATGCCGAACTCCACGACCTGCTCGGTCCGCTCGAGGTCCTGCGCGCGCCACCCCGGCGACTCGGCGAGGTGGGCCTCCAGGACAGCCCGTTCCCCGTGCAGACTGCGGGCCTGCGGGGCGGAGTCCACGAACCGGATCCGCTCGCCCACCACATACAGCGGCGCGCCCTTGCGGATCCCGCTGATCGCCGTGCGCCGCAGCGCGCCCCGCGCCTCCGGCTCCTCGCCGTCCAGGACGGCGTCGAACAGGTCGACGGTCGTGAAGTCCGCGAACCTCGGCACGGCCAGCTCGGTCAGCTCCTCGGCGGTACGGGCCACGTCCAGGCTCGTCCCGATCCCCACCCCGGCCGCGTACAGCAGGTCGAGGCGCTCGCGAGCCGACTCCGCCCGGCCCGACAGGGCGCGCAGCTCGGTGGAGTCGCGCAGGGTGGCCACGCTGCCGGCCGGTCCGCCCGCCAGGTCGGTGGGCCGCTGGTTGATCGCGAGCAGCCGGTCCCCGACCAGATGCACCTCGTCCGTGACCATCCGCCCCGAGGCCAGCAGCTCGGCGGTGTCCTGGTCGAGGCCCAGGTCGACGACCTGCCGGCGTTCGGCGTCCGGGGGCAGGTCGAGCAGCCGCTGCGCCTCGTCGTTGGCGAGCAGCAGATCGCCCTCGTCGCCGACGATGATCACGCCTTCCCGCACGGCGTGCAGCACCGCGTCGTGGTGCTCGTACATACGGGTCATCTCGCGCGGTCCGAGTCCGTGCGTCTGGCGCAGCAGCCGGCGGCTGACCAGCGCCGTGCTCAGGGTGGCCAGGGCGAGGGCCACCGCGGCGCTGCCCAGGACGAGCGGCAGTTGGCGGTCGGCGTTGCCGCCGACATGCTCGGTGGTGATGCCGGACGACACCAGCCCGACCACCCGCCCGTCGGAGGCCTTCACCGGCACGACGGCCTGGACCAGCCTGCCGATGGTCCCGTTCACCTCCTCGACCACGACGCCGCCGTCCAGCGCGGGCTGGATGTTCCCGACGAACTTCTTGCCGATGCGGTCCGGCTTGGGGTGGGTGTAGCGGATGCCCTCGGTGTTCATGACGACGATGAAGTCCATGTCCGAGGCCTCACGGGCGGCCTCCGCCCGGGGCTGCAGGATCGCCGTCGGATCCGGGCTCGCCAGCGCCGCGACCATGCCCGGCGAGTTGGCGAACGTCTGGGCGACGGCGACGGAGCGGTTACGGGCCTCCTGGGTCGTGTCGTGCCGCACCTGGAGCAGCAGCGCCACGACTGCGGCCACGACCAGCAGCAGCACGACGACGACCTGCAGGACGAACACCTGCGCGGCGAGACTGCGCCCGCCCAGCGCGGACTCGGGAGTGCGCCGGCCCCGCTGGCCCCGGGGACGACGGGCCGGCCGGGCATCCGAGCGCCCCAGGAGTCGGACCATGTGCCATGTCTACACTGCCCGGCCGCGTGAGGCGAGAGGCGTCACAGAGGGTCACCGGCCGCGTCGTCCCCCCGGGCCGTGTCCGACCTTGCCCTGCCCTCACCCCGGGGGAGCCGCCTCGCCGTCGCGCCGTGTCGCCAGCAGCAGGGCGATGTCGTCGGGCCGGTCCGCGGTCTGCCGGGCCATCGCGGTGAGCCGGTCCGCGACATCCCCGAGGGAACGGCTCGCAGGAATGTCGGCCGAGGCCAGCGCCCCGCGCAGGGCGGCGATGCCCTCGTCGATGTCGTGCCCGGGCCGCTCCACCAGCCCGTCCGTGTACAGGGCGAGGATCGCGCCCGGCTCCAGCCGCAGCTCCGTCACCGGGTAGTGGGCGCGCGGGTCCACCCCGAGGACGACCCCGCCGGGCAGCTCCACGACCTGGGTACGGCCGTCGGGATGGCGCAGCAGCGGCGGCAGATGCCCGGCGCGGGCCGCCCGGGCCACACCGGTGGCCGGATCCAGCCGGACGTAGCAGCAGCTGGCGAACTGACCCGGGTCCAGGTCGATGAGGAGGCGGTTCGTGCCGCCCATGACCTCCTGGGGCGGCCGGTCGCCGAGCGCGAACGCCCGCACCGCGCTGCGCAGTTGCCCCATGGTGGCCGCCGCCTGCACCCCGTGCCCCTGGACGTCCCCGATGACCAGGGCCAGCCCGTCCCCGGCCTCCACGACGTCGTACCAGTCGCCGCCCACGTCCATGCCCTTGGTGCCCGGCAGATAGCGGCCCGCGGTCTCCACGCGCGGGTGCTGCGACAGCCGCCGGGGCAGGAGGGCCTGCTGCAGCCCGCGCGCGAGGGCGGCCTCGGTGTCGTAGCGCTGGGCCTTCTCCATCGCGTGGGCGATCAGCCCGGCGAGCGCGGTGAGCACCGTGCGTTCCTCGGTGCTGAAGCTGCGCGGACGGTCGAAGCCGAGGATGCACGAGCCGACCGGGCGGCCCGAGGCGATCAGCGGGAGGAAGGCGCGGGCGCCCACCGGGGCGTCGAGCTCGATGCCCGGATAGGCGGCCGCCAGCTTCCGCATCGAGTCGAAGAAGAGCGGCCGTCCCGTGGTGAGCGTCTCCACGCCGGGCAGCCGGGCGTCCAGTCCGACCCCTTCGAAGGGGGCCAGGAAGCCCTCGGGGAAGCCGGACTCCCACGCCAGGTACAGATGCCGTTCGTGCAGCAGGTAGATGGCCAGCATGCGGCCGCCGAACGCGGGCAGCAGCTCCTTCATGACCACCGCCGACACCTGCCGGGCGGTCACCGCCTCCGTCAGCGCGATGGCCAGCACGATGGGCCGGTACAGGGGAGCGGTGGCGGCGGCGCCCGGCGCCGGGACGTCCGCGTCCACCGGCTCGGGGGCCCCGTCGTCCGGCACCCGGTTGGCCGGGACCGCCGTCCAGGTGACGAGATCCGCGCCGGGATACAGGGACATGCGCAGCCAGTCGCCCTCGTACGCCGGCGGGACGGCGGGCCGCTCGGCGACGGTGGGCAGCCGCACATGGAAGTGCGCGGGCTCCGGGGACAGCAGGGCGGCGCGCAGGTACTCCTCGTAGGTGCGCTGGTTCAGCGACGGCACGGCCTCCCACAGCGGCCGGCCGACCAGCCGGTCCAGGGGCACGCCCAGGAGGTGCCCGGCCCGGGGATTGGCGTAGACGACGATCCCCAGCCGGTCGAGGCAGAACACGCCCTCCGGAAGGAGGTCGGCGGCTCCGTCGGCGAGGGAGCCCGGGCCCGGGTCGAGAAGCACGCCGACGAGGGGGCGGGACGGGGCGTCGGCCGGCTCCGCCCCCTCGTCGGTCGCCTCCCACAGTTCCAGCAGCCGTAGCGCGCCCTCGGCGGTGCGCATCTGGATCGGCAGCGGCGGGGGCCGCCCCTGGGCCGTCCGGCGCAGCAGACCGGGGAGCCGATGGGCGTCCGTCGGTTCGAGAGCCCGGGTCAGGGCGTCCAGCGTGCCGTGGGCGTCGCCCGGGCGCAGTCCGAACAGTGCGCGGGCCCGCTCGTCCACGGTGACGGCGTCGGTCACCGGGTCCCACGAGAACTGCCCGGCGCGCCCGGGGGCCGCTCTCGCGATCGGCGGCCGGACGCACAGCGGCTCGTCGTCCCAGGTGACGGCCTCGCCGTCGTCCTCCAGACGCAGCAGGGCCGCGCCCATGGCGTCCGCGACGGCGGTCAGCCGCTCACGCTCCGCCAGGATCTCCGCCGCGTCGGCCGCCGCCGGGCGCAGGACGGTGAGCACACCGAACGACCGGCCCTCGGCCACGACGGGCACGTAGAGCGAACCGAACTGGAAGGGCAGCCCCGCCGCGAACTGCGGATAGCGGCGCATGGTCTCCGTGGCGTTGGCCAGCACCACCGGGATGCCCGTCCGGTGCACATCGGCCACCGGGAAGGGCCGGTCCACGTTCAGCCGCCACCAGGGGCGGAACAGCTTCCCGGGCAGCCCCGCCAGGACCGCGAGGCGCAGCAGCCCGGACGTGCCCGAGCACAGGTAGACGCCCCCGGCGTTGCCGCCCGCCGCCCGCAGCGCGTCCGCCACGACCCCGGTCAGCAGCGCGGGCGACGGTCCGGACGGCTTTCGCTCGTCCCCGGCGCTCCCAGTCATCGGCCCTACCTCGTCCGTGCGCCGCCGCGTGTGCCTCACAGCAAGAATGCGCCACACCTGCCCGGATGTGCATCCGGGCAGGTGGCGGAGCGGCCCGGGCCGGTCAGGCGGCGGAGGCGCGCAGCGTGCTCTTGGCGAGCTCGTACGCCGGGAGCATCGCGTTGTGCTCGTCGGTGTCCAGCCCGCCCAGATGCAGGACGACGGGACCCGCCGAGGTCGTGACGGCGAGGGCGTGCTCCGTCTTCGACTCCTCGAGGACCTTGCTCGTGGTCACGTACTCGACCTCGGCGCCGGTGACGTCGCCCGCCTCGAACGTGCTGTACTTCGCCCCGCTCGCCTCCGGCTCGGCGGCCACGAAGGCCTCCAGCACGGTGCGCGCGTCGGCGTCGCCGGGCTTGCCGGTCCACACCCGGAGGAAGCCGATCTTCCCCGCGGGCTTGGCGTCGATCTCACAGGCCATGGTGACCGGGCCCTGGCGCGCGAACGCGTCGACGAGCTCGGCCAGGTCGCCGCCGGCGGTCGCCTCCGTGGTGTCGACGGCCTCGGCCTTCCAGAACTCGGCGATGTCGAAGGTCACCGGAAGCTCGCAGGCGGACCCGGAGGCCCCGACGGACCCGCCGCGCTCGGCGACCTTCGCCGACGTCCTGGCGGTCGCCTTCGCCGACGCCCCCGACGCCGTGTCCGAGTCGGCGTCCTCGGCTCCGCATCCCGTGACCAGCCCGGTCAACAGGGCTGCCAGCGTCAGCCCCCGCCCTACGTTCCCCACGTTCCCCACCCCGAAGCGCACCGCTGTGTCTCCTCTCGACGCCGGCGCGATGCCGGCGGAGCACTGTAACCGAGGAGGTCATGGCCCTCGCCACCGAGATTTCCGGCGCCCGGCCCGGTTGCCCCGGCGCGGAAGAGTGACGCACCGTCAGATCTGGGCCCGACCGGGAACGCATAGCGGCATGAGCTGGACCGCGCCGATCCGAGGGGCACACCACACATGGCCGAACTGACCCGTCGCAGGCTCCTGGGCTCGGCCGCCGGCACGCTGGGCGCCGCCGCGGCCCTCACCCTGCTCCCGCCGAGCGTGCAGCGGGCCGTCGCGGCCGGACAGCCGCGCCGCGGCTCGCTCGCCGACGTCGAGCACGTCGTCCTGCTGATGCAGGAGAACCGGTCGTTCGACCACTACTTCGGCACCCTGTCCGGGGTGCGCGGCTTCGCCGACCCCGACGCGCTCACCCTCGACACCGGACGCTCCGTCTTCTATCAGCCCGACGCCGAGAACCCGAAGGGCTACCTGCTGCCCTTCCACCTGGACACCCACACCTCCAGCGCCCAGGCCATCCCGTCCACGAGCCACTCCTGGGCGGTGCAGCACGACGCGTGGAACGGCGGCCGGATGGACCGCTGGCTGCCCGCCCACCGCAAGGCCGACGGCGCGAACGGCCCCTATGTCATGGGCTACTACACACGGGAGGACATCCCGTTCCAGTTCGCCCTCGCCGAGACCTTCACCCTCTGCGACCACTACTTCTGCTCGGTGCTCGGCCCGACCTGCCCCAACCGCCTGATGTGGATGACCGGCAGCATCGACCCGCTGGGGGTGGCCGGCGGCCCCGTCACCAGCAACTCCGCGCCGACGCCGTACAGCTGGACGACGTACGCCGAACGGCTCCAGGCGGCCGGGGTGAGCTGGAAGGTCTACCAGCAGGTGGACGACTACGGCTGCAACGTGCTGGAACGGTTCGCCGCGTTCAAGAACGCGCAGCCCGGCTCCGAACTGTACGAGCGGGGCGTACGGCCGCAGCCGGAGGGCACCTTCGAGGAGGACGCCCTGAGCGACCGGCTGCCGACGGTGTCCTGGATCATGCCGCCGGGCCGCCAGTCGGAGCACCCGGACTATCTTCCGGCGGCCGGCGCGGCCTTCGTCGCCTCGAAGATCGAGGCCATCGCGGCCAACCCGGAGGTCTGGGCCAAGACCGCGTTCATCCTCAACTACGACGAGAACGACGGCCTGTTCGACCATGTGCCGCCGCCCACCCCGCCCGCCGGCACGTCCGGCGAGTTCGTCGGGGGGCTGCCGATCGGCGGCGGCTTCCGGGTCCCCGCGATCATCGTCTCGCCCTGGACCGTGGGCGGCTGGGTGGCCACCGAGACCTTCGACCACACCTCGACCCTGCGGTTCCTGGAGCGGCTCACCGGGGTCGCCGAGCCCAACATCAGCTCCTGGCGGCGGGACGCCTTCGGCGACCTCACCTCCGCGTTCCGCTTCGCGTCCACCGCCCCGCGCCCGCCCGTGCTGCCCGACGACACGATGGAACTGCTGCTGAAGGCGCAGACGGAGGTCGCCACCCTGCCCAAGCCCACCCTGCCGGGCGCCGAGCAGACGTTCCCGGCCCAGGAGACGGGTCGCCGACCGCAACGCTGATCCCCGGCGCCGGTCAGCCGTAGGCGAGCGCCTCGGGGGGTTCTGCGCGCGTAGACAACGCACTGCCCTGCGGGAGGAAGAACAGGGCGCAGATGTGCAGGGGCTCCGGCTCCCGGTTCTCCGCCATGTGCACACCCTGCGGTCCCACCGGCTCGACGATGCACCCGCCGGCCGGCGTCACGCACTCGGAGCCGTCCGCCAGGGTCCGGGTCAGCACGCCGGCCGTCACCACGGCGACGACCCGGCCCTCGTGGTAGTGCCAGGGCAGCGAACCGCCCGGCGCAATCGCGTAGTTCGCCACCGCGACCCGGGTGCCCTCGGGCACGGCCAGGGCCAGTTCTTCGGTGAGGACGCCGTCGGCGAGCAGGGTCGGCACGGGTTCGACGGTGGTCGGTCCCGCCGTGCGACGTAACCTGGCCGGGGTCATGTTCCGCTGGTCAGTGCGTTCCACAGAAGTGACATTAGCCCACTTGAGTTACAGCGGCGTGACCGGGAGTCAGCAAGCGCGCAGCGCCCGTAGGCAGGTCGGGCCGCCCGGCGGCGAGGCAAATGTGAGGTAGACGGCTTGCGGGCCGGATGATCCTGCCGGGCCGTCTTCGCGTCTTCCATGACGTGACTCGCACGAAACATCGTGCGACGAGTGTTTGGGGACGACCTTGAGCATCCTGCGTCCGGAAGTGGAGCGGCCGCACGGCGACCGCGTGGAGGACGAGCCTCGCGACGGCCGCGCCGTGGACCGCCGGGCCGACCGTGGGCCGCGCCGCGGCGCACCGGCGCGCCTGGCCGCGTTCGTCGGCCGGACGCTGCGGGACGAGTGGAACGGCATCGTCGTCGATCCGCTGCGGCAGCTGCGCCGACGCGGGCCCGGCGCGCTGCTGCTGGCGTTCGTGGCCTGCGCGGGCGTGATCTTCTTCCATGCCATCGCCCAGCACCCCGCCGGCGCGGCGGCGGTGCGGATCCTCGGCGGGGTCCAGGGCGACCTGCCTCTGTGGCTGGCCTTGTTGCGCACCCCGGTCTCCCTCTACGTCCCGGCCCTGGACCTGCCGGTGTGGGCCGGCATCACCCAGCTGTTCCTCGCCTTCGCGCTGGCCGAGCTCGCCCTGGGCCGCCGCAGGACCCTGCTGATCGCCTACGCGTCCACCCTGGCCGGCACCCTCACCGTGCGGGTGATGCTGGCGCTGGGGCCGGACCGCTGGGGCCTCGGACTGCCGCCCGAGGTCGGACAGGTGCTGGACACCGGCCCGTCCGCCGCGGTCGTCGGACTCTTCACCTATCTGTCGGTCGTCCGCCGCGCGCCCATCGTGTTCACGCTCACCGGCGGCTCGATGGTGCTGGAGTCGATCGCCAAACCCAACCTCGCCGGCCGCGAGCATCTGATCGCGGTGGCCGCCGCCGTCGTCATGGGTCTGCTGCACGAACGCGCCCGCCGTAAGAGGCAGGTCACGGCCGCTTCGGAGGGGCGAGGTGCGGCGCTTGCCTGAGATGTTGCTATGAATTCGTGGGGCGGTTGAACACTTCCGCCTCCGGCTGCGTATTGGGCCGGGGGATTTCATGGCCGTGGCCGCCGACAACGCGTAGGAGCACTCCTTGGTACAGAACAGGCGCAGACGCCAGACGGGTGGGCGGCGGGCGACCTTCGCCGCGGTCGCCCTGATCCTCGGCGGGGGAGGGCTGATGGCGGCGAACGTCTACGCCTCGGCCACCTCCAGCGGCGAGACGGTGGAACTGGCCGGAGGGGGCTCGGTCACCATCGACTGTCCCGACGTCGGCAACAGCCTCACCAGCGTTCCCGAGGGCGCCAGGACCGAGGTCGACCGTGAACTCGCGCTCCTGGACGAACAGATCGCCGCCGCCTACCGGCAACTGCAGGACCAGGCGCAGGCGGTGCGGCAGGACCCCGGCTTCGCCGACAACGCGGTGATGAATCCGCTGAAGGAGAAGCGGGGCGCGACGATCGGCCGTATCGCCGAGGCCATCGACCGCGAGGGCGACCGTCCGGACGGCGTGGACGCCCTGGCCGCCTGCTCCCTGCGCATCACCGAGGAGCAGAAGCAGCAGGAGCAGGGCGGACAGCAGGGCGAAGAGCAGGGGCAGGACGCAGGCCAGGAACAGGGCTCGGCTCAGGAGCCCGGTCAGAACGGCCAGCAGGGCAACGGCGGTCAGGCCGGCAACGGTCCCGTCGCCGGGGACTACGTCGACATCAAGACCGTCGCGGCCACCCAGCAGCTTCCCGACCCCCGCTCGGGCCCCTCCCGCGGCACCTTCGTCACCAGCTGCGGAGTCAACGCCAACGGGCTGTTCAACTCCGACAACGTGATCGTCGCGCCGGGCGTCACCAACGGCGCCCACCACTTCCACGACTACATCGGCAACCAGTCCAACAACGCCTTCGCCTCCGACGACGACCTCGCGAAGGCCGAGACGAGCTGTGTGGACCAGAGCGACAAGTCCACCTACTACTGGCCCGTCCTGCGTCTGCAGAACGGCGCCCAGGAGAAGGACGCCAACAGCCCCGGCGGCGGCATCGAGGGCAACGCGGGCGAGATCGTCACGGCCAAGCAGGTCACGCTGACCTTCGTCGGCAACCCCAGCTCCAAGGTGACCGAGATGCCCCGGCTGCTGCGCATCATCACCGGTGACGCCAAGGCCTTCGTCAACGGCACCACCAACGCCAACGCGTCCTGGAGCTGCACCGGGTTCGAGGACCGTCAGCTCAAGGACAAGTACCCGCTCTGCCCGGCCGGCAGCGACGTGGTGCGCACCTTCCGCTTCCAGAGCTGCTGGGACGGCGCCAACATCGACAGCGCCAACCACCGCACCCATGTGGCCTTCGCCGCCGCCGACGGCACCTGCCCGGCCGGCTTCGAGGCCGTTCCCCAGCTGGTGCAGCGCATCGTGTACGACGTCGACGCGCCGAGCCTGAACGACGGCGGGAAGACCACTCCGCTGTTCGCGGTGGACTCCTTCCCCGAGCAGCTGCACAAGCCGGTCACCGACCACGGCGACTTCATCAACGTCTTCGACGAGAAGCTGATGCGGGAGATGGTCGACTGCATCAACGAGGGCCGCACCTGCGGAGCGGGCGCGGACGACGGCGCAGGCGACGGCGACAACGGCAACGGCGACAACGGAGACAACGGCAACGGGGACAACGGCGGCGGCAACGGCGACGACAACGGTTCGGACGACGGCGGCCAGCAGCCGTCCCAGAGCCCCGAGGCGCCCGCGAGCGAGCCCGCGACCACCGCACCCGCCACCACCGACCCTGTCGACACCGAGCCCGACACGGGCGACGACGGTGCCGGCGGCGTCCCCGTCACCACCGACCCCACCCGCGACACCAAGCCGTCGGCCAAGGCGGCCACCTCGGCGCCCGCCGCCGCGTCGGCCGCGTCCGGCGCGTCGGGCGGCGAGATCGGCTCGCCCGCGACCGCTCCGCCGACCGTGTCCACCCCGGCGCAGACGACGCCGCCGGCCGACACGGGCACCGGGACCCTCCCCGGCGGGACCGAACCGCAGGCGGTCCAGGGCGACCTCGCCGAGACCGGAGCCAGCCTGTGGCCCGGCGCGCTCGGCGCCCTGCTGGTGATCGGCGGCTTCGTGGTCCTGCGCCGCAGCACCCGAGGCAACTGAGCTCCGGCCTGAACACCCGACGAGGGGCCCGCCGCACCGCCGGCGGGCCCCTCGCTCGCGCCGTCCCCGCCCCGTACGGGTGCTCCCGCACGCAAGAAACCGCCCGGGCGCCGGATCACGCGGTATACGTCGCTCGACTCGAACAGCGCGCGACGACGGGAGACCCATGAAGGACAGCAACGAGAGCGGGGAGCACACCGGCGAAGACCTGGGGGAGTACTACTACGACCTCGGCAGTCACGGCCGGTCCGTGACGACCTCGTCCCCCGAGGCCCAGCTGTGGTTCGACCGCGGACTGGTCTGGTCGTACGCCTTCCACCACGAGGAGGCGGTCGTCTGCTTCGAGACCGCCGTGCGCGCCGACCCCGACTGCGCCATGGCGCACTGGGGCATCGCCTACGCCCTCGGCCCCAACTACAACAAGCCGTGGGAGTTCTTCGACGAGGAGGACCTGACGACGACCGTCGCCCGTACCCACGCCGCGGTCGAGCTCGCCCACGAGAAGGCCGCGACCGCCACCCCCGTCGAACGGGCCCTGATCGGCGCGCTGCGCGCCCGCTTCCCGCAGACCCGCCCCGCCGAGGACTGCGCGGTGTGGAACGAGCCCTACGCCGACGCCATGCGGGCCGTCCACGAGCTCGCCCCCGACGATCTCGACGTCGCCGCCCTGTACGCCGACGCCCTGATGAACCTCACCCCCTGGCAGCTGTGGGACCTGCGCACCGGAGAGCCCGCCGAGGGCGCCCGCACCCGGGAGGCGAAGGCGGTGCTCGACCGTGCGCTCGCCGACGCGGCCGCGGCCCGGCACCCCGGCGTCCTGCACTTCTACATCCACCTCATGGAGATGTCGCCCACCCCCGAGGCCGCTCTCCAGGTCGCCGACCGGCTGCGCGACCTGGTGCCCGACGCCGGGCACCTCCAGCACATGCCCTCGCATCTGGACGTGCTGTGCGGCGACTACCGGCGCGTCGTCACGGACAACACCGCCGCGATCGCAGCCGACGAGAAGTACCGGGCACGGTCCGGAGCCATGAACTTCTACACGCTCTACCGGTCGCACGACTACCACTTCAAGATCTACGGCGCGATGTTCCTTGGCCAGGCCGGGACCGCCCTGGAGACCGTGGAACGGCTGGAGGCCTCCATCCCGGAGGAACTGCTGCGCGTGCCGAGCCCGCCCATGGCCGACTGGCTGGAGGCCTTCCTCACCATGCGGTTCCATGTGCTGATCCGCTTCGGCCGCTGGCAGGACGTCCTCGACGTGCCGCCGCCCGCCGACCCGGTCCTCTACAGCGTGACCACCGCGATGTTCCACTACGCCCGCGGCGTGGCCCTCTCCGCCACCGGCCGCGTCCCCGAGGCCGAGGCCGAACGCGTCCTGTTCCACGCGGCGGTCGACCGTGTGCCCGAGACCCGCATGCTGTTCAACAACACCTGCCAGGACGTCCTCGCGATCGCGTCCGCGATGCTCGACGGCGAACTGGAGTACCGCAAGGGCAACCACGACCTGGCCTTCGCCGCCCTGGAGCGGTCCGTCGCACTGGACGACGCCCTCCCCTACGACGAGCCCTGGGGCTGGATGCAGCCCACCCGGCACGCCTACGGCGCACTGCTGCTCGAACAGGGCAGGATCGCGGAGGCCGAGGCGGTCTACCGGGCCGATCTCGGACTCGACGACACCCTGCCGCGCCCGTCGCAGCACCCCGGCAACGTCTGGTCGCTGCACGGTTTCCACGAGTGTCTGGTCCGGCTGGGCAAGGACGCGGAGGCCCGGATCGTGGCCCAACAGCTCAGGTTCGCGGCCGCGCTGGCCGACGTACCGGTCCGGGCGTCCTGCTTCTGCCGCCTCGACGCCACCGCCGACGGCGCGGGCGAGGTCACATCGGAGTGCTGTGGCATGGACAATTGACAGAGATCGTTGGCGCTGTAGACGCATGACAGGGAGCTTCGGAGCATGGCGGGCGCACGGTGAACGAGACACGTAGGACGAAATGGGCGCTGCCGCACCTGCGCCCGGCGCAGCAGGACGCCGTCGCCCGCGCGCGGGGCTGGGCCCGGATCGCGCTGGTGCTGGTGGCCGGCTGCGTCGCGGTGGTCATGGCGGGCGCCGGCTCCGGCGGCTGGCTGATCCTGCTCGCCGGATTCGCCCTGCTCGCCCTGGCCGGCGCGGGCGTCTGGTGGATGCTGGCGCACCGGGGCGGACCCCGGCTGGTCGGCGGACTGGTCGCCGTCACCGCGCCCGTGGGCGTGCTGGTGCTGTACGCCACCTCCGGCCTGTGGCCGGTGGCGGTGGGCGCGATCGCGCTGTGGGCGGGCGCCCTGGCCTCGGCCCGGGCCTCGCTGCGCAGCGTGCGCCGTCCCAAGGGCACGCACGGCCGCAAGACCCCGCCGCCGCGCCGACCGGTCCTGATCATGAACGTGCGCTCGGGCGGCGGCAAGGTCGGCAAGCACGGCCTCGTCGAGCACGCCGAGGCGCTCGGCGCCCAGGTGATCCTGCTCGGCACGGACGACACCTACACCGACCCGGCGGTGGAGGCCCGCCGGGCCATCGCCGAGGGCGCGGATCTGATCGGCGTCGCGGGCGGCGACGGCACCCAGGCGCTGGTCGCGGCCGTGGCCGCCGAGCACGACGTGCCCTTCCTGGTCGTCGCCGCGGGCACCCGCAACCACTTCGCCATGGACCTCGGCCTCGACCGCACCGATCCCGTGCGCAGTCTGGACGCCCTCACCAACGGCGTCGAACTGCGCGTGGACCTCGGCGACGTCGGCGGCCGGGCCTTCGTCAACACCGTCTCCTTCGGCGCGTACGCGGAGATAGTGCAGAGCCCCGAGTACCGCGACGCCAAGGCCGCCACCGCCCTCGAACACCTGCCCGACCTGCTCCTCGGCGGTTCCGGCGCGACGCTGGACGTCCGCACGGACGACGCCCGTCTGCACGCGCCGCAGGCACTCCTGGTCAGCAACAACGCCTACGCCCGTGCCGACCCGCTCGGCGGCGGCCGCCGCCCCCGGCTGGACGCCGGACTGCTCGGCGTGATCGGCATCCGGGTCGAGGGCGCGGCCCAGGCCGCGGAACTCGCCCTGCTCGGCGAGCGCGCGGGCAGCATCACCTCGGTGACCTCCCGGAGCGTCGTCGTCGAGGCCGACCGGGAGCGCATCGCGGTGGCCGTCGACGGCGAGGCGCTCGAACTGACCGCCCCCGTCGTGTGCACGGTACGGCCCGCCGCGCTGCGGGTCCGGGTGCCCCGGCACCGCCCGGGCGCCGTGTATGCGCCCCCCACGGTCGACTGGCGGCGCGTCTTCCGCCTCGCGCTCGGCCATCCCGACCCCCGCACGATCAAGGAGGCCTACGATGTCTGACCGCCGCCCGAAGCTCCCCCCCACCCTGCGCCTGGTCGGTGACCTCGCCACCCTGGACCAGGCGCTGTACGAGGCGGTCAGCGTGACCAGGACGCCGACCCTGGACACCGCGTTGCGCCGGCTGTCCGCGGCCGCCGACCACTCCAAGCTGTCCTTCGCGGTCGCCGCCGCGCTCGCCGTGCGCGGCGGCCGCCAGCGGCGCGCCGCCGCCATGGGCGTCGCGGCCATCGGCATCGCCTCGGCGACCGCCAACCTGCTCGGCAAGCAGCTCGTACGCCGCCCGCGTCCGCACCGCGCCGAGGACTCGCCGTTCCCGGGGCGGCATGTGCCGATGCCGCACTCGGCCTCGTTCCCCTCCGGGCACACCGCCTCGGCCGTGGCCTTCGCGGCCGCCGTCGGCCCGACCCTGCCGGTCACCGCGGTCCCGCTGGGCCTGCTGGCCTGCGCGGTGGGCTACTCCCGGGTCCACACGGGCGTGCACTACCCGGGGGACGTGGTGGCCGGCGCCCTGCTGGGCACGGGCTCGGCGGCGCTGGTCCTGGCCCTCGCCGCCCGCAACGAGGGCTGAGCTCCCCCTAGGGCCTGCCGCAGTGGAGGAAGACGTGCGGTTCGGGCACGGCCTCGGGATGGTCGGGGGTGAACAGCACGTTCTCCTCGGCCAGCACGGTCAGACCGGCTGCGGTGACCACGTCGACGAGATCCGGCACGGCGAAGCTCGTGACCCGCACGGGCTGCCCCATGAACACGGCGTCGACGCCCTCCACGTCCAGCGGCACGGTGGCGAGCACGAGACTGCCTCCCGGCCGCAGCGCCCGCGCCAGCCTGCCGATCACCTCGGCCTGCCGGGCCCGCTCCATCTGGAGCAGCGAGAAGTACACGCAGACCGCGTGCAACGAGCCTTCCTCCAGCGGGAGCTCACGCACGTCGACGCAGCGGAAGGCCGCCTCGGGCACCTGGCGTGCGGCGAGGTCGACCATCACGGGCGAGACGTCGACGCCCAGTACGTCATGGCCCGCGCCCGCCAGGGTCGCGGCCGTCGGCCGCCCGGTCCCGCTGCCGACGTCCAGCACGGAACTCCTCGGCGCGAGCCGCCCGAGCAGCCACTCCAGGGACCTGTGATGCGCCTCGGAGTGCGCGAACGCCTTCTCGTACACGGGTCCCAGCGCGTCGAACACCCGCGCCGCGCGCTGCCTGTCGTCCTCGCTCGTCAAGCCGGCCTCCTCAGGGGGATCGCATTTTCCGCTACCGTGAGTAACATGGTCAAATCCTCTTGACGGGGTCCTACTGGTGAGTAGCTAAGCCCCGGGTAACCGCCGTTCCGTTCGGAGGACCCCCCATGCCCTCTCCCGAGGATGCCCTGCAAGAGGCCCGCAACGCCTACGAGGAGCACGCACGCACGTGCCGACAGTGCCACTTCGACCGGTCGCCCTGCGCCGTCTCCAAGCTGCTCCTGCGCGCCTACAACAACGCCAGAAGGGCTCAGGCGCGCCCCGACTCCGCGTTGCACTGAGTGAGACGCCGCGCTGAGCTGACCCGCTGAGCCGGCGCGCTGAGGCGGTCACCCCGGCGCGGCCGTGGTCACCGTCAGGTTCCGGATCTCGTAGCCGCCGATCTCGTCCTTGAACGAGATCCGCGGCCGGCCGGTCATCCGCAGACCGTCGAGCGCGAACAGCCGGCTCAGCAGGACGTCCGCCTCCAGGACGGCGACCCCGGCGCCGGGACAGCGGTGAGCGCCGTCGCCGAAGGCGAGCCCGGCCGTCCCCGCGCCCTGTGCGAGCAGCCGCCCCGGACGCAGGCGGCCCGGGGCGCGGCCCACGACGTCCGGGTCCGCGTTGGCCTCGTCGACGAAGACGGTGATCAGCTCACCCGGGGCGACCGACGACTCCCCGACCCGCATCGGCGCGGTGGCCCGCCGGGACAGGCGTCCCACGACGGGCTCCAGCCGCAGGATCTCCCGGAGCAGCTCCAGCCGCTCCGGCTCCTCCGCCGCGCGGTACCGCTGAAGGAGCCGCGGATCGTCGAAGAGATGCCAGGCGGCGACGCAGATGAACTCGCGTGTGGTGACCATGCCCGCCGCCGCGTACGTCAGGCACTCGCCGAGGATCTCCGCGTCCGAGCACCCCTCGGCCAGCAGATGGGAGATCAGGTCGTCCCGCTCCCGACGGCGGTGCGCACGGATCGCGGGACGGACGTCGGCGAGATGGATGCGCAGCCAGTTCGCGTTCTGGCGCACCAGCCAGTAGAGGCCCCGGAGGCTGGTCAGCCCCGGCTGACCGAACTCCTCGGGGAAGAACCGCTCCAGCCTGGACTTCAGCCCCGGACGGCTGTGCGTCAGCCCGAGGATGTCGCTCACCACCTCGATCGCCATGGTGAAGCTCAGATCGGACAGCTGCGCCGTACCGGCGGCCCGGACCGTCGCCACCTGCTCCTCGGCGACCCGCGTCATCAGCTCGCGGTAGTGCTCGTCCACGCGCCGGGGAGTGAAGAAGCGGGCGGTCTGCCGCCGCTGCTCACGGTGTCCGGGGCCGTCCTGGTAGAGCACGGGACGGCGGATACGGGACGGCAGCTTCTCCACCGTCTCTATCCCGAGACCGGCCTGCACCGTCTCCGCGCCGCGCAGCACCTCACGTGCGGCCGTGTAGCCCCGGACCTCCCAGGTCCCGTCCGCCCCGCGGCGCACCGGGCAGCCCGGCCGGGCGGTCCCCCGCTCGACCTTGCGTACGCTTTCCCGTGAGTCCCCCATCGGGCGTCCTCCGCTTCGCAGCACCGGACGCCAGTCTCCCCGGGACGCCGGTTCCCGCGATGCGCGAAAACCGGCCACGCGCACCCCTGTGCGCGTGCGCCCTCACAAGGGGCGGACGGCGCCCCGCAGGGCGCCCTCGCCGAACGGGAGGATCGCCTCCTCGCGGATGTACGAGCCCGGGCCCGGCGCGTGGATCATCATGCCGTTGCCCGTGCACAGTCCGGTGTGGCTGAGGTCGTCGAAGAAGAAGACGAGATCGCCCGGGCGCAGATCGGCCAGGCTGATCCGGGTGAAGTCCCGGGCCTGGTCGATGGCGGCCCGCGGCAGGGTCACCCCGGCGGCCTTCCAGGCGGCCTGCGTGAGGCTGGAGCAGTCGTAGGACTCCGGCCCCGTGGCTCCCCACACGCACGGCCGGCCGATCTGGGCGCGGGCGAAGGCGAGCGCCTTGTCCGCCTTCCCGAGGTACGCGGTGCCGGTCGTGCTGGCGGTGAGGTCGGTGGGGGCCGCGGCCGGAGGAGCGGTGGCCTGAGGGGCGGCGGCCTGGGGAACGGCGGCCGGTAGGACCGGCTCGGCGGGGAGACCGGCGGGAGCGGCCGGGAAACCGGCGCCGTTCGTCATCAGGTCCGACGCCGGTGCCATGACGCCGAGTTCGGACGTCTGGTAGCCGGAGGCGTATCCGGTGGGCGCTGCCGCGAAGCCGGACTCCGGTGCCATGAGGGGGAGTTGCTCGGGCATCACGAACCCGGAGGGCGGTGTGAACCCGTCGAGTTGGGACGGCTGGTAGCCGGACGCGGCGGGGCCGGCGCCCGGTGCCGGGAAGGCGGCTCCCGGTGCGGCCAGGCCGAGTTCGGGGATCGGCAGGCCGAACGGCGGTGTGCCGAAGCCGAGTTCCGACGCGCGGTAGTCGGGAACAGGTGCGGGAGCGGGTGCGGGGGCCACGACTTCGGGTGTGGCGAAGCCCGACGCCGGTGTGGCGAAGCCGAGTGCACCGGTCGTGAGGAAGCTCCCTGTGTCGCCCGGTGCAGCCGCTCCGGAAGCGGCGGCAGCCGGCCGTCCCGCCCACGCGGCCGTGATCTCCGCCCGGAACGCCTGCTGTTCCGCGGTGTCCCAGGGCTGCTGGACCGGCTGCGGTTCGGCAGGCGGCTGCGCCTCGACCACCGGCAGGACGGCCGTGGGCATGGCCGATGCGACCATGGCCGACGCGGGCATCGACTGCATGGGCTGGGGCTGCATGGTCTGCGACTGCATGGGTTGCGGCTGCATGGTCTGCGACTGCATGGGTTGCGGCTGCATCGTCTGGGACTGCATGGCCTGGAGCTGCGTGGCCTGCGGCTGCATGGGCTGGGACTGCGTGGCCTGCGGCTGCATGGGCTGGGACTGCGTGGCCTGCGGCTGCATGGGCTGGGACTGCGTGGCCTGCGGCTGCATCGCCTGGGGCTGTATCGGCTGCGCGATGGCGCGGGCCAGCACCTCCCGGGCCGTGGCGAGCTTCCGCCCGATCTGCTCCTTGGTGTTCTTGAGCGAGGCCTGCCGGTTCGCGGGAGCGGAGGCGGGCGAGGCCGGAGAGGCGGGCGACGCGGGCGCGGCGGGAAGGGCGAGGGCGGCGGGCGCGAGGGCCTTGGGCTCGTCCCGGCGCTGCTCGGGCACGGCGGGCAGTGCGGCGACGGCGCGGCCGGTCAGCTCGGGAGCCCGTCGGGTGGCGGCCTCCAGCTCCCGCACCACGGGGCTGTCGGCCGAACGCTCCGGTGCGCTCGCCGGGCGCGCGGTCCGGGCCGGGCGCGTAGGCTGACGATCGGCCGGCAGCACGGCGGGCGTGATCGGCCCGACTTTGCTGCGCGCCGAGTCGAACCACTGCTTGGCCACCGCTTCGAGTGACTGATCGTCCGTCCCGCGCGCGCCGGAGCCGCCGCCCTTGCGTGAGCGACTCGACGCGGCACGGGTCGCGTTGAAGGTGCCCGTGTCGGTTTCGGCGCGGTCGTAGAGGGAACTGACCCGCTGCTGGATCTCCGCCCGGCTCGGCTCGTCGGTGCTGTTGCCTGGGGAGCGCGGGCTGCGATCCGTCGCCATGGAAGACGTACTCCTTCCGTGCTCCGCCTGCCAGTCGGCGGCGGAATCCGGGCGACCCCTGGTGCGGGTGCCCCAAGCCCCGTGCCCTGAAGGGCAATCAAAACGGCTAGGCGTCAACCTAGCCAACATGTGTGACTGGTGTGAAGGTTGAAGGGCCAAATGTCCGATACGTATTCGTGACCTTCGTCTCTCTCCGTCACGGACCGCTGTCGTGTGCCTCGGTTACGGAGCGCCGCGCGCGGCCGGTTCCGCTGCCGGGGGCCCGCGTCGGGTAGAACTGGCCGACATGCGCATCGACTACGACCCCGGGTCCCTCGGCGCGGGAGCCTTCTACCGGCTGCTCACCGCCGTCGTCGTACCCCGCCCGATCGCCTGGGTGTCGACCCTGGCGGCGGACGGAACGACCGCCAACCTGGCCCCGCACTCGTTCTTCACCGTCGCCTGCACCGACCCGCCGATCGTCCAGTTCACCTCCGTCGGCCGCAAGGACTCGTTGCGCAACGTCGAGGCCACCGGCGAGTTCGTGGTCAACCTCGCGCCGGAGGAGCTCTTGGAGCAGATCAACGCCACCGCCACCGCTTTCCCCGCGCACGAGGGGGAGTTCGACGCGGTCGGCATCGAGCGGGAGCCCTCGCTGCGCGTGAAGCCGCCCCGGGTGGCCGCCTCGCCCGTGGCCCTGGAGTGCCGGCTGCACTCGACCCTGGGCATCGGCGGCTCCACGCTCGTCCTCGGCGAGGTCGTGCACGCCGCCGTACGCGAGGACGTCCTCGTCGACGGCCACCCCGACATCCGGCGGCTGCGGCCCCTGGCCCGGCTCGGCGGCAACGAGTGGGGCACCGTCGGCGAGGTCCGCGATCTGGCCCGCATCGCCTACCGCGACCGGCCGCCGTCCTGATCGGCCCCCGTCCTGATCGGCTGTCGCCCTGACCGGTCGCCGTCCTGGCCGCTGTCGTCCTGACCGGTCCGGCCTTCCGGGCCTATGATCGGAGCATGACGAGATCCGTGACGAAGCGTGACGGCTCCAGCGGCTTCGGTGGCTCCGGCGGCTCCGGCGGCGTCGACCGTGCCGACAACTCCTGGCGTTCGCTGTGGTCGAAGAACTCGGCGCTGTCGATCGGCTCGGTCGACTCGTTCCTCTCCATCGGCTCCGTGGGCAGCTCGCTGTCCGTCGCCTCGGTCGGCAGCTTCCTGTCCGTGGGGTCCGTCGGCTCCGCCGTGTCCTTGGTCTCCGTGGGCTCCTGGCTCAGCGCGAGGTCGGCGCTGTCCGCGCACTCGGTCGACTCGGTGCTGTCCTGGCGCTCCCGTGGCGGCTTCCGCGCGGTCGGCCCGGCGGCGGCCACCATCGCCGGGGCGGCCCTGATCTACGCGTGGACCGCGAGCCGGGACCGCTCCTCGGCCTGACGTCGAGCCGACCTCGCCGCGGTCCTCGGCCGCGGCCCTCAGCCGGTCGGCAGCAGATCGTGCCGCGCGTCGCGCCACTCGCGTGGGGAGAGCCCGTAGGCGGCGCGGAAGACCCGGCTGAAGTGGGCCGGGTTGGCGAAGCCCCAGCGCTGCGCCACCGCCGACACCGTGGGGGCCATGGCGTCGGACCGGGCCAGCTCGCGGGCGCACCGCTCCAGACGGCGCTGCTGGATCAGCCGGGCGACCGTGACGCCCTCGCCCTCGAACAGCCGGTGCAGATAGCGCACGGAGATGTGGTGCGCCGCCGCCACGGTCTGCGGGGAGAGATCCGGATCGCCGAGGTTGCGGTCGATGTGGTCGCGGACGCGCAGCACATGGTGGTCGCCGGGGCTGCGCTCCGGCACCGCGGCCCGCCCGCTGCGCTGGTCGACCAGCGCGGCGAAGAGGTCCACGACGCCCGTGGCCAGCCGGGCGGCCACGGCCGGGGCGCAGGGCGGGACCGACGAGGTCAGCGAGGTCAGGAAGTTCACCAGCAGGGCGCTGAAACCCTCCGCCGCCGCGATCGCGGTCCCGGCCACCTGCCGCAGGTCCGCGACGGGCAGGCCCACCGCCCGCCGGGGCATGTGCACGACATGGGCGGAGAAGCGCTGCGGAAAGTCCAGCGAATACGGCCGGGCGGTGTCGTAGACGACCAGGTCGCCTTCGCCGACGACGGCGCGCCGGCCGTCCTGGATCAACGTCGCCGTGCCCGCCGTCTGGACGCAGACCGCCACACAGCCCCCGGCGGTGGCCGTGCTCGCGGCCGCGTCGGCGACATGGGCCTGCGTGCGGCTCAGGCGGTGCGCGTCGGCCTCGATCGTGGAGATGCGCAGACAGCCCGGTCGTTCGGTGGAGATCCGGCCCTCGAACGGGCCGTCGCCCCGCGCGGTGACGGTCATCGGCACCAGCGCTCTGCCCAGTGCGTCCTGCCAGTACGCGAGTCGCTCTCCCTCGGGAACCGAAGCAGTCGTCACCACCAGAGCCACCGGGCTCTCCTCTCCACCTGTGCGAAACCGGCGGAGAGGGATCGGACAGCGGCCCGTTCCTCCCGCCGTCACCAGCCAAGCAGCCGGCCCAGGCGGTCTCCAGGCAGGAAGCAGGCAGAAAGAGCGGACGGCGCAGGCGCGGCCGTCCGCCGTGGCTGTGCAGAGCCGCGCACGGCAGTGCACTGAGGGAACAGCACGGTGCACTGCGGGACAAGACGCGGGGGAGGCCGTGGGACCAGGATGGGGGCACGGCGAGGGGACCTCGCCCGTCGATGGCGCGTGCCCGTCACCGTCCCGCCGCCCTCCCCGTGGTGCGGCGCCCCCGGGGACGGGAGGGCGAGTTCAGGGCGCGTCGAGACGGGCGAGGACGCCGCGTGCCTCGGCGACGCGCTGCGGGTCGGCGTCGAGACCGAGGGAGACACAGCGGGCGAAGGCCGCGCGGCCTTCCGTCGGCCGACCGGCGGACAGCAGCGCGTTGCCCAGGTCGACGAGCTGGCGGCTCTCCATGGCCGTGTTGCCGCTCTCCCGCGAGATCGCCACGGAGGTGCTCAGATCGTCGACGGCCTCCGCCCACCGCCCCAGCAGGGCATGGCAGGCGCCCATGCCCGAGTGCAGCTGGCCCCGGGAGAAGTCGCCGATGTGCGACGGCAGCCGGTCACCGGCCCGGTCCACGAACGCCAGCGTGTCGCGGTAGGCGACGAGCGCCTTCTCGGGATCGTCGGAGTCCAGCAGAAGGGAGGCCTGCCCGTGCCGGGCCTGGAGGCTGCCGGGCAGGTCGTCGGCGGCCTCGAACAACGGGGCCGCGCGGTGCATGTGGTCGGCGGCCGGTATGAAGTCGCCCAGTCGGCGCAGCGCCCACGCACGATAGATGTGGGCCCAGGCCTGTTGTCGGGTGTCGGCGGCGCGCAGCGCGGCGGCGAGGGCCTCGGCGGAGCGGTCCAGGCTGTCGTGGGGGCGGTCCTCGCAGGTCAGCAGCGCCCAGGCGTGGTAGTTGAGGTGCGTCGCCTCCAGGACCGGATCGCCCAGCGCCCGCGCGCTGTCGGCGGCGGTGCCGAAGACCTCGGGCCAGTGCCCCCAGAAGATCCACTGGTCGGAGAACCAGTGCAGGGCCTCGGCCACCTCCACCACAGCGGCGTGCTCACCGGCGGCCGCGGCGGCGCGCAGCGCGGCCAGCCAGTTGGCGCCCTCCGACTGGAGCCACCCGCGCGCCCGGTCCGCGCTCGACAGATCGACCGTGCCCTGCCAGGTCGGCGGCGGGCTGCCGTGGTCCGGCTCGAACCAGCGGCCGGCCACGACCGTGGTCTCCAGCAGCCAGTCGTACAGCGCCGCCCGGGCCAGGTCGGCGTCCTGCGCGCACTCCTCGGCCTCGAGGCGGCTGCGGGCGTACAGCCGCAGCAGGTCGTGGAGCCGGTAGCGGTCCCCGGGCGCACCCAGTAGCCCGGTCTCGACCAGTTCCTCCAGGGTGTCCTCGGCGTCGAACAGCGGCTGACCGGTCAGCCGGGCGGCCCCGGCCGCGCCCACGTCCGGGCCGGGGACGAGGGCGAGACGCCGGAACAACCGGGCGGCGGCGGGCGTGAGCTGACGGTAGGACAGGTCGAACGCGGCGGCCACCCGCAGGTCGCCGGCGGCCAGCGCGTCCAGCCGGCGGTCCTCGACGGCGAGGCGGTCCGCGAGCCGGCGGACGGTCCACCCGGTGCGGGTGGCCAGCCAGTTGCCCGCCACCCGCAGTGCGAGCGGCAGATGACCGCAGCGCTCGGCGACATCGGCGAGGGCGGCCGGATCGGCGGCGGCGCGCTCGGCCCCGACGAGCGAGGTCAGGAATTCGGCCGCCTCCGCGGGGTCCAGTTCCCCGAGCGGCAGCCGGTGCACGCTGTCCAGACCGGTCAGCATCCGCCGGCTCGTCACGACGACCATGCCCGTGCCCGCGGCCGGCAGCAGCGGGCGCACCTGACCCTCGTCCCGGGCGTTGTCCAGGACCAGCAGACAGCGCCGCTCCGCCAACAGCCGTCGGTACAGCGCGGGATGACCCGACGGCCCGGCCTGCGCCAGGTCCCGGTCGGCCACCTGAAGGGCCCTGAGCACACTGAGCACGAGTTCGGCGGGACCGGGCGGATCGTCGTCCGTGCCGCGCAGGTCCAGGACCAACTGCCCGTCCGGAAAACGGTCGGCGAGATCCCGGGCGGCGTGCAGCGCCAGCGTCGTCTTGCCGGTGCCCGGCGGACCGCACACCGCCACCACCGCCGGCTGGGCCGCCGCCTCCTGCGCCGCGAGCGCCGCCAGCCGGGTCAACTCCCGTTCCCGGCCCACGAAGTCGTCCACGCCCCGCGGGAACGCCCGTACGCCCACCGGGCTGTAGCCCCCGGTGCGCCCGGCCCGCGCCGCCGTCAGCAGCCGCTGCCGCTGGCCTTCGTCCAGGCCCAGCCCGTCCGCGAGGGCGGCGACGGTCCGCCGCTGCGGAGCCGCCCGCCGTCCCCGCTCCAGATCCCCGATGCCCCGCACGCTCACGCCCGACGCCTCCGCCAGACCCTCGATGGTCTGCGACGCGGCCATCCGCAACTCCCGCAGCAGCGCCCCGAACGCCGCCCGCTCCCCGCTCAACTCCGCCCCTTCGTCTCGGTATGCCCCTGCCGTCGCCCCCGAGCATGATCATCTGAATTCTAGAAGAGCCGGGACCCGATCGGGGGCTCGTCGCCCCTCGCCGGGTGCTCGGACGGCGTTGTCAGTGGTCGCCGGTAAGTTCGTCAGTGTCGCGCCGATCGGTTGCGACAACCCCCCTGTGCTGCGCCGATCCGGCGTGCGCGAAGCCTTGTGCCGCAAAGGAGATGGTGCGTGTCGGACTGGGAGAAGTCGAGTACGGCCCGGGTGGTACCGCCCGCGAGGGCGCGGGGGCTCGCCAAGGTCCCCTTCGTCGAACTGGCCGACGGACGTCTGCAGGGCGTGGTCTCCAGCGGCTCGGACATCGAGCGGGTGTACGTCTCGTCGGTCGCCGCCGGCACGTACGCCTTCGCGTGCAGCACCAACAACAACCGCCCCTGCGGCGGCGCGCGGGGCTCGTTCTGCAACCACATCCGCGCCCTGGTCACCGAGGCCGTGCTGCAGTACGGCGCGGACCGCGTCGCCCGCTATCTGCGCGTCGAGCCCGGGGGCGCGCAGGCGGACGCCGCCGCTCTCACCGCCGCGATGACCGGCACCCGGCCCTCCCCGGCGGACGGCAAGGCCGCCGCGGCGTCCGTCTTCAGCCGGTTCCTGCGCCATCTGGCCTATCTGGAACTCGCCCCGGTCACCGCCCCGCTGCCGGAGCTGCAGTGGTTCCCGCCGACCCGGGCCGCGGCCGCCACGGGCACGCCCGCCGACGAGCCCGAACCGGCCGAGGAAGGGGAGACCGGCCGGCTCACCGCGCCCGTGGCGGGGCTGGACGAGGCACTGGCGGCGGTCGACGCCTTCGACCGGACCCTCGTGGCCGGTCTGCTGCGCCCCCGCCCCGACCGGGTGCAGGACCTCGCCGAGCTCGCCCGCGCCGTCGCCGGCACCCCGCTCGCCGCCCGGGTCGCCGAAGCGGTCGAGAAGGCCGCGGTCGGAGCCGCGAGCGAGGACCACTTCGTCGCCCTCGCGGCCGCCCGCACCGCCCTGCTCGGCGCGGTGCACGACGCACTGACGGTCGGCGTCGACGAGGTGACGGGCCGCACACGGGAGGAGCGAGGGCCGACGGCCGTCGGAGCGCGGCCCGAGGCCAACCTGCCGGCAGCGGCCCGCAGCTGGCTGTCGGACCTCGCGCGCACCGGCTGGCAGGGCATCGACCACGAACTGGCCGGCGGGGCCGCGCCGATCGTCTCCGCGATGCTGCCCGACCCGGGTCTGCGCCGTCTGGCGACCCTGCTGGACGGTTTCGCCGCCGAGCTTGCCGCCTCCTGCCCCGGCGCGGCCCTGGACCGGATCCCGGCGCGCCGCTGGGGCGACCTGTGGGCCCGCGCCCTGCTGCTGACCCGGCCCGGAGCCGCCGACGTGCCCGCGGTCGAGGCCGTCACCGGCCGGCTGCTGCCGCTCGGCGTGGACCTGCACGAACACGCCACCGCCGCACAGGCCCAGGTCCACGCCGTGTTCGAACCCGCCGACGGCACGGCACCCCGACTGGTCCGCGCGAGCGTCTCGGTGCCGAAGCCGGACACCGTCGTCGAGGCGGGCGTCTGGCAGTTGCTGCGGCCGCACCTGTCGCTGCTCACGGCCCTCGGCGAAGGCCGGGCGATGGACCTCGACGCGATGCCCCTCACCGACGAGGGCGATCTCCTGTGGGACGACGCCCGGGCCCGCCAGGGCGACCCCGCAGACGCCTTCGCCACCGCGCGGGTCGTCCTGCCGACCGCCACCGCCCTGCCCACCGCGCCCCTGGACCGCCACCCGGCGCGCATCGCCGAGCCGGTGTTCCTGGAGGGCTACGACAGGAGCCGGGACGGCGACACCCTCACCTTCACCGTGGCCGGCCGCGTTCTCCCCGTCGACACCGACCGCATCCCGACCGCGAGCCCGTTGACCCCCGAGGCCGTCGCCGCCTCCGGCGCGTGCATCGCCCTGCTCCGCTGGGACGGCGGCGGGTTCCGGCTCCAGCCGCTCGCCGTCGAGACCACCGTGCGCAGGAAGGCCGTCGCCCTCCACGCGGGCGCGTGGGCCGGCGGCACCGCCGACAAGGCCGGCGCCCGGGCCGAGAAGGCCGCCACCGACGCCGTGACCGTCCTGCGCGAACGGGCGGGAAGGCTGCTGCGGAAATGAGCCACGACATGGAATACGCGCCCGACACAGCCGACACGGACGACTCGGCCGACACGGCTGACGCGGCCGAGGCACCGGCGGCAGTTCCCGACGACAACCGTCGGCAGGTCCTCTACTGGCGGCTGCTCGCCCGTCTCTTCGACCCCGAGGAGCAGGCCGGCCTGGAGTCCGCGAGCCTCGCCGTCGTCGAGGACATCGGCCTGCCGCCCGCGCTGCTGGACCCGCAGGCCTCCGTCGACTCGATCGTGCAGCGCCACCCGGAACTGGCGGCGGAGTTCGACGGGTTGATGGTCCCCGAGACCGAGACCGAGACCGACACCGAGACCGACACCGAGGGCGCGGCCGACGGCGACACTCGCGACCGTGCCGCCGAAGTCCGGCGCGCGGCCCTGGTGTCCAAGGTGCTGCTGAACGTCTTCGCCACCGGCTCCGGAGCCGTCGGCGCCGGACAGCTGTCCCGTTGGCAGAGCGACGCCGGCTGGCTGGAGCGTGCGCTCGGCTGCGCACCGGGCGAGCTGCGCGGCGGCCGGCTGCCGGGCGGCCCCGGCGCCGGCCCGGCCGGCTCCGGAGGGGCCGGCCGGACGCCCGACCTGAGCAACCTGATCCCCACGATCGGCCCCGAACTCGGCGCCCTGGAAGCCGACCTCGTGCGGCGCATGCACCTGCGCGAGGTGCTCGCCGACCCGCAGCTCGCCGCGCGGCTCACCCCGAGCATGTCGCTCATCGAACAGTTGCTGCGCGACAAGAACAATCTCTCCGGCGTCGCGCTGGCCAACGCCAAGGCGCTGATCCGCCGCTTCGTCGACGAGGTCGCCGAAGTGCTGCGCACCCAGGTGGAGAAGTCCACGGTCGGTGCGATCGACCGCTCGGTCCCGCCCAAGCGCGTGTTCCGCAACCTCGACCTCGACCGCACCATCTGGAAGAACCTCACCAACTACAGCCCCGAAGAGGAACGCCTCTACGTCGACCGCCTCTACTACCGGCACACCGCCCGCAAGACGACACCGCAGCGGCTCATCGTGGTCGTGGACCAGTCGGGCTCGATGGTCGACTCCATGGTCAACTGCACCATCCTGGCGTCGATCTTCGCCGGCCTGCCGAAGGTGGACGTCCACCTCATCGCGTACGACACCCGGGCGCTCGACCTCACCCCGTGGGTGCACGACCCCTTCGAGAGCCTGCTGCGCACCCAGCTCGGCGGCGGCACCGACGGGACGGTCGCGATGGCCCTGGCCCAGCCGAAGGTCGCCGAGCCCCGCAACACCGTCGTGGTCTGGATCTCCGACTTCTACGAGTGGCAGAGCCAGCCCCTGTTCGACAGCATGGCCGCCCTGCACCGCTCCGGGGTCAAGTTCATCCCCGTCGGCTCGGTGACCAGCTCCGGGCGCGGCAGCGTCAACCCGTGGTTCCGGGAGCGCTTCAAGGACCAGGGCACACCGGTGATCTCCGGTCACATCCGCAAGCTCGTCCACGAGCTCAAGACGTTCCTCACCTGAGCCTCGCCCCCCTTACGACTCGCCCCTTACAGCTCGCCCCTTACGGCTCGCCTCTTACGAGAAAGGCTTCTCCATGTCCGACCTGCTGCGCGCCCCCGCCGAGCTCAAGTACGCCGAGGAACTCGACTGGCTGGAGTCCGTCGACGACGGCCCCAAGCCGTTCTCCTGGCGGCTGTCCCCGAAGATGGTCCGGCTGTTCATCCTGGGCTCCGAGCGCGCCGACGGCGTCGACCGGGAGATCTCCCAGAAGTGGTTCGGCGACCGCAGCTTCGTCGAGCGCTCCATCGTCACCCTCGCCTCCGACCGCGGTCTGCTGCTCATCGGCGACCCCGGCACCGGCAAGAGCTGGCTGGCGGAGCTGCTGTCGGCGGCGATCTCCCGTAACTCCACCCTGGTCGTGCAGGGCACGGCGGGCACCACCGAGGACCACATCAAGTACTCGTGGAACGTCTCGATGGTCATCGCCAAGGGTCAGTCGAGGGAGTCGATGATCCCCTCGCCGATCATGACGGCCATGGAGGCCGGCTCGATCGGCCGCTTCGAGGAGCTCACCCGCTCCACCAGCGACGTCCAGGACGCGCTGATCTCGATCCTCTCCGAGAAGTACATCTCGGTCCCGGAGCTGGGCAGCGACCAGGACAGCGACAACATCGTGTTCGCCAAGCCCGGCTTCTCGGTCATCGCCACCGCCAACAGCCGCGACCGGGGCGTCAACGACCTCTCCTCCGCGCTCAAGCGCCGCTTCAACTTCGTCCGCATCCCGGTGGTGACGAACAAGAAGAGCGAGGCGGAGATCGTCCGCTTCCGCACCGAGGAACTGCTGCGCCGCCACCAGATCGAGCTGGACGTCCCGCCGACCCTGCTGGACGTGCTGCTGCAGAGCTTCGCCGACCTGCGGGCCTCCTCGGCCGCCGCCGGCAGCGACGACGAGAAGCTGGAGTCCGCCCTGTCCACGGCCGAGCAGATCGGCGTCCTCGAGGACGCCATCCTGCACAGCAACTTCTTCGGCGAGCGCGCCCTCACCGCGCACGCCCTCGCTTCCTCGCTCGTCGGCTCGCTGGCCCGGCGTGAGCCCGAGGACCTCGCCATTCTCAACAAGTACCTGCACGGCGTGGTCGAACCGCGCAGCAAGGAAGAAGGCGGCTCCTGGCCGGAGTTCCTCCAGGGCGGCCGTGACGCGATCGCGACCCTGTCATGAGCGGCGGCACCTTCGAGGCGCTGCGCGGTCAACTGCACGAGGCGGCAACCGCGTTCGCCGACGGACCCGGAGCCCTGGAGGGCATCCTGCGGGGCATCGTCGACGACGTCGAACGCGCGGTGCGCGAGCCTCTGGAGATCTTCCCGGTCTGCCACCACTCCCCGGCCTCGGCGATCGCCATGGCCCGCCGACTGCGCGAGAAGCAGCCGAAGGTGGTCTACCTGGAGCTGTGCGAGGACATGGCGCCGCTGCTCACCGAGCTGCGCAACTGCCGTCTTCCGGTGGCGGTCCAGGCCTTCGCGAGCGAGATCGAGGGCTTCCCCCTCGAGTGGGCGCCGCTCTCCGTGGTCGCCCCGGTCACCGAGGCCTCCGCCGAGTACCAGGCCATCGCCTACGCGCTCGACACCCCGGGCGTCGAACTGGTCCTCGTCGACCGCTCCTCGGACCACGTCTTCCAGTGGGAGACCGACTCCGTGGCCGAGGCCGAGGCCGACGCCGGCCCCGACGCTCCCGAGACGCCGGAGCAGTCCGCCCTGCACGGCGACGCCGTCGGCGTGGAGATCGGCCGTCTGCGCCCCCGCTTCGCCGAACTGGAGGAGCACCTCCTGCGCCACGGCCGGGTCCGCCACTGGTCGGAGTGGTGGCACCAGTACGTGGAACTGCCCCTCGGCGACAGCGACCACGACACCTACCGCCAGGTGATGCTGCTCATCGGCAGCCTCTTCCGGCGTCTCGCCCCCGGCGACCCGGGCAGGGCGCGGGTCGACGAGGACCGCGAGCGGTACATGTGGACGCGGATGCGCGAGCACCTGGCCGCCACCGGCGCCGACCCCGCCGACTGCCTCTATGTCTGCGGCGCCTTCCACGCGGCCAGCCGGGTCGAGGAGTTCGGCGTGCACGGCAGCGACACCTTCACCATCAGCCCGCCGAGCCCCACCAAGTGGCGGCACGGTCTGATCCCGTCCAGCCACGCCGCGATCGAGGCGCAGTTCGGCCTTGCCGCGGGCTCGGTGTCCATCGCCGCGACGGAATGGGCGAAGAACGTCAAGCGCACCGGCGTCCGCCCCTTCCGCCTGGAGGGGCAGGCGGGCACGAAGAAGCCGACGACGAAGAAGGCTCTCCCCGCGCCGGTCCCGGCGGCGCCGCCCGCCGACCGGCTCACCGGCTTCCTCCGGCGCCCGCCCGCGCTCGACCCCCTCGACGAGGCCGAACTGCTCGGCTGGTCGGTGGACATCGTGCGCGCGGCGCGCCGCAACGGCTACCTCGCGTCCACCGCCGACGCCATCGCCGTCTTCGAGACGTCGATCCTGCTGGCCGGGATGCGCGAGCGCGCCAAGCCGACGCCGTACGACTTCCAGGACGCGGCCGTCACCTGCATCGAGAAGGACGCCGTCCCGGGCCGGCGGGACGTCGGCCGGCTGGTCGAGATCATGATGGGCGGCGACCGCGTCGGCCAGGTCGGGTACGACGCGCTGCCGCCGCTGGCCCGCGATGTGCACGACCGGCTCGCCCCGCTGAACCTGAGGCTCCAGCAGCGCGGAGTGCAGCGCGCCCTGCTGGACATCGCCTCGCGGCCGGAACTGGAGCACTGCTCCGACCTGCTGTGGATGCTGCGCCGACTGCTGCCCGAGGGCGCCGCCCGGCCCATCATGGGCGAGCGGCGGCTGGGCGAGCGCCCCATCCAGGAGTCCTGGGACCTGGCCCTGGGCACCCACCAGCGCGCCCTGATCGAGCTCGGCTACGAGGGCGTCAGCATCGAGCAGGTCCTCGAACAGCGGCTGCGCCGCGTCGCTTACGCTCCGCAGGCCACGGCGGCCCAGGTCCTGGAGGCCGTCGAGGACGCCGTCCTGCATCTGCGCAGCCGCCGGCTGGCCGACGAGCTCGGCACCCGGGCCCTGGAGGTGCTGGCGGGCGAACGCAGCGTCGACGGCGCGCCGGAGGTGCTGCGCCGGGTGCGCCGGCTGCTGGCCTACTACCGCACCGCCGAACCGGTGCTGCCGCCCTGGATCGAGTCCTTCGTCAAGGCCGGCTACGCGCACTACTGCACGCTGCTGCCGACGGCGTTCACCGACGACGACGCCACCGTCCGCCAGGTCGCGGCCATGCTGGGCTTCCTGTTCGGCATGGAGAGCCTGGCCCTGTCCCTCGGCTGCGACCGCACCCAGCTCGAACTCGCCCTCGCCCAGTCCCACCCCACCGAGCCCTCCCGCACCGCACTGCTGTGGGCCGCGCAGACCCACCTGGGCACGCTGTCGAGGACGGCACTGCGGGCGCGCTGCGCCGAACTGCTCGGCAACCCGCTGGTGGTCCCCGCCTACCCCCGCTACCTCAGCGGGTTCGTGCACGCCCTGGAACCGGTGCCGGGGCTGGCCGACTTCGTCGTCGAGGCGGTGTCCAACGCGTTCGCCCGCCTCCCGGACCCGGTGCTGCTGCCCTGGCTCCCGACGCTGATCACCGGCCTGCGGGCGGGCGGCAGCGAGCTGGCCCCGCTGCTGATCCGCGAGGCCGGCCGGGTCTTCCCCGCCCGGCTCGCGGAGCTGGACCGCTGGGTGCCGCCCTGGCGACTCCCGCAGGAACCGCCGCGCCTGCGCCTGGAGTCGGCGGCGAGCACCGCAGTCGCCCTCCCGCTCCTGGCCGCCCACCCCGCGACCTGTGACGCGCTCGCGGACCTGCTGGGCTGCGAAGGGACCTGGGAGAGCGCCGAGGCCACGCCCGCCGGAGCGGACCTGCTCGCCCGCCACCCGGAGACCGCGACGGCGCTGGAAGCGCTACTCGCCGTCGGCTGACCCGGTGCAGGCGCTCGCCAGAGCGCGGATCGTCGGTGCGGGCAACGCCGGGTTGGCGGCCGCGTGGTGGACCAGCTCCTCGTCGTCGAGGAGCTCCGCCAGCCGGGACTGCGGCAGGTTCGGATGGCGGGCGAACGCGGCCCGGGCGGCGGGGTCGGGGTCCCGGGTGAGCCGCTCCACGGTGGCCGCCGGGGCCTCGGGGTCGCGGGCGGCCAGCGCCCGGACGGCGGGATCCTCGTCGTCGGCGTGACCGGCGAGTCCGACGGTGGGGAAGTCCGGGCGGGTGAGGAGGCGGTCGCGCTCATCGCCGGTGTACTCGAGGAAGCTGCGCAGCAGCAGGTCCGCCGGGGCGTCCGGGTGGTTCTGGGCCAGCAGGACGCGCACCCCCAGGTCGTCGTCGACGGCCAGCCGGGCCACCAGGTCGGCCGGCAGGGTGTGCACCCGCGCGGCGTTCCGGCGCAGCATCGGGTGACCGGACAGCGCGTCCCGGCGGACGGCCTCGGGGTCCGGCGGCGTCAACGGCTCGGGACGGAACAGGAAGGGCCCGTCCGAGGGGACCGCGTAGTCGATTCCGGCCCGCCCCTCCTCGCTCCACGCGGGGTGCACGGAGACGGCCAGCCGCACGCCCGGGTCGGGATCCGTGGCGAGGGACTGCCGCTCGGCGAGGCCGAGGTCCGGGTGGCGTGCGACCGCCCTGCGCACGTCCGGCACGGGGTCGGCGGCGAGGGCGCCGCGCTCGGCGGGGCCGAGGTCGGTGCGGCCGGCGATCTCCGCACGGACCTCCGGGTCCGGATCGGCGGCCAGGAGCCTCACCACGTCGGGCGGCAGGGTCGGGTTCCGGGCGATCATCCACCGCTCCTGCGGGCCGGCCGGCGCGCTGAGGACCCCGTCCACGACCGTTCTGCTGAGGGCCCGGTGCAGCAGGATGTCGGTGCGGCCGTGACACGGTCTGTCGGGCAGGACGCTCTCGACCCACACGGGGTCCTCGTTGCGCAGATGCCGCTGGGCCCTCGACCGGACCTCGTCGTCGGGGTCCGTCAGCAGCGCGGCCTGTGTCTCGGCGGGCAGCCACGCCCACTCCCAGCTGACGCCCCAGGCGCGGACCTTCGGATCCGGATGCGTGTGCATGGACCGGCGCAGCCCGACCGAGAACTGCCGGAAGAAGGAACCGCCGAGGTGTTCCTGCTCGTAGCTGTTGATCATGTGCACGACGGCTTCGTCGGGCAGCGGCGGGCCGTCGTAGTCCAGCCCGGGTCCCGCGGCGAGGTGGGCGCGGACGAACCAGTGCGGATCGTCCAGGAGCCGTGCCCGCTGGGCCGGATCGGCATGGGGATTGCGGGCGAAGAAGCTGCGGGTGCGATGGTCGGGGTGCGCGATCACGGCGTCGACGACCGCCGACGGCAGGACCTGGTCCCGGCACAGCACCATCCGTACGGCGAGCGGGGCCTCGGCCAGCAGGTGCAGCAGGATCTCCTGCGCAGCGGCGGGATTCAGCGCCAGCCCGGCGAGCCGCCGGGTGGGCAGGTCGGCGTCCTGCCAGATGTCGTCAGGTGTCGGCATGCCTCGAACCCCCAGGGAAGAACCACGGAACGGGCCCCCTGCCGCAGGACAGGGGGCCCATGACCTTAACCGTTCACGGCTGCCTTACCGGCGTCGAACGCCGACCGTGACGATGCCGCGGACCGGCGCGGTGCCGCTGTCGTGGACGACCTGTCCGTCGGACGTCTTCCAGATCTTGATGCGGAAGGTGTCCGGGCCGTCCGTCACGGTGATCCGGAAGCTGTAGCCGGTCTTTCCGTTGACCGTGCCGGAGCCCTGGAGAACCGCCCGGGAGCCGGCGACCACGAGCCAGTCGGTCTTGGCGGACCGGAACTTCAGATGGGCCGAACCGAGGTCGAAGGCGACCGCCCCGGCCGGGGCGGAGCCCCCGGGAAGGTATCCGACGGAGAGGGAGAAGGACGCCTTGCCGACGGTTCCCGCGCCCACCACCGGGCCGGCCGCCCGGTCGTACACGATCACCTCGGGCAGCGTCGTGGTGACCGCGCCGCCGTCGTCGTCGGTGACGGTGATCACCGGCTGACGGAGGCCCGCCGAGGTGTAGACGTGCTCCGCTCGGCAGCCGGACGCGGTGACCGTGCCGGCGGCCGGCTTGCCGCCGTCCTTCCAGTCGACCGTGCAGGTGTGGGTGTCACCGGCACCCGGGTCGGTGAACCGGGCGGTGACGACCGCGGGCCGAGCGACCGAGACCGGCGCCGACGGGCCGGCGGCGGAGGTGATCGAGGGCGCGGCGTTCGTCGCGGTGACGACGGCCGTGTCGGTGCTGCGGCCGCCGGTCAGGGTGACGGTGTAGAGGCCGTCGTCGGTGCAGGTGACCGTGGTCCGGGCGGCAGCGGCGTCCGCGACCGTGCACGGCGCGCCCTTCTCGACCGTCCACTGGGCGCCGCCCGCCCCGGAGACCGTGCCGTTCAGCGCGATCGCGGAGCCCTCGACGCCCTGGGCGTCCGGACCGGCGTGGACGACGGTGACCGGGTCGATGCTGGTGAGCGTCGGCACGACCTTCTTGATCAGGCCGTCGGCGTCGAACTCCAGCTTGTCGACGGTGGTCTCCCGGTGCATGCCGTCACCGCCGGGGATGGCGAACCGGTGGTAGGCGATGTACCAGTCGTCGGTGTTCGGGACGTTGACCACCGAGTGGTGGCCGGGGCCCTTGATGCCCAGGGAGAGGTCCTTCTCCAGGATCACGCCGCGCTTGGTCCAGGGACCGGTGGGCGAGGAGCCGGTGGCGTAGGCGACCTGGTAGTTCTCGTCACGTGTGTCGTTCTCCGACCACATGAAGTAGTAGGTGCCCTTGCGCTTGATGACGAAGGTGCCCTCGTTGTAGCCGCTCGGGGTGATGTCGGTGACCTTCGAGGCGTCGAAGGAGACCATGTCGTCGTTGAGGGGGACCACATAGGCGCGGCCGTTGCCCCAGTACAGGTAGGTCTGGCCGTCGTCGTCGGTGAAGACCGCCGGGTCGATCATCTGCCCGGTGAAGTCGCCCGCCTTCAGCAGCGGCTTGCCCAGCGCGTCCGTGAAGGGCCCGGTGGGGGAGTCGGACACCGCGACGCCGATGTTGGCGTCGGCGCAGAAGTAGAAGTAGTACTTGCCGTCCTTCTCGGCCATCGTCGGCGCCCACGCCCTGCTGTCCGCCCAGCTCACGTCGGGCCCCAGGTCGAGGATGACGCCGTGGTCCGTCCAGTGCACCAGGTCGGTCGACGAGTACGCCTTGAACTGCGTACCGCTCCAGCCCTCGAAGCCGTCGGTGGTCGGGTAGATGTAGAAGGTGTCGCCGAAGCGGACGATGTTCGGGTCGGCGTTGAGACCCGGCAGCACCGGGCTCTTCATCTCCACGGCCGACACCGTCCAGGTGCGCTTCTTGCCGTCGGAGCCGGTCACCTCGTACGTCACCGGCTCGGTGAAGTCGCGCAGGGTGCCGGAGGCGGGGCTGATGGTCGCGCCGTGGGCCAGGGTGAACTGCGGTGCCAGGGCCTTGAGGTTGCTGCCCGGGGTCAGCGGCAGGACGATCTTGCTGGCCTTGTCGGTGATGATCGCGTCGACCTTGAGCGCCGGGTGGGTCGCCGCGGCGATCCCGGTGGTGTTGCCGCTGATCTCCAGGACCTCGGCGGGCGTCAGGGCCCGGTTGTAGATCCGGAAGTCGTCGACCTCGCCGCCGAAGTACGGGTCCGGGGAGTACAGGGACTTGCCGATGTAGCCGGAGTAGTCCTTCGCCGGGTCGTACAGGTCGGACGGCTTGATGGTGACCCCGTTCACGCGGGCCGTCTCGGCGCCGTCCACGTAGAGGATCGCCGTCTCGGTCGCGCCGTCCAGCGTGACGGTGACGTGCTTCCACTCGCCGGCGGTGAGCTGCGAGCCGCCGATCATCTGCTTCTCACCGGACCAGGTGGCCTTGGTGATCGCGGAGAACAGCTTGCCGCCGCCGTTGGAGGGCGTGGCGAACAGGTACTTGTTGCTGTCCGGGCCGAGGCCGAACAGCCACTGGAAGTTGTCGCCGCCCTTCCACTTGACGTACGTGGAGACGGTGACGCCGGTGGTGTCCTTGAGCACGCCGTTGGGGATCTTGACGTACGGCGAGCTGGAGCTGCTGTTGCCGCCGGACATCTTGAAGGAGCCGCCCTCGACTCCCGTACCGAAGTCGGGAGTCCGGACGTAGGTGCCGTGGTAGCCGTGGCCGCTGGAGTCGCGGGCGATGCTGCCGCCGGTCTCGTCGAAGTCGTAGTGCAGGAGCAGGTCGGCCGGGACGTCCGGGCCCTCGGCGGAGACCGTGACCTCGGCGCTGACCTCGATCGCGGAGTCGCCCGCGAGGTCGCCCTTCACGGTGAAGGCGCCGGCCTGCGCGTACTGCGACGCGTCGACGGCGTCCCAGGTGACGGCGACGGGCCGCTTCACACCGTCCGCCGACTCGGCGATGACGGTGGCGGGCAGGACCGGAGCCTCACCGATGCGCGTCTTGACCGTGACGTCCTCGGCGCCGGTGATGATCTGGTCCGGCTGGTAGGTCTTCAGGAGCCGGTCGTACTCGGCCTGGGTGACCGGAAGCACCGTGCCGTGGCGGGGCTTCGACGGCAGGTCGTAACTGGTGGACGGGGTCCAGACGCCGGAGGCCAGGTCCGTCGTCTCGAAGGGGATGTAGCCGCGACCGCCGAACTCGTCGAGGAACGCGTACCACTTCTCCTCGGTGTTCGACTTGAACACCAGCGGACCCTCGGCCGCGCTCATCGCGCCCTTGCCGATGCCCTCGGCGACGGCGGTGTAGGACAGGTTGAGGATCGAGTCGCTCTTCTCCTCGAAGATGAACTTGCTGTTCGGCGTCGAGGAGCTGTTGTTCCGCTCGTCCTTGGAGAGACGGTAGTAGGTGTCCTTGTCCTTGATCATCGTGGAGTCGATGACCGAGTAGCCGCGGTCGATCCACACCTTGGGCTCGCTGAAGGTGCGGAAGTCACGGGTCGTCGCGTACATCATGCGGTTGTACGTGTCGCCGGAGTGGTCGGCGTTGTCGTACAGCTTCGACGCCCAGAAGACGACGTAGGAGCCGAGTTCGGCGTCGTAGAACGCCTCCGGCGCCCAGGTGTTGCCGGCCGAGTCGGGGGAGACCTTCACCAGGCGCTGGTCGGTCCAGTGGACCAGGTCGGTGGACTCCCAGACCATGATGGACTTGCTGCCGGTGCGCTGGGAGGCGTCCCAGTCGCCGTTGCCGTAGATCCGCAGGTCGGTGGCGATCTGGTAGAACTTGTCGCCCTCGGGGGAGCGGATGATGAACGGGTCGCGCAGGCCCTTCTCGCCGAGCGTGGAGGTCAGGACGGGCTTGCCGTCGTTCAACTCCCGCCACTTCAAAGGGTCGTTGCCCTTGCTGAGGGCCGCGTAGAGCTGCTCGCCGTCCGAGGTGCCCTCGCCGGTGAAGTAGCTGAACATGTACCCCTTGAAGGCTTCCTTCGCGGGGAGTTCGGGGACCTTCGCGGTGAGCGTGCGGGTCGTGGTGGCCGTGCCCTTGGTGAGGGTCGCGGTCAGGTCGACCGTCGTACCGCCGTCGCCGTGCGCGGGGCGGTGGACCACACCGTCGGCCGAGATGACGTCCGGGTTCGCCGAGGACCAGGCGACGGCCGTGCCGTAGAGGCCCGTCGAGGGCAGCGTGATGTTGCCTCGTACGTCGTCGATGTTCGGGACGGTCAGCGCGTCGGAGGCCTGCTGGACGGCCGTCGTGTCGTCGAAGGTGGCCGGGACCGTGACGTCGAAGGTCTTGGTGTCGCTCACCGGGCCCTTCTTCAGGGTCGCCGTGAGCGTGGCGTGGCCGTCCGGCTGGCCGGCGGCCGGGCGCGTGACGGCGCCGGTCGCGGACACCACGGAGGCGTTGTCGGTCGCCCAGGTGATGGCGGAGCCGCCCGCCGGGCCCGCGCTCGGCAGGGTGAGGTCGGCGATGACCGCGCTGGTGTCGCCCAGGGTCAGGGCCGACTTGTCGGCGGCGACGCCCTGCGTGGCGACGGGGAGGGAGAGTTCCTCGACCTCGGTGTTCGCCAGCGCCCGGTCGTAGACCCGGAAGTCGCGGATGTTGCCCTTGAAGAGGTTGTCGCCCGGGTAGACCGACTTGCCGATGTAGTTGGCGGTGGTCGTGCCCGAGCCGATGGAGCCGGGGGTGATGGTGATCGCCGTGTTGCGGCCGACCTCCACGCCGTCCTCGTACAGCACGCCCGTGCTGCCGGTCTGGGTGTAGGTGATCTGCTTCCAGACGGCGCGCTGGAGGTTGGTGCCCGCGGAGCGCGTGTTCTGTTCCGTCGACCAGTTGCCGCTGGCGATGGCCGTGCGGAAGGAGTTGCCCGTGGTGAACAGGTAGCCGTTGCCGGCCGAGCCGCTGGTGTTGCCGAAGCCGTAGACGAAGTACGGGTTGGACTGCGTCGAGTCGATCTTCACGTCCATCGAGACGGTGATCGAGCTCAGCCCGCTCATGATGTTGTCCGGCACCTTGATGTAGGTGCTCGAACCGTTGAAGGCCAGCCCCTCACCGGAGTTGGTCCAGCCGGCGGTGCCGTTGACGGTGCCCGTACGGCCGTTGCCCGAGGAGTCGGTGACGGTGGTGCCGGAGGCCGCGTCGAGTTTGTACCAGAGGGCGAGGCCGTCCGTGACATCGGCGCTCGCGGCCGCGCCCTCGGCCGTGCTCTCCGTCGCCTGGACGGGAGCCGCGGCCCCGGCGAGGCCCACGAGGAGTGAAACGGCGGTCAGCGCGGCCAGTTGTCCCGCCCCGCGTCTCGCGCGTCCGCGAAGTCGTTGCCTGTGCGTCATATGCGCCCGCCGTTTCAGCCGTGTGACGTGATGTTGCGAGAGTGTCAAACGGTGTGGTGGGTCACGTCAATAGATCTCGAACAATGTCCGACAGGTCGAACATCGGGAATGAGGGAGGGATATGAGCCGAGGCGTACCGCTCAGTCGCGCGTCGCCGGTCCCGGGAAGTCCAGCCAGGAGGTGAGCGCCCACCACCAGTGGAGCCCGTCCATCGGACCCAGCGCGCCCTCGGCGAGGGGCGCGGAGGTGATCTGCCGGAGTCGGCCGAGCCGGTAACGGACGGTGTTGGGATGGGTGAACAGAGCCGCGGCCGTCTGGTCCAGGCGGCGCCCGTTGTCGAGGAACGCCAGGGCGGTGAGGGCGAGTTGGCGATGGAACTCGTTCGCCGGATCGAGCTCCCCGAGAAACCGGCTGCTCAGCAGCGAACCCAGCAACGGCTGTTCGGCGAGCGCGAGCCGGGCCGCGAAGTCGGTGACGTCGTACAGACCGCGCAGGCCCTGCTCCCGGCCGAGCTCCACCGCCCGCACGCACAGCCGGTACAGCGCGGGCAGTTCGGACAGCGCGGCGGCCGGCGCGACCACGACGAGGGCGTCCGCAGCGATCTCGTCGGCGCCGGGCGGCCGGGGGCACAGCCCGGCCAGGTGTCCGTCGACCGTCCCCGTGACCACGTGCCCCGAGCGCAGCGAGCGACGGCGGGCCGGGACCGCGGCGAGGCAGTGATACCGGCCGGTGGAGTCGGCCCGGATCCCGGCCTGCGCCAACTCCTGGGCATGCGGGGTGACTTCGCCCAGCAGGATCCTGCGCAGCAGGCGGGTGCGCAGCGCGCCCATCGCGCGCGGGGCCTCGTGCTCGGCCGCGCGATAGCCGTGCACCACATGCCGTTCCACCGCGTTGCCGTACTCCTGCAGCCGCAGGACCACCGACAGCAGCACCCGGTCCGGCACCCCCGCGCCCCGGCAGCGGTCGACGGCGATCTCCGCCGCGCGCGCCAGCGCCGCCTGCACCCCGCGCAGCACCGAGGTCATCGCGACCCCCTGGACGGCACGGTCCGCGCCCAGCAGCAGCGCGGCCGTGAAGTCCTGCTCCTCGACCGCGCCCCGCCGCTCCAGCGCCGTGAACCAGGGGCCGGCCGCCCGGATCATCGCCGTCACATGTGAACGGGTCGCCTCCTCGGCGAGCCGGGACAGCTCCGGGGACTGGCTGCGGGCGGCCTCGACGAGTTCGCCGCACACTTCGGGATCGTCGGCCATGCCCCGCAGGACGGCCGCGATCTGCTCCGGGCCGTGAACGACGGTCATGCATCCCTTCCCGCCCGGCCGCTGTCTCCGGGCCACAAGCAAGCGGTGTCCGTGTTGGCTGCCGTGCACTATCGCACCGCTGTGACGACCTGGTTTCCTGTGGGCTACCGACGGTAACAGTGCCTCTGTCGCAGGAACACCCCTGTGCCACGCGCCCATGTGCCGCCCAAGCCTTGGTCAAGCATCGCCCAAGCACCGCCCCTTGCAACTTCCCCAGGAGGGCCGCTCATGGACATCCCCGCAGCCGCAGCCATCACCCGCCGCCGCGCCCTCACCGTGGCCGGCGGGGTCGTCGCGGGCGCGACCCTCGCGGCCCAGGCCTTCCCGGCCTTCGGCGCCGCGCAGGACGCCGACGCGATCGTCGTCGGCCACGGACTCGCCGGACTCGTCGCGACCGCCGAGCTCGCCGCCGCCGGCCGCAAGGTGCTGCTCCTCGACCAGGAACCCGAGGCGAGCATCGGCGGCCAGGCGTTCTGGTCCTTCGGCGGCCTCTTCTTCGTCAACTCCGACGAACAGCGGCTCATGGGCGTGAAGGACACCTACGACCTGGCCTGGCAGGACTGGCAGGGCACGGCCGGCTTCGACCGGGGCGTCGACGACCCCAAGGGCCAGGACTACTGGGCGGCCCAGTGGGCCAAGGCCTACGTGGAGTTCGCGTCCGGCGAGAAGCGGTCCTGGCTGGCCGGGCTCGGCGTGCAGTGGTTCCCGATCGTCGGCTGGGCCGAGCGCGGCGGCGGCCTCGCGACGGGCCACGGCAACTCGGTGCCGCGCTTCCACGTCACCTGGGGGACCGGACCGGCCGTCGTCGAGCCGTTCGAGAAGAAGGTGCGGGCCGCGGTCGACGCCAGCAAGGTGATCTTCAAGTTCCGCCACCGCGTCGACGAGGTCGTCACCACCAACGGAGTCGTCACCGGCGTCCGCGGGGCGGTCCTGGAGCCCAGCAGCGTGGCCCGCGGCAAGCCCAGCTCCCGCACGGTCGTCGGCGAGTTCGAACTGCGCGCCCCGGTCGTCGTCGTCACCTCCGGCGGCATCGGCGCCAACCATGACCTCGTACGGCAGAACTGGCCCGCCCGGATGGGCACCCCGCCGAAGTTCATGGTCACCGGCGTCCCCGCGCACGTCGACGGCCGGATGCTCGCCATCACCGAGAAGGCGGGCGGCCGCATCGTCAACCCCGACCGCATGTGGCACTACACCGAGGGCCTGCGCAACTACGACCCGATCTGGCCCGGACACGGCATCCGCATCCTGCCCGGCCCGTCCTCGATGTGGTTCGACGCGAAGGGGCAGCGGTTCAACACCCCGGACATCCCGGGCTACGACACCCTGCACACCCTCAAGACCATCACCGACTCCGGCTACGACTACTCCTGGTTCGTCACCACCCAGAAGATCATCGCCAAGGAGTTCGCCCTCTCCGGCTCCGAACAGAACCCGGACCTCACCAACAAGAACATCTGGCAGCTGCTGTCCCGCATCTGGCAGACCCCGGAGCCGATCGAGAAGTTCAAGAACAAGGGGGAGGACTTCGTCGTCGCCACGACGCTCACCGACCTCGTCGCCGGCATGAACAAGCTCACCGGCGACAACCTGATCCAGCTCGCCGACCTCAAACGGCAGATCGAGGCCCGCGACCGCGAGATCGACAACAGCTACACCAAGGACGTCCAGGTCATGGGCATCCGCAACGCCCTGAACTACACCGGCGACTCGCTCAGCCGCACGGCGTCCATCCACCGGATCCTCGACTCCAGCGCCGGACCGCTGATCGCCGTACGCCTCAACGTCCTCACCCGCAAGACCCTCGGCGGCCTCCAGACCGACCTCTCCGGGCGGGTCCTGAACGCCGCCGGGAACCCGGTGCCCGGCCTGTACGCGGCCGGCGAGGTCGCCGGCTTCGGCGGCGGCGGAGTCCACGGCTACCGCTCCCTGGAAGGCACCTTCCTCGGCGGCTGCCTCTTCTCGGGGCGCCAGGCCGGACGGGCCGCGGCGGCGGCCACGGCGACCTGATCGGGCGTCGAATGTAGTCGATCACGGTCCGAACGAGCGAGACATGCGGTGAGTGGCCGGACTCACATGGCCAAGCCGGTCACTCACCGCCACGATGGGTCCCGTCACCGTCAGGCTGAAGGGGTCCAGGATGTTCCGCAAGGTGCTGGTCGCCAACCGCGGCGAGATCGCGATCCGTGCATTCCGCGCCGGCTATGAGCTGGGCGCGCGCACGGTCGCCGTCTTCCCGCACGAGGACCGCAACTCGCTGCACCGGCAGAAAGCCGACGAGGCCTACGAGATCGGCGAACCCGGGCATCCCGTGCGCGCCTACCTCTCCGTGGACGAGATCGTCGGCGCCGCGCGCCGGGCGGGCGCCGACGCCGTCTACCCGGGCTACGGGTTCCTCTCCGAGAACCCCGAACTCGCGCGTGCGTGCGAAGAAGCGGGCATCACGTTCGTCGGGCCCGACGCCCGCACCCTCGAACTGACCGGCAACAAGGCGAGCGCGGTGGCCGCGGCCCGCGCCGCGGGCGTGCCCGTGCTCGGCTCGTCCGCCCCCTCCAACGACGTCGACGAACTCGTGCGGGCCGCCGAGGAGATCGGCTTCCCCGTGTTCGTGAAGGCGGTCGCCGGCGGCGGCGGGCGCGGTATGCGCCGCGTCGCGGACCCGGCCGTCCTGCGCGAGTCCATCGAGGCCGCCTCCCGGGAGGCCGCGTCCGCCTTCGGCGACCCCACCGTCTTCCTGGAGAAGGCCGTCGTCGACCCCCGCCACATCGAGGTGCAGATCCTCGCCGACGGCGAGGGCAACGTCATCCACCTCTTCGAGCGGGACTGCTCGGTCCAGCGCCGGCACCAGAAGGTGATCGAGCTGGCCCCCGCGCCCAACCTCGACCCCGAGCTGCGGGACCGGATCTGCGCCGACGCCGTCCGCTTCGCCCGCGAGATCGGCTACCGCAACGCCGGCACCGTCGAGTTCCTCCTGGACCCGGCCGGCAACCACGTCTTCATCGAGATGAACCCGCGCATCCAGGTCGAGCACACGGTCACCGAGGAGGTCACCGACGTCGACCTGGTCCAGGCCCAGCTGCGCATCGCCGCCGGCGAGACCCTCGCCGACCTCGGGCTCTCCCAGGAGACCGTGAAACTGCACGGCGCGGCCCTGCAGTGCCGGATCACCACCGAGGACCCCGCCAACGGCTTCCGCCCGGACACCGGCCGCATCAGCGCCTACCGCTCGCCCGGCGGCTCCGGCATCCGCCTCGACGGCGGCACCACCCACGCGGGCACGGAGATCAGCGCGCACTTCGACTCGATGCTGGTCAAGCTGACCTGCCGGGGCCGGGACTT
The DNA here is from genome assembly GCF_053592635.1 of Streptomyces sp. NPDC002623. Lineage (NCBI taxonomy): Bacteria > Bacillati > Actinomycetota > Actinomycetes > Kitasatosporales > Streptomycetaceae > Streptomyces > Streptomyces sp. NPDC002623. The sequence goes on along the minus strand of NZ_JBSFWB010000010.1, from coordinate 113,721 downwards.
CCAGACCGCGATCGGCCGCGCCCGGCGCGCCGTCGCCGAGTTCCGCATCCGCGGCGTGGCCACCAATATCCCGTTCCTCCAGGCCGTCCTGGACGACGCCGACTTCCAGGCCGGCCGCGTCACCACCTCGTTCATCGAACAGCGGCCGCATCTGCTCACCGCCCGCTCCTCCGCCGACCGCGGCACCAAGCTGCTGACCTACCTCGCCGACGTCACCGTCAACAAGCCGCACGGCGAGCGGCCCGAGCTGATCGACCCGACCGCGAAGCTGCCGTCGCCGCCCGCCGGCGAGCCGCCGGCGGGCTCCCGTCAGCGGCTGGTCCACCTCGGTCCCGAGGGCTTCGCCCGCTGGCTGCGCGAGTCTCCGACCATCGGCGTCACCGATACCACGTTCCGCGACGCCCACCAGTCGCTGCTCGCCACCCGGGTCCGCACCAAGGATCTGCTGGCCTCTGCCCCGCTGGTCGCCCGGACGCTGCCGGGCCTGCTCTCCCTGGAGTGCTGGGGAGGCGCCACCTACGACGTTGCCCTGCGCTTCCTCGCCGAGGACCCCTGGGAACGCCTTGCCGCCCTGCGCGAGGCCGTCCCCAACATCTGCCTCCAGATGCTCCTGCGCGGCCGCAACACCGTCGGCTACACCCCGTATCCGACCGAGGTGACCGACGCCTTCGTGCAGGAGGCCGCCGCCACCGGCATCGACGTCTTCCGCATCTTCGACGCACTCAACGACGTCGGCCAGATGCGGCCCGCCATCGACGCCGTCCGCGAGACCGGGACGGCCGTCGCCGAGGTCGCCCTCTGCTACACCTCCGACCTGTCCGACCCGAACGAGCGCCTCTACACCCTCGACTACTACCTCCGGCTGGCCGAGCAGATCGTCGAGGCGGGCGCCCACGTCCTGGCCGTCAAGGACATGGCGGGCCTGCTGCGCGCCCCGGCCGCGGCCAAGCTCGTGTCCGCGCTGCGCCGCGAGTTCGAGCTGCCGGTGCACCTGCACACCCACGACACCGCGGGCGGCCAGCTCGCCACCTACCTGGCCGCGATCCAGGCGGGCGCGGACGCCGTCGACGGCGCCGTGGCCTCGATGGCCGGGACCACCTCGCAGCCCTCCCTGTCGGCGATCGTCGCCGCGACCGACCACTCCGAGCGGCCCACCGGGCTCGACCTCCAGGCCGTCGGGGACCTGGAGCCGTACTGGGAGGGCGTCCGCAGGATCTACGCCCCCTTCGAGGCGGGCCTCGCCTCCCCGACCGGGCGCGTCTACCACCACGAGATCCCCGGCGGACAGCTCTCCAACCTGCGCACCCAGGCCGTCGCGCTCGGCCTCGGCGACCGCTTCGAGGACATCGAGGCGATGTACGCCGCCGCCGACCGCATCCTCGGCCACCTGGTCAAGGTCACCCCCTCCTCCAAGGTGGTCGGCGACCTCGCCCTGCACCTGGTCGGCGCCGGCGTGTCCCCGCAGGACTTCGAGGCCACGCCCGACCGCTACGACATCCCCGACTCCGTCATCGGCTTCCTGCGCGGCGAGCTCGGCACCCCGCCCGGCGGCTGGCCGGAGCCGTTCCGCAGCAAGGCGCTCCAGGGCCGCGCCGCGGCCAAGCCCGTGCAGGACCTGACCACCGAGGACCGCGAGGGCCTGGAGAAGAGCCGCCGCAGCACCCTCAACCGGCTTCTCTTCCCCGGCCCGACACGTGACTTCGAGAGCCACCGCCAGGCCTTCGGCGACACCAGCGTGCTCGACAGCAAGGACTTCTTCTACGGCCTGCGCCCGGGCAAGGAGTACGCCGTCGACCTCGACCCGGGCGTGCGGCTGCTGATCGAGCTCCAGGCCGTCGGCGAGGCCGACGAACGCGGCATGCGCACCGTGATGTCGTCCCTGAACGGCCAACTGCGTCCCATCCAGGTCCGCGACAAGGCGGCGGCCTCCGACGTCCCCGTGACCGAGAAGGCCGACCGGAGCAACCCCGGGCATGTCGCCGCGCCGTTCGCGGGCGTCGTCACGCTGGCGGTCGCCGAGGGCGACGCGGTGGAGGCCGGCGCGACGGTCGCCACCATCGAGGCGATGAAGATGGAGGCCACGATCACCGCCCCGAACGCCGGAACGGTGTCGCGGCTGGCCATCAACCGGATCCAGCAGGTGGAGGGCGGCGACCTGCTCGTCGTCGTGGGGTGAGACCGCGGTCGCCGGCGGTCACTCGCCGGCGACCACGTACCGCGTGCCGTCCTCCTCGACCTCCTGCTCGGAGAGGTCGACCCGCACCCCGTGCGGCTCCAGGGCCTGCCGCACCCGCTCCATCATGGCGTCCGACAGATAGTGGTGCGACAGGTCCAGCTCCTCGAGGTGGAGCAGCGGCTGACCGCTCAGCAGGGCCTCGGCGCCCGCGTCGCCGAGCGCCCCGCGGCCCAGGTGCAGGGCCGTGAGCTGGGCGACGACCGGTGCCGAGGCCACGGCGGCGGCTATCTCGTCCTGGATGTCGGCGTTCTGCAGGCCCAGCCGGCGCAGCGCTGGGAACCGGGAGCCGTCCAGGATCGGCGTCAGGTCGGCGACGGTCGTGCTGCGGCCGTACCACTCCTCGCCCAGCCAGATGTCCAGGTGCTCCAGCGCGGGCAGCTCGGAGGCGGCGAGCCCGTGCACCACATGGGCGGGCAGCCCGCCGTTCTCGAAGCGCAGGATGCGCAGCCCTTCATGACGCAGGGGCTTGAACTGGAGCCCCGGGCCGCCGCTGAAGCCGTTGCCCGAACCGCGTACGCCGAGCTCCTCCAGCTTCGGGAACGGGGCGAGGAACTGGCTGACGTCGTCCTGGACGATCCAGGAGAGCTCGGACTCCTCGAATTCGAGGTCGGCGAGGTAGAGCGCCCGAAGACCGGTGAGCCGGTCCGCCGCCGCGGCGAGCTGCTCGGCGGTCTCGCGCGGGTCCGCGGCGTCGTTCTCGGTGCCGTAGGCGCCCGCCCCGAGGACCAGGGCCCGCACGCCCGCCGGGTCCACCGTCTTCAGGAAACGGTCCCAGCACTCGGCGTAGTCGTCCTCCTCCCCGTTCCCCTCGTGCCAGGCGATCTTCCAGGCGACGGAATCCGCCGTCGGCAGGTCCGCGGTGTTGCCGGGCAGCGGGAAGTCGTGGACCGGCAGACCGTGCAGTTCCGATATATGACTCAGGGTCAAGGCAGGAGCCTTCCGTGGGGTGCGGCGGCCGGCGACGATCCCGGCCCGTGCGCCGCCTGTTCTATCAAGCCCCTCCGACAAGCCCCGCCGACCGGAGCGGGCCAGTGCCGGACCGCCGACGGACAGGTCTGCCCCAGCGGACAGCGGGTCTGCCCCTGCGTCCGGTGACGTGCGCCGGGCGGCGGACTAACGTCCGGCCGTGAACAACAGCACTTTCCCGGAACGGCTCATGACGGACCGTCCGGAGTTCTCCGCGTGAGCGACGAGCACGCCGTCGAGACCCGCACGGCCACCGACGAACCGGCGACTGCGCCCCCGCCGCCTCCCCGGCCCTCCGCCCCGCCCCCGCGTCGACGCGGGCCCGGCGCTTTCACCCTGATGGTGCTGCCGGGCCTGCTGACGCTGTCGGTGGTGGCCGGATTCCTCGCCCTCACCGGCGGCCTTCCCACGGACTGGGCGCAGGACGAAAGCCCGCAGCAGTCCGCCGCGAACGGCGTCGACGCGACGTACGGGCCCTGGCTGCGCAAGGCGGCCGAAGCCTGCACGGTCGTCACCCCGTCCCTCCTCGCCGCCCAGATCGACCAGCTCTCCGGCTGGGACAACGGCAGCATCACGGCCACCGACGCCCCCGCCACTGCCGCCGCCTCCGCAGCCGGTGCCGCCACCGACGAGCAGGGCATCGCCGCGTTCACCGACGCCGCATGGCGGACCTGGGGCAAGGACGACGACGGCAACGGCAGTTCCTCGCCGCTCGATCAGGCCGACGCGATCATGGCGCTGGGCCGGCAGGACTGCTCCCTCGCCGAGAAGATCACCGACCTCAGGACCGACGGGACCGTCTCCGGCGAACTCGTGGACCTGACCCTCGCCGCGTACGCGGTCGGCACGGACGCGGTCGCCGGGGCAGGGAAGGTGCCCGCCGAGGCACAGACCTACCTCACCGAGGTGAAGGCGCTGTTCGCGCGGTACGAGGAGTTCGACCGGGACGACTCCGCCGCCGGCGCACCGGCGAACGCGATCCTGGCCGCGCCCGTCACCGCCCTCACCATCACCTCCCCGTTCGGCTCGCGCCAGCACCCCCTCACGGGCGTGACCAAGCTCCACACCGGCGTGGACTTCGGCGCGCCCCAGGGCGCCCAGGTCTCGTCGGCGCGCGAGGGCACGGTCGTGTTCGCGGCCATGACCAAGGCGTACGGCAACCGCATCGTCGTCGACCACGGCGCGATCGACGGCAAGCCGCTGCAGACGACGTACAGCCACCTGTCCGCCATCGAGGTCGCCGTCGGACAGACCGTGCAGACCGGCGCCCCGATCGGCCGGGTCGGCTCCACCGGCCTGTCCACCGGCCCCCACCTCCACTTCGAGGTGATCTACGACGGCTACTACGCCGATCCGCAGCCCTGGCTGACCTCGAACGGCTGAGGACGGCGGCCGGCGAGGCCCTGGGGGTGGTTCAGCGCAGGACCGCCTCCCAGGTGTCCACGGCGAAGTGGACGGTCATCCCGTTGCGTTCGTACAGCTGCGGAGCACCGGTGGTGTTGGAGGTGTCCACGCCCAACCCCACCGTGTCCCGCCCCAGGGCGGCGAACGTGGCGAAGGCGTGCCCCAGCAGCAGCCCGGCGAGGCCGCGGCCGCGGGCTTCGGGCACGACGCCGATGTTGCGGATCCACCCCATGGCCTCCCGGTTGTTGCGGGCCAGCAGGAACCCCGCGTCCCCGAGGTCGTCCGTGGTGACGATCCACACCAGCGACCAGTCCAGCTCCTCGGCGTGGATGTCGTGCAGCCACTGCCCGTACTCGCGGGGCTGGAAGTCGTAGTGCTCCGCGAAAGTGGCCTGGTGGAGCTCGTGGACGCGGACCCGGTCCGCCTCGGTGGCGCAGGGCCGCAGCCGTATCCCCGCGGGCGGCTGCGGCGCGCGGTCGGTCGTCGGGTCCACGGCGCGGCGCAGCACGTGATGGCGGCGGACCGCGGACCAGCCCCGCTCGTCCAGCAGAGCGGTGTCGAGCGTCGGCCGCACGTTCAGGTGCAGATGCACCACCGCCCGCCCGGCGCCGTTCTCCTGCGCCCGGCGCAGCGCCCTGGCCTCCATGGCCTCCAGGACGAGCTTTCCGGCCTCCTGGTGAGCGGGCAGCACATAGTGGTCGACGTCGATGCGCTCGCCCGCCGAGTCGTCCCACAGCAGCCCGTAGACCACCAGCCGGTCCCCGTCGAAGGCGAGCCACGAGTCCTGCGTGAGATCGGTCTCCGGATGCTTCAGATCCGCCTCGACGGTGTGCAGATCCGTCTCGGGACGGCCGATCTCCAGCAGGTCGATCTCGTTGAGCAGGTCGGTGACGGCGGGCGCGTCGGCGAGCGTGGCGGGACGCAAGAGGTAGGACATGAAGTCCAGGGTCCGGGCGGACGGGACCGGCCGCAACGCAATTTGACGTTGTGCGAGATGCAGCCATGAGCCCTGTATGCGCCCCCGCACGCCTGGGCAGAATCCGTTCTGCCATTGATCATGCGGGTGAGTGCCACGGTCCTCCCCACGAACTATCCGGGAAGGCAGGTTGGTTGTCGTGCAGTTGCGTCTTCCCTCCTCCATAGCCGAAGCACAGCGGTGTCTGGCCGAGGGAGCGGTACCGATAGGCGGCGCCACGCTGGTCTGGGCCGGCTGGCAGCGGGACGGCTTCCCCGAGCAGGCCGTCTCGCTGCGCAACCTGCCGGAGGCGGGCGTGGTCGGCCCCGAGGAACTCGGGGGTGCCGTGCTGCTGCACCGCGTCGACGCGACCGTGCCCGAGGTGCTGCACCGGGCGGCCTCCGGCGTGGGCACGGGCGCGGTGCGCCGGGCGGCCACGGTCGGCGGCAACATCGTCGGCAGCACCCTGCGCTGTCTGCTCCCGGCAGCGCTCGTCCTCGACGCCCGGGCGACCGTCCTGGAGCCCGAAGGCGTCTACGACACCGACCTGAGCGAGCTGTTGGCGAAGCGCCATGTGCTGCTCGCCCTGCGCTGGCGCACGCCCCTGGCCAGCGGCTACCGCAAGGTGGAGGGCGAGGCGGGCGGCCCGCCGCCCCTGGTCGTCGCCGCCGCGGTGCACGCCGAGGGCGACGGCCCAGGCAGGGTCAGGGTGGCCGTGCGCGACGGGTACGAGGTGATCAGCGAGAGCGTGCCCTACGACAGCGATGCCGAGCGGGTTCTCGACGAGCTGGCCGGCACCGACCTGGACGGCCTGCAGCCCGCCGACTGGGCGGCGGTCACCGAGCAGGTCGGGGATGTGCTGGCCCGCGCCGCCCAGGTCTGAGGGCGGCCCGTCTCACGTCTCCCGCACGGGCGCGTACACGTCGGGGTGGAGCCCGAACGTCCAGGCGACGCCCTCTCGCGCCGTCCGGGTCGCCGGCGGTACCCGCAGCCAGTACGTGCGACGGGTCCCGTCCGGCTCCGGCGTGGAGTTGAGGACCTCCACCATGACGACGGGCTCGTCGTCCGCAAGGTCGATCCGCCACAGCGTGCCCGTCTCGTCGCGGTGGACGTGACGTGCGCCGGAGTCCGCCAGATAGCGGTCGTAGCCGTAGTACTCCAGCATGACCCGGCGTAGTTCGGCGTTCTCCTCGGACCGGATCCGCTCCGGTACGAGCGTCGGCAACTCCGCGAGGAAGTCGGCCGGCACCGGCATCCCGCGCCAGGCGTGCAGGGCGAAACCGTCGGGATAGGCCAGCGCCGGGCCGTCCCCGTGGTCGAGCCGGCCCGCCTCGTCGCGGTGCAGGGCGACGGGCCGTTCGCACACCACCGCCACGCGGGCGAACGGCCACCACCAGCCGGCGGTGCGGCCGACCGCGGCCAGCCCCTCGAGCGGGCCGTGGTCGGTCGGGAACGCGGCGAGCCAGGGCGCGTCGTGCTGGCCGAGCACGGCGTCCAGCAGGATCAGCCGGATCTCCGTCTCGGCGGCGGAGCCGCTCCGCTCCCCGGCGACCAGCTCCTCCAGCACCCCGGCGCGGATCCGGTCGACGAGCGCCTGGGTGGACTCCCACAGGCCCCCGCCCGTGGCCGCCCAGTGCGCCGCCCAGCCCGCCGGGCCCAACTCCGTGTGCAGTCGCTGTCGTTCGCGGGCCCACGGCACGCTGCGCACGGCCTCCCGCACACTCGCGCCCTTGTCCGCCAGGTCCCGCACCAGCGTGACGGCCTCGTGCGGCGAACCGGCCCACACCACGAGTTCCGGCTCGGCAAGGCCGGCCTGCCGGTAGGCCCGGCGCACGCCCTCCTCGGCGGCCGCGCGGTCGGCGGGCCCGATCGCCGCGGCGCAGGCACGCCAGTCGCGCACATCGTCGGAGGAGGTGCCCTCCACCACTGCCACCACTGCCTCGGAAATCTCCGTAGTCGTCATCTGTCCGTCCTCCACCCTCTGTTCAGTCCGCCACGATCCGCACGGATCCGGGCACGTACTCCCGCTGCCGGATCACCCGGAACCAACCCTTCGGCAACGCGATCGCCGCATGCTCCTCATGAACCACCCGGCCGCCCTGCGGCAGATGCAGCAGCAGCGGACCGAACGGCCCGGGCTCCCGCACCAGATCACCCGGGCCCACCACCGCGTGCGCGTGCCCGGTCACCTCGCCCAGGGCCAGCACGAGTCGGCCCCGCGCATCCCGCCGCTCCCTCGGCGCGAGCGCCACCTGCGGCGGCACCGCCTCCTCGGCGACGGGCACGATCAACACGTCTCCCTGCCGGTACATGGCACTTCCCTCCCGCCGGGTGCGCTGCGCACCGGCCTCAGAACCCAGACCGTACGGGCCGCCACTGACAACGCCCCCGAACCCGGGGCCCCGCCGAGGGGCGTTGTCAGTGCCTGTTGGTAGAACTGCGAACACATCACGGACCGCACGCTTTTTCCTCCCAGGAGCAGCCGCATGACCATCGGTGACCACCTCGACGCGCTGTACGGGCTGCCCGCGTACACGTTCCCCGGCATCAAGCACAAGCCGCGCCCCGTCGAACCGGACGCCGTCGCCTGGCGGGTCTCCGGCGCGGCCTACGACGCCGAGGAGAAGTGGACGGACGTGTTCGCCCGCTTCTGCGCCGCCGTCGACACCACCCGGGTGAAGGCTCTGATCGTCGGGGCCTGGGAGGACGCCTACGAGGAGGACCCCTCCGAGATCATCGAGGCGCTGGTGGCGGCCCGGGAGCGGTTCCCCGCCCTGCGGGCCGTGTTCCTCGGGGACATGGTGGGGGAGGAGTGCGAGATCTCCTGGATCAACCAGACCGATGTCACCCCCCTCCTGGCCGCGTTCCCCGAGCTGGAGGAGTTCGGCGTGCGCGGTGGATCCGGGCTCGGCTTCACCGCTCTGAGCCACGGCGCGCTGCGCAGGCTCGTGGTGGAGACGGGCGGGCTGCCCGTGGCGGTGGTGCGCGGAGTCGGCGGCAGCGACCTGCCCGCGCTGGTCCGCCTCGACCTGTGGCTGGGCACCCCCGACTACGGCGGCGACAGCGAGCCGGCCGACCTGGAGCCGATCCTGTCCGGCGCCCGGCTGCCGAGCCTGCGCCATCTGGCCCTGCGCAACAGCGAGATGCAGGACGCCGTGGCCGCCGCGGTCGCCGCCGCCCCCGTCGTGGCCCGGCTGGAGACGCTGGACCTCTCCATGGGCGTCCTGACCGACGAGGGCGCGGCGGCCCTGCTCGGCGGCCAGCCGCTCAGCCACCTCACGAAGCTCGACCTGCACCACCACTACCTGAGCGAACCGCTGATGCAGCGGGTCCGGCAGACCCTGGAGCCGGCCGGCGTCGAAGTGGACCTCGACCGCGGCGACGCCGAAGAGGACGCGGACGGCGACGGCACCGTCTGGCGCTACGTGGCCGTGGGGGAGTGAGCGGCACACCCATGGGCACTGTGTCGCCGCCGGCGAGTGAGCCGGGGCCGCGGTTCGCGGTCGTCGGCAACCCCGAGAACCGTCGGGTCACCCTGTTCGAGGACGCGGTGCGCGCGGCCGGTCTGCCCGCCCCGCGGGTCGTCGCCTGGACGGACGTACTGCGCGCGGGGGGAGCCGACTTCGCCGCCGACGAGATCGTCCGGATCGACTCGCCCGGCGAGAACCCCGAGGTGGACCGGCTGCTGCGCGGCGCCCAGGACCCCACCCGGGTCGCGGGCTCGGCCCGCTGGTACGCCCGCTTCACCGCCGCCGTGCGCACGCTGCGCGGCGGCGTCCGCCTCGACGACCCCGACGAGGTCGCCGTGCTGTTCGACAAGCGGCTCTGCCACGGCGTCCTCGACGCCGCGGGCGTCCCGGTCCCCGCCTCGCCCACCTCGGGTCCGCAGGCCCCGCCGGTGCGCGGCTGGGACGACGTACGGGCGGCGATGCGCGAGCACCGGATGCCCCGGCTCTTCGTGAAGCCCCCGCACGGGTCGTCGGCGTCGGGCGTCCTCGCCGTCGAGTCGGGCGGCGGCGGCCGCGTCAGAGCCACCACCTCCGTGGAACTCGCCGCCGACGGCTGTCTGTACAACTCGCTCAAGGTCCGCCGCTACGAGAGCGAGGCCGACATCGCCGCGATCGTCGACGCGCTCGCCCCGGACGGACTGCACCTCGAACGCTGGCTGCCGAAGGCCTCCCAGGAGGGCCGGGCCGCCGATCTGCGGGTCGTCGTCGTGGCCGGCCGGGCCACCCATGCGGTCGTCCGCACCAGCCGTTCCCCCATGACCAACCTCCACCTCGGCGGCCGTCGGGGCGATCTCGACGACGTCCGGCGGTCCTTCGAGGCGGCCGGCGCGCGTTGGGCCGAGGTGCTCGGCGTGTGCGAGCGGGCCGCCGCCTGCTTCCCGCGCACCCTGTGCGTCGGCGTCGACCTGCTGCCGGCCGTCGGCTGGCGCAGCGCCGCGATCGGCGAGGTCAACGCCTTCGGCGATCTGCTGCCCCGGCTCACCGGGCTGCCGGGCAGCGGCGCGGAGGGCCTCGACACGTACGCCGCCCAGGTGGCCGCCGTCCTACGCGACTTCGCCCGGCACGGAAGCCGGCACAGAACAGGAACACCCCATGCCGGAACAGCCCGTGCGGGAACACCCCATGCCGCAGCACTCGATGCCGGAGCATCCGAGGCCGGAACACGCCATGCCTGAGCCGGACGTGTCTGAGCCGGACATGAACGAGGTGGTGGGCAGCCACGACCTGCTCCTCGTCACGCTCGACACGCTCCGGTACGACGTCGCCGTCGAGCTGGCGGCGGCCGGCCGCCTCCCCAACCTGGCCCGTCATCTCCCCGGCGGCCGCTGGGAGGAGCGGCACGCCCCCGGCAGCTTCACCTACGCCTCGCACCAGGCGATCTTCGCCGGTTTCCTGCCGACCCCGGCCGCCCCCGGACCGCACCCCCGGCTGTTCGCGGCGAGCTTCGCGGGCAGCGAGACGACCGCCCCGGGGACCTACGTCTACGACACCCCGGACCTGGTCTCCGGTCTGGCCCAGGACGGCTACCGCACGGTCTGCATCGGGGGAGTGGGCTTCTTCAACAAGCAAAGCCCACTGGGCTCGGTGCTGCCCGGACTGTTCCACGAGTCCCACTGGACACCGGAGTTCGGCGTCACCTCGGCCGACTCCTTCGAGAACCAGGTCGCCCACGCCGAACAGGTCATCGCCCGACTCCCCGCCGAACAAAGGCTGTTCCTCTTCGTCAACGTCTCCGCGCTGCACCAGCCGAACTGGTTCCATCTGCCCGGCGCGACCCGCGAGGCCGGGGACACCCGCGCCACCCACGCCGCCGCCCTGGAGTACGTGGACCGGCACATCGGGCGGCTCTTCGCCGCCGCGAGCAGCAGACGCCGCTGCTTCGCGATCGTCTGCTCCGACCACGGCACCGCCTACGGCGACGACGGCTACACCGGCCACCGCCTCGGCCACGAGTCCGTCTGGACCGTGCCGTACGCCCATTTCTTCCTCGACCCCGCCGAGGCCGCCCTGTGACCACCGCCCAGCTCACCAGCCCCTACCAGCACTACGTCTACGCCTACCCCCACAAGACGGCCTACCGCGCACTCCGGGAGCGACCCCTGCTGCGGGACCTGTGGGCGGCCGAACCCAAGGACGCGCTCTCCCTCTACCTGCACATACCGTTCTGCGAGGTCCGCTGCGGCTTCTGCAACCTCTTCACCCGCATCGGCGCCCCCGACGGCCTGACCGGCGCCTACCTGGACGCCCTGGAACGCCAGGCCACCGCCGTACGGGAAGCGCTGGGGGACACCGGCGACGTCCGGTTCGCCACGGCGGCCTTCGGCGGCGGCACCCCCACCTTCCTCACCGCCGGCGAGCTGGAACGCCTCTGCGACATCGCGGAGCACCGTATGGGCGCCGACCTGCGCGCGGTCCCGCTGTCCGTCGAGGCCTCGCCGGCCACGGCCACCGCCGACCGCCTCGCCGTACTGGCCGACCGGGGCGCCACCCGACTGAGCCTGGGCGTGCAGAGCTTCGTCGACTCCGAGGCCCGCGCCGCCGTCCGCCCGCAGCGGCGCGCCGACGTGGAGGCGGCCCTCACCCGTGTGCGCGACGCCCGCATCCCGGTCCTCAACATCGACCTGATCTACGGCATCGACGGCCAGACCGAGCAGACCTGGCGGCACTCCCTCGACGCGGCCCTCGCCTGGCGCCCAGAGGAGCTCTACCTCTACCCCCTCTACGTCCGCCCCCTCACCGGCCTGGACAGACGGCGGACGGGACCCGATCCGGCCTGGGACGAACAGCGGCTGCGTCTGTACCGCGCGGGCCGCGACCACCTCCTCGCCCGCGGCTACACCCAGCAGTCCATGCGCATGTTCCGCCGCACGGACGCCCCGCCGCAGGGCGCCGACGACTACGCCTGCCAGACCGACGGCATGATCGGCCTCGGCTGCGGCGCCCGCTCCTACACGGCCGGCCTGCACTATTCCTTCGACTACGCCGTCGACATGCACCAGATCCGGGGCATCATCGACGACTACGTCGCCCGCGACGCCGCCGACTTCGCGCACGCGCAGGTCGGCTACGCCATGGACGCCCACGAGGCACGCCGACGGCACCTCCTGCAGTCGCTGCTCCAGGCCGAGGGCCTGCGCCTCGACGACTACCGCGCCCGCTTCCCCGGCAGCGCGCCCGCCGACGACTTCGGCCCCGAACTCGAACGCGTCGCCGGCCGCGGCTGGCTGACCGACGCCGACCCGACGACGCTGCGGCTCACCCCCGAGGGCCTCGCCCACTCCGACGCCATCGGCCCCGAGCTGTTCTCCCCGGCCGTACGGGACGCCATGGCCGCCTACGAGCGGAAGTGAGCCGGCCGTCATGGACCTGACCCTCCTCTACCGCGGCCCGCTCGCCTCCTGCGACTACGACTGCCCCTACTGCCCGTTCGCCAAGCGACGCGACTCCACGGCCCAGCTCCGCGCCGACCGGGCCGCCCTGGAGCGCTTCGCGCAGTGGGCCGCTACCCAGGCCGACGACCGGCTCTCCCTCCTCTTCACCCCCTGGGGCGAGGGACTGGTCCGCTCCTGGTACCGGCGCACCCTCGCCGAGCTCTCCCACCTCCCGCACATCCGCCGGGTCGCGATCCAGACCAACCTCAGCTGCCGCACCGACTGGCTGGCCGAGGCCGACCCCGACACGCTCGCCCTGTGGTGCACCTACCACCCGGGGCAGACGCCCTACGACCGCTTCCTCGCCAAATGCCGTGACCTGACGGACCGGGGCATCCGCTTCAGCGTCGGGATCGTCGGCCTCGCCGAGCACCTCGAAGCGGCCCGTCGGCTGCGAGCCGACCTGCCCGCGCACGTCTACCTGTGGATCAACGCGGCCGAGGGACACACGTACACCGACGCCGAAGCCGACCTCTGGACCGCCCTCGACCCGCTCTTCCCGTACAGCCGTCGTCCGCACACCAGCGCCGGACTGCCCTGCCGCACCGGCGAGTCCGTGATCTCCGTCGACGGCGAGGGAACCGTCCGCCGCTGTCACTTCGTCCGCGCCGAGCTGGGCAACCTCTACGACGGCTCCTACCGCGCGGCCCTGCGCCCCCGCCCCTGCCCGCTCGCCGTCTGCGACTGTCACATCGGCTATGTCCACCTGGAGACGCTGCCGCTGTACGACGTCTTCGCGGGCGGAGTGCTGGAACGTGTACCGGCCCCCGCACACCCGCAGACCGGAGGCCCGCTGCCGGTCATACTTCCCGGATGACCGGCGGGGGGCGGAGGGCGCGATGTGGCGGTGGGTGTTCCTGGGGTGTTCGGCGGCTGCCACGCTGCTGATTCTGCGGATCCAGCTGGACCGGTGGCTCCGGGCCCGGCGCATGGGGTTCGACCCGAGCCGGTACGCCACGGAAGAGGTGTCCGAGCTGACGATGCGCGAGCACTTCACGCGGACCGAGCTGTTCCGGCAGTCGGTCGCCGTCCGTTGGGTCGGGGTTCCGCTGGCGGCCGGGAACCTGGCGCTCTTCGGGTCCTTCGCGCTGACCGGGATGAACCGGCTCACCTACCCCCTGTGGGGTCTGGCGGCCCTGCTCCTCGCTCCCGTGCGCCGGACGCTGAACCTGAAGGCGTTCTCGGTGATCGCGAACCGGCTGGTCTACGAGCCGAGGCCCCCGGCCCACCGGGACGGCGCCGCGGTGGTCGGGCGGCCGCTGAGTCGGCTCGTCCTGACCTGGTACCGGCACGAGTACACCGGACACGACCTGTTGTTCGTCCACGGCGTGAAGTACTGGACCGCCGCGGGTCATGTGTTCTGCTGGCCCTTGACCCTGCTGGTCGCCCAGGCCGTCCACGTCAGCACCTGCCAACTGCCCTGGGACGCGCTGGGGCACCGCAGCGACGACGGCGAGGGCCCGGGGCAGCGCCAGCGTTTCGCCACGGACCAGGGCGAACTGCCCGGGTGACCCGTCGACGCGAGTGATCCGTCGACGCGAATGGCCCGCCGCGCGAGGGATCGCGCGGCGGGCCACCGTCGGGTCAGGGCGTCACGGAGTCACGTCCGTGACCCTCCAACGCTGGTTGGAACCGGAGTTGGCCTGCCAGGTCGTGACGGCCGCCCCCTCGTTCGTCGCCTGACCGCCGACCTCGAGCAGGCGCCCGGTGGCCACATTGACCAGGGTCCACGTCCCGTCACCGGTCGTCGACATGATCCACTCGGTGGCCGGGTCACGCTCGCCCGTGTCCGGCTCGATCACCGGCACGTTGTCGCGGACGGCGAGACGCTTGCCCTCCGCCGGGTTGGCGAAGACGTAGTGCTGGCGGGCGCCTTTCTTGCCGTGCCGGGCGTCCAGCTGCCACTGCTGCGCGACGGTGCCGTTGGCCGACCCGATCACCAGGTTCGTGCCGTTGGCCGAGACGGTGACCGCCTTGCCGCTCTGCACGCCGGTCAGCGTGTACGAGTGCCCCTTGCTGAACAGGCCGGCGTTCTTCGCGACGCCCGAGACGCCCTTGACGGCGAAGGAGGTCACGGACTGGGCCGGGACGGTGTAGGTCGCCTTGCCGTCGACGACCTTGACCGGGGCCTGCTGCTGGAGCTTGCCGTCGGCGCTGGTCACGGTCGGGGTGACGGTCGCGTTGCCCTTGATGTTCCGGAACTTCGACAGGTCGAGGGTGACCGTGCGGGCCGCGGTGGTGGAGTTGACGTGGACGAGCGAGGCGCCCTTGCCGTCCTTCGTCACGGCGGCGGCGCTGGAGGTGTCGTCCACCTTGATCAGCTTGTCGCCGGGCTTGATGAAGTGCGTGAAGTTGCGGGCCGTGTCGAACTTGGTGTTCGTGTAGATCGGGCAGGACTGCAGGGTGTCCGTCGCGGTGCAGCTGAACGGGAGCTGGATGGAGCCCCAGTTGCCGCCCTTGGCGGACTCGCCGCCCGGCTTCATGTTGTCGTAGTCCTCGACCGGCTGCCAGAACACCCAGGCGGTGGGCTCCAGTTCACGCAGGTCGTTCACCATCTGCTGGGCCAGCCCGAGGCCCGGCCGCATGTCGGTGAAGCTCTGCCCGTCGCCCCAGTCGCCCTCGACCTCGCTCATCCACAGCGGCTTGTCGGCGGCCTTGGCGAGGTCGCGCACCGTGGTGCGCTGCCCGGTGCCGTAGGTGTGGACGTTCATCTGGTCGACGAGGTCCTTGGACTCCTGCGAGTAGGAGTTCCAGTTCGTCGCGAAGATCGACGGGTTGGTCTCGTCCATCGCCGATATCTCGGCCTTGACCTTGGCCTGCTTCAGCGCGGGCGCCAGCGCGGCGAGCACCTTCTGCTGGAGCGCGGGCCCGATGTGGGCGCCCTCCTGCCGGCCGCCGACGGGCTGCCCGTTCGCATCGAGCCGGGTGCCCCAGTAGCCGGTGTTGGGCTCGTTGAACGGGTCGATCGTGTCGACCTTGACGCCCTCGGACTTCTCCAGCCGCTTCGTCGCACCCGCCAGATAGGCGGCGAAGTCGTCGACCGAGTCGGTCTTCAGCTGGTCGGTGTTGGCGTTGAAGCCGCCGGAGACGTACCCGCTCTCCGTCATGAACCACGGCGGGGAGTTGCTGAACGTCTCCCAGTGCGTGATGTCCTTCTTGATGCGCTCGACCCACCAGCGCTGGGTGGCGTCGGCGTCCTTGTTCCAGTCCGCCGGGTCGTCCGCGCTCCACCAGTCGGTGTCCTCGCGGGTGGTGCCCTCGGGCGCGTTCCACCAGCCCTCGACGGCGCCGCCGGCCCGCAGATAGTCCGTGACGTCCGGGGCGTTGCCGCCGCCGATGTTGTAGCGGGCGATGTTCAGCGCGAGGCCGTCGTCGTCGAAGAGCAGCTTGGCGAGCTTCTCGCGGATCGCCGGCGGGTAGTCGCCGGTGGCGTTGGCGAACCAGACCAGGCTGGTGCCCCAGCCCTCGAACTTCTCCTGCTGGTACGACGGGTCCGGCGTCACGGTGACGGCGGCCTCGGCGTGCGCCTGCACGGGGACGGCGAGGAGGGCGGCCCCGGTGGCCAGTGCGGTGAGTGCGGCGGCCCCGAGGGTCCGTCTGCTGCGGGTACGGCGTGCCATCTGTGCTCCCAACTGCGGTGCGGTCGCTGTGGTGGGCCCCTCCTGCCGGGCGGGCAGGAGGGGATGGCCCCCGGCACGGAGGCATACCGTGCCGAGGAGTCGTGAGGGGGACTTCAGTTGCCGGGCTGCCGCACGACGGCGACTTCCCTCGGCCCGAGGACGAGGACGCCGTCCGCGGTCTCGGCGCCGATCAGCGCCGCTCCGTCCAGACCCGGCACCTGCACGGTGTCGTCGGTCCGGTTGACCAGGAACAGGAACCGTTCCTCGGCGCCGCGCCGGACGGTCAGCTCGACCGATCCCCGTGCCTGTGCCGGGAGTTCGCTGCGCACGCCGGCCGGCTCCAGCAGCCGCGGCAGCAGCGAGCGCAGCCCGTCGACGCCGAGCCGGGTGGAGACGTACGAGGCCGAGCCGTCGCCGGTCGGGCGGCGGGTCACGGCGGGCCGTCCGGCGTGGTCCCCGGTGCGGTAGTGCGCCAGGACCTCGGTGTCGCCGTCGGTGACGGTGATCCGGTCGGTCCACAGGCTGCCGGTGCCGGAGTCGTCCAGCTCCACGCTCTGTCCGGCGAGCAGCGGACCGAACTCCTCGATGCGGATGCCGAGCAGTTCGCGCAGGGCGCCCGGGTAGCCGCCGAGCCAGACGTGGTCGTTCTCGTCCACGATCCCGGAGAAGTACGTGGTGACGAGGTGGCCGCCCTGCTCGGCGTAGCGCGTGAGGTCCTTGGCCAGTTCGGCCGGGACGACGTGCAGCACGGGCGCGATCAGGACCTGGTGGCGGGAGAGTTCGGCCCGGGTGGTGACGAGGTCGGCGCGCACGCCCAGGGCGAGCAGCGCCGAGTACCAGTCGAGCGCCTCCTGCCGGTAGTCCAGCAGGGAGGTGGGGTGGGAGTCCTGCTCGCTGGCCCACCACGACTGCCAGTCGTAGAGGATGCCGACGGCCGCCGACTCCCGCTCCGAACCCGCCACCGGGGCCAGGGCCTCGAGCTTGGCGCCGAGGTCGGCCACCGCGCGGAAGAGGTCGCTGTCCTCGCCGGCGTGCGGGACCATCGCCGAGTGGTACTTCTCGGCGCCGGCCGCCGACTGCCGCCACTGGAAGTAGCAGACGGCGTCCGCGCCGTGCGCCACGTGCAGCAGCGCGTCCCGGGCCAGGTCGCCCGGCCGCTTCGCGACGTTGACGGGCTGCCAGTTGACGGCGCTGGTGGAGTGCTCCATCAGGAACCAGGGCCGGCCGGCGGCGATGCCGCTGGTCAGGTTGGCGGAGAACGACAGCTCGTCGCGGTCCTGCGGGCCGGGGTGGACGTAGTGGTCGTTGGAGACGAAGTCGATCTCGCCCGCCCAGTCCGGGTAGTTCATGCCCTTGGTGTTGCCCATCACCATGAAGTTGGTGGTGACCGGGACGCCGGGCGTGATCTCCTTCAGGATCTCCCGCTCGGCTATGAGGTGGTCCTTCAGCGCGTCCGAGGAGAACCGCTTGAAGTCCAGCTGCTGGGTCGGGTTGGGGTGCGAGGCGGCCAGCCGCGGCGGCAGGATCTGCTCCCAGTCGCTGTAGCGCTGCGACCAGAACGCCGTGCCCCAGGCGTGGTTGAGCGCGTCGAGCGTGCCGTAGCGGGCGCGCAGCCAGAGGCGGAAGGCGCGGGCCGCGTCGTCCGAGTAGTCGTATACGTTGTGGCAGCCCAGCTCGTTGGAGACATGCCAGGCGACCAGGGCCGGGTGGTCCTTGTAGCGGTCCGCGATCGCACGGACCAGGCGCAGGGCGTACTCGCGGAACACGGGCGAGGTGGGCCGCCAGTGCTGGCGGGCGCCCGGCCAGAGCGTCTCGCCGTTCGCCGTCACCGGCAGGATCTCCGGGTGGGCCGTGGTCAGCCACGGCGGCGGGGAGGCGGTGGCGGTGGCCAGGTCGACGCCGATCCCGCCGGCGTGCAGCAGGTCCATGACCTCGTCGAGCCAGCCGAAGTCCCAGGTGTCCGGGCCCGGCTGGATCCGGGCCCAGGAGAAGATCCCCACGGAGACGACGTTGACGCCGGCCGCCTGCATCAGCCGGACGTCCTCCTCCCACACGTCCCGGGGCCACTGCTCGGGGTTGTAGTCGGCGCCGTAGGCCAGACGCGGCGCGGCGGGGTCACCGTCCGCCCCGCGCAGCATGCGGGACTGGAGGGTGGAGATCATGGCGGTCCTTCCGAAGGTGGTGCACGGGGGCGGCGCGGCCAAGGTGCCGCGCCGCCCGGCGCTTACTGCTTCTCTCCTGCTGTTCTGCTACTGCCGTACTGCTACTTCTCGATGGTGAAGCCCTGCTCCTCGCCGTACTTGATCGAGGCGTCCTGCCAGGCCTTCAGACCGTCGGCCAGCTTGGTGCCGGAGACGTAGGCCTTGCCGACCGTGTCGTTGAAGATCGAGTTGGCGTACGGCTGGAACGGAAGGTACGACCAGTCGCTCGCCACGTTGGCCGCGGACTCGGCGAAGATCTTGTTGGCTTCCTGGCCGTCGAAGTAGTCGAACTTCTTGCTCTGGAACGCGGGCGACTCCAGCTCCGCCTTGGTGGCGGGGAAGGCGCCCTCGCCGACGCGGGTGGCGACACCGTCACCGGCGTTGGCGTACTCGGCGAAGGCGTAGGCGAGTTCCTTGTTCTTGGCCAGCGCCGGGACCGCCAGCGAGCTGCCGCCGTTCTCCGCGCTCGCCTTGTCGCCTGCGGTCCAGGCCGGCATCGCCGCCGCGCGCCACTGGCCCTTGGCGTTCGGGACGCCGGTGACGAAGTTGGCGGGCATCCAGGCGCCGGTGGCCAGGGTGGCGATGGAGCCGTCGCCCAGACCCTTGTACCAGTCGTCGGTCCAGCCGGTGACCGGGGCGAGCAGCTTCTCGTCGATCATCGTCTGCCAGACCGTCTCGAACTTCTTGGCGCCCGCGTCGTCGAAGTTGATGGCGACCTTGGTGCCGTCGACCTTGTAGGGGCGCGAACCGGCCTGCCACAGCATGGAGGTGGTGAAGCCCGCGTCACCGGTGTCGTTGGCGATGTAGACCTTCGGGTCGGCCTTGTGGAGCTTGCGGGCCGCGTCCAGGTACTCGTCCCAGGTGGTCGGGACGGCGATCTTGTACTTGTCGAAGACCGTCTTGTTGTAGAACAGCGCCATCGGGCCCGAGTCCATCGGCAGGCCGTAGACCTTGTCGCCGTCGCTGACCGCGTTCCACGGGCCGGGCGTGTACTTCGAGGCGAGCTTGTCGGCGCCGTAGGGGGCCAGGTCGGTCAGGCCCTTGGTCAGGGAGTACTGGCCGAGCGCGAAGTACTCGACCTGGGCGACGTCCGGGACGCCCTTGCCGGCCGAGATCGCGTTGGACAGCGCGGTGTAGTGCTTGTCGCCGGAGCGCTCGCTGACCAGGTTGACCTTGACCTTCGGGTACTTCTTCTGGAAGTCCGCGGCCACGGTCTTCAGGGTGGGCTCCCAGGCCCAGACCGTGATGTCGCCGCCCTTGTCCAGGGCAGCCTGGATGTCGCCGGCGGAGACGGCCTTCGTGTCGGAGTCGTCGTCCGAGCCGCCGCAGGCGGTGGCGCCCAGGGCGAGGGTGGAGACGAGGGCGATGCCGCGCAGGATGCGGCTCGTTGTTCTGCGCATGGGGCTGCTTCCACTTCTTCGTGGGCGGGACAGGTGAGGGTGGGGGTGGTGCTGGTGTTGCTCAAATGTGGGGCTTGGGGGCGCGGCCCAGGTCACTCCTTGACACTTCCGGCGGCGAGGCCGGACTGCCAGTACTTCTGGAGGAACAGGAAGGCGGCGATCAGGGGAAGGATCGTGAGCAGGGACCCCGTGATCACGAGGTTGAAGATCACGTCGCCGCCGATGGTCTGCGCCTGGGAGCTCCAGGCGCTCAGACCCAGCGTCAACGGGTACCAGTCGGGGTCCTTCAGCATGATCAGCGGGAGGAAGTAGTTGTTCCAGGTGGCGACCGTGGTGAACAGCAGCACGGTCACGATCCCGGGGGCCAGCAGCGGCAGCGCGACCTGGAAGAAGGTCCGCACCTCGCTCGCCCCGTCCATCCGGGCCGCCTCCAGCAGCTCGGTCGGGATCGCCTCGGCGGCGAACACCCACATCAGATAGAGGCCGAACGGCGACACCAGGGAGGGGATGATCACTGCCCAGGGGGTGTCGGTCAGTCCCATCTTGCTGAACATCAGGAAGGTCGGCACCGCCAGCGCCGTACCCGGCACGGCCACCGCGCCGATCACCACGGCGAAGATCGCGCGCTTGCCGGGGAACTGGAACTTCGCCAGCGCGTACCCGCCCAGCACCGCCAGCAGCGTCGCGCCGCCCGCACCGAGCACCACGTACAGCAGGGTGTTCAGCAGCCAGCGGCCGAAGATGCCGTCGTGGTAGGTGAAGGTGTCCCGGATGTTGTCCCACAGCGCGAAGTCGTGGGCGAACCACAGGCCGTTCGAGTCGGCCAGGCCCGACTGGGTCTTCGTGGCGTTGATGACCAGCCAGATCAGCGGCACCACGGTGTAGAGGACCATCAGGCCCATCAGCACCGTCAGCAGCACATTGCGCTTCGGCTTGCTCGGGCTGTGCTTCTTACGGGGGGTCCGCAGCCTCGGGGCGGTGTTCTTCGCGGGGGAGGCGGTGACAGAGGTGCTCACGGGTCACGCTCCCTTGCGCATGCCGCGCAGCTGGACGGCGTAGGCGACGATCATCGTGATGACGCCCATGATGATGGCCACCGTCGCGGAGTAGTTGTGCTGCTGACCGTTGAAGGACAGCGAGTACGTGTAGAAGTTCGGCGTGTAGTCCGTGGTGATGGCGTTCAGCGCCAGCGGACGCAGGATGCTCGGCTCGTTGAAGAGCTGGAAGCTGCCGATGATGGAGAAGATCGTCGCGATGACGATCGCGCCCCGGATCGCGGGCAGCTTGATCGAGCTGATGATCCGCCACTGACCCGCGCCGTCGATCTCCGCCGCCTCGTACAGCGAGGTCGGGATGACCCGCAGCGCCGAGTAGAAGATCAGCATGTTGTAGCCGACGAACTCCCAGGTCACGATGTTGCCGATGGAGGCGAGCACCCAGCTGGGGGAGAGCAGGTCGGGCAGGGTGACACCGAACGCGGAGTTGATGTCGCCCACCAGGCCGTACTTGGTGCCGTACATGAAGCCCCACATCAGGGTGGCGACCACGGCGGGCACGGCGTACGGCAGGAAGATCGTGATCCGGAAGAAGCTCTTGCCGTAGAGCCGGCCGCTGTCCAGTGCCAGCGCCACCAGCAGGGCGATGCCCAGCATGATCGGCACCTGGATCGCCAGGAAGAGCGCCACCCGGCCGACTGCCGACCAGAACGCGTCGTCCTGCAGGGCCCGCGTGTAGTTGTCCAGCCCGACGAACTGGTTGCCGCCGATGAGCTGGTCACGGAAGAGGCTCAGGTAGATCGAGTACATGATCGGGGCCAGGAACACCAGGGCGAACACGGCCACGAAGGGGCCGATGAAGCCCCACCCCGTCCAGGATCGGCGGTCCCGTTTCGCCGGCGGAGGTGCCGGCCGCGGCTCGGCGGCCACCGGCGGTTGCAGCGTCGTCATGTCGTTCCTCGCTCGTCCAGTCCTGGAACCGGCAGGTGTTGCGCGGAGGTTTCCGGCCGCCCCGCCGACACCATGATGTTTACGCAAACATCAGCCACGCAAGAGGCTCGGTGAACTGTTATGTTTACGTAAACATCTGATGGCGGCATGTCTACACTGCCCCGATAACGATGGTCAAGGGTCCTCTGACGATGCGTGAGGGTCCTCTGGGGAGACCGTGACACCCGAGCCGACAGAGAGGTGGGCCCACCGAGTGGACATGGCTGAAAGAACACCGGCGAGGGCGCCGGGACGCCATCGGGCCACGGCCTCCATGGCGGACGTCGCCCGGCTCGCAGGCGTGTCCTCGCAGACCGTCTCCCGCGTCTCCAACGGTTACGCGGGAGTGAACGAGGAGACCCGGCAGCAGGTGCTCGAGGCCATGAAGGAGCTCGGCTACCGGCCCAACAGCGCCGCCCGCGCCCTCAAGCGCGGGGAGTTCCGCACCATCGGCGTCATCACCTTCACGCTGTCCACCACCGGCAATGTGCGCACCCTGGAGGCCATCGCCACCTCGGCGGCCGCCGAAGGGTACGCGGTGACGCTGCTCCCGGTGGCCGTGCCCACCACCGACGAGGTGCGCGGCGCGTTCTCCCGGCTGGAGGAGCTCGCCGTCGACGCGGTGATCGTCATCATGGAGGTGCACCTGCTGGACGCGGCGACCGTCAAACTTCCGCCGCACGTCCAGGTGGTGGTGGTCGACTCCGACGCCGGCGACCACTACACCGTCGTCGACACCGACCAGGCCGGCGGCACCCGCACCGCCGTCCAGCATCTTCTCGACCTCGGCCACCGGACCGTCTGGCACCTGGGCGGCCCCGCGGACTCGTTCGCCGCGCAGCGCCGCGCGGACGCCTGGCACGCCGCCCTCGCCGAGGCGGGCCGCACCCCGCCGCCCCTGGTCCGGGGCGACTGGTCGGCGGAGTCCGGCTACCGGGCGGGCCTGGAGCTCGCGGCCCGGGAGGAGTGCACGGCGGTCTTCGCGGCCAACGACCAGATGGCCCTGGGCCTGCTGCGCGCCCTGCACGAACGGGGCCGCCGGGTGCCGCAGGACGTCAGCGTCATCGGCTTCGACGACATCCCCGAGGCGGGTTCCTTCCTGCCCCCGCTCACCACCCTGCACCAGGACTTCGCCGAGGTCGGCCGCCTCTGCGTCCAGGCCGTGCTCCGCAAGATGCGCCCGGACGGCTCGGAACGGGGAACGACGCTGGTGCCCACCCGGCTGGTACTTCGGGACAGCACGGCGCCGCCGGGCGCCGGGCAGGGGGAGGGGCAGGAGCCGTAGCGGCGGCCGGGGTCGGGGTGTCCCGGCGTCGCCGGCGGGGGTGGTGCTCGCGCATGGTCGACGCGGCCGCGGCTGCGGCTGCGGCCGCGTTCGGCGTGCGGGTCGGGCTCGGGCGCCATGGGGTGCTCGCGCACGGCGCGGGTTCGCCGTGCGCGAGGGCCGCGGGGAAGGCGAGGGGCGCGGCCGGCGTGGTGTTGTTCGCCGCGGTGGGCAGCCGGGGTGTTGTTCGCCGCGGTGGGCAGTCGGGGCCGCAGGCGGGTGCCGGTCCCGGTTACTTCGGGTGTTCGCCGATGGCGCGGGCCGCTGTCCGCCAGGCCGTGGTGACCGCGCGCTGGGCGGCTGTCGTGCCGCTCTCCGTCTCCTCGGGGAGGCGCAGGGGTGCGCCGAGGTGGACGTGGCAGTGGGGGCGGCGGATCGGGGCCGTCAGGGTGCCTGCCAGTTGTTTCGCCGTAGAGCCCGAGGCGATCCGGCGGGCGCCCGCGTGGCCCACCGGCACGACCAGCGCACCCGTCGTCTGCGCCAGCCGGGCGAGGCCGGTGCGGAACGGCTCGGGCGGAGTCGCCGCAGCGTCCCGGCGGCGCGGCAGCCCGCCCTCGCCGTAGAGAAGGACGTGCCGCCCGCCCGCCAGCGCCTCGGCGGCGGCGTCGAGCGCCAGCGCCGCGTGCGCCGTCCGGCGCCGGACCGGGATGTGGCCCTCGCGGGTCAGCGCCCTGCCGAGCAGCGGTATGCGCCAGAGCCCCGCCGTCGCCATGACCACCGGCTCCAGCTCGTACTGCCGCAGCGCGGTCATGACGACGGCGGGATCGGCCATGGAGTCGTGGTTGGCCACGAAGATGGTCCCCGCGGGCAGACGCAGCTTGATCTCACTGGTGACGGTGAGCCGCCCGAAGAACGGCGTCAGGGCGATGACGGCACGGCTGAACACGAGGGAGCCTCTCCGCTGAAAGGTGATCGGAGCCCCAGTCTGGTGGTGCGGCGATGCCCGCGCCTGAGTACGGCTACTCAGATCCCGGCCCCGGGTCGACGCATCGCACGGAAAACCGGCCCCGTACTCGCGGACCGCCGCTCCCACAAGGGAGGATGGGACCCGCAGGTCAATGATCACAGACGTGGAGGAGCGGGCACATGCAGCACGAGCGAGCGGGTCAGGCGGCCGGCCCCGAGGATCTCGTCGACGTCGCCCGGTTGGTCACCGCGTACTACGCGTTGCACCCCGACCCGGCCGACCCGGTGCAGCGCGTGGCGTTCGGCACCTCCGGGCACCGGGGGTCCTCGCTCAACACGGCGTTCAACGAGGACCACATCGCCGCGACCAGCCAGGCGATCTGCGAGTACCGCGCGGCCCAGGGCACCGACGGCCCCCTCTTCCTCGGCGCCGACAGCCATGCCCTGTCCGAGCCGGCCCGGGTCACCGCCCTGGAGGTCTTCGCGGCCAACGGCGTGACCGTGCTCATCGACGACGCCGACGGCTACACGCCCACCCCCGCCGTCTCGCACGCGATCCTCACCCACAACGCGGGCCGCAGCGCCGCCCTCGCCGACGGCGTGGTCGTCACCCCGTCGCACAACCCGCCCGCCGACGGCGGGTTCAAGTACAACCCGCCGAGCGGCGGCCCCGCCGGCTCCGACGCCACCTCCTGGATCCAGGACCGGGCCAACGAGATCATCTCGGCCGGTCTGAAGGACGTCCGGCGCATCCCCTACGCCCAGGCGCTCGCCGCGCCCACGACCGCCCGCTACGACTTCCTCGGCACATATGTCGCCGACCTGCCGAACGTCCTCGACCTGGACGCGATCCGCGCGGCCGGCATCCGGATCGGCGCCGATCCGCTCGGCGGGGCCTCCGTCGCCTACTGGGGCCGGATCGCCGAACAGCACCGGCTCGACCTGACGGTCGTCAACCCGCTCACCGACCCCACCTGGCGGTTCATGACGCTCGACTGGGACGGCAAGATCCGCATGGACTGCTCGTCGCCGTACGCGATGGCCTCCCTGATCGACCAGCGGGACCGCTTCCGGATCGCCACGGGCAACGACGCCGACGCCGACCGGCACGGCATCGTCACACCGGACGCGGGCCTGATGAACCCCAACCACTACCTGGCCGCCGCCATCGCCTACCTCTACGCCCACCGCGAGCAGTGGCCCGCCGCCGCGGGCATCGGCAAGACGCTGGTGTCCTCCTCGATGATCGACCGGGTCGCCGCCGACCTGGGCCGCCGACTGGTCGAGGTGCCCGTCGGCTTCAAGTGGTTCGTGGACGGGCTGGTCGACGGATCGCTGGGCTTCGGCGGCGAGGAGTCGGCCGGCGCGTCCTTCCTGCGCCGCGACGGCTCCGTCTGGACCACGGACAAGGACGGCATCATCCTGGCGCTGCTGGCCTCCGAGATCACGGCGGTCACCGGAAAGACGCCGTCCGAGCACTACGCCGGCCTGACGGAACGCTTCGGCTCGCCCGCCTACGCCCGTATCGACGCCGCGGCCACCCGGGAGGAGAAGGCGCTGCTCGGCAAGCTCTCGCCCGCGCAGGTCACCGCCGACACCCTGGCCGGGGAGGCGGTGACCGGCGTGCTCACCGAGGCCCCGGGCAACGGCGCGTCCATCGGCGGCATCAAGGTCACCACCGCCAACGCCTGGTTCGCGGCCCGCCCGTCGGGCACCGAGGACGTCTACAAGATCTACGCCGAGTCGTTCCTCGGCCCCGATCACCTCCGCCGCGTCCAGGAGGAGGCCAAGGACGTGGTGGACGCGGCGCTGGCCGGCTGAGCCCGGGAGCGGCGCAACTCGCCTTCACCCACGATGTGACGCGCGCCACATCTTTGCCGCGGAACTCGGTCCTCGGCCGGTCCGACTACTGAATCGGTACGGCGCGGTCCCGACGACGTCGTACGACGTGGTCTGGAGACGCGGTTGATGGACGAGTCCCGGCAATCCTTCCTGCTCGGTGCGGGCGCGGCCTTACGCAGAGCCGCGCCCCCGCCCGCCCTCTGCGGCTTCCTCCTGTTGCTGGCCCTGGTCTTCGCGGTGTCGTACGCGGCCGGTGCGGCCGCCGGCCCCGTCGCACCCGGAATGCACGGCACCGAAACCGGCACGGGCGGCGGCGACGACGGCGGGGGAGTCGGCGACTCGGGCGGCACCGGTGACACCGGCGACATGGGTGACATGGGCGGCATGGAGGACATGCACGGGGGTGGCGGCTGATGGGGGCCGACCCGGTGGGCACCATGCTCATCACCGATCTGACCGTGGGCGGCATGACCTGCGGGGCCTGCGTGACCCGGGTCGAGAAGAAGCTCGGCAGGCTGGACGGCGTCACGGCGACCGTCAATCTCGCCACCGGGTCGGCCCGGGTGAGCCATCCCGCGGACATCAGCCGGGACGAACTCGTCGCGACCGTCGAGAAGGCCGGCTACACGGCCGCCCTGCCCCGGCCGCCCGAGAAGCGGGAGCCCGCGGACGATGACGACGGCGGCGGCGAGTCCGAGGTCGCCCGGCAGCAGCGGCACCGACTGGTCGTCACCGCCCTGCTCGCGGTCCCCGTGCTCGTCCTGTCGATGGCGCCCGTCCTTCAGTTCCGCAACTGGCAGTGGCTGTGCTTCGTGCTCGCCGCGCCCGTCGCCGTATGGGGCGCCTGGCCCTTTCACCAGCGCGCGGTACGAGGCCTGCGGCACTCCGCCGCGACCATGGACACACTGGTCTCGCTGGGCGTGACGGCGTCCTTCTGCTGGTCGGCGTACGCGCTGTTCCTCGGGGGCGCCGGCGATCCCGGCATGCGCATGCCGTTCACGCTGGTGCCGACCGCCTCGGACGGCGTCGCGCACGTCTATCTCGAAGCGGCCGTCGGCGTACCGCTGTTCGTGCTGGCCGGGCGGTTCCTGGAGGCGCGGGCCCGGCACGGGACCGGGGCGGCGCTGCGCTCGCTGGCCCGGCTCGCGACCAAGGAGGTGTCCGTCCGTGCGGACGGCGACGGCTCCGAACGACTCGTTCCCATCGAGGAGCTGGGGGTGGGACAGGTCTTCGTCGTCCGGCCGGGGGAGCGGGTCGCCACCGACGGCGAGGTGGTGGAGGGCAGTTCCGCCGTCGACCTCTCCCTGGTCACCGGCGAGAGCGAGCCCGTCGAGGTGGGACCGGGCTCCGCGGTGGTCGGCGGGGCCGTCAACGCCGGCGGGCTGCTGCTGGTACGGGCCACGGCCGTCGGCGCCGACACCCAACTCGCCCGGATCGCCCGGCTGGTGACCGAGGCGCAGGCCGGCAAGGCGCGGGCGCAGCGGCTGGCCGACTCGGTGGCCGGTGTCTTCGTGCCCGTGGTGCTGGCGCTGGCCGTCACCGCGCTCGGGTTCTGGCTGGGCGCCGGGGCCGCTCCGCAGGCGGCCGTCACCGCGAGCGTGGCCGTCCTGGTCGTGGCCTGCCCCTGTGCGCTGGGCCTCGCGACGCCGACCGCGCTGATGGCCGCGACCGGCCGGGGCGCCCAGTTGGGCGTCCTGGTCACCGGGCCGCAGGCGCTCGAGGGGCTGCGACAGCTGGACGTCGTCGTCCTGGACAAGACCGGCACGCTCACCTCCGGGCATATGAGCGTCGCCCGGGTCACCGCCGTGCCGGACGGGCTCGGCCGCGACGAGGCGCTGCGGCTGGCGGGGGCCGTCGAGCAGGGTTCGGAGCATCCGCTGGGCCGGGCCGTCTGCGCCTACGCCCGGCGGGAGTCGGGCGAACAGCGGCTGCCGGAGGTGAGCGGGTTCAGCGCCCTGCCCGGGCGGGGAGTGCGCGGCCGGGCCGCGGGGCGGCTGGTCGAAGTCCTCGCGCCGGACGACGAGTTGCCCGCCGTCCTCGAGGATGCGCTGGCGCAGGCCGAAGCCGCCGCCCGCACGCCCGTGCTGGTCCGGGTGGACGGCCACGCCGAGGCCCTGATCGAGATCGGGGACGTCGTACGGCCCGGGAGCTACCGGGCGGTGGACCGGCTGCGGCGGCTCGGGGTCCGCCCGGTGCTCGCCACCGGCGACCGGGAGGCGTCCGCCCGGGCCATCGCCGACGCGCTCGGTATCGACGAGGTGCACGCCCGCCGCACCCCCGAGGACAAGGCCGGCCTCGTACGGGAGCTGCAGGAACAGGGGTACCGGGTCGCGGTCGTCGGCGACGGCGTGAACGACGCCGCCGCGCTGGCCGTCGCCGACCTGGGGATCGCCATGGGCAGCGGCACGGACGTGGCCATCGGGGCCGCCGACGTCACCCTCGTCCGCGGCGACATCGAGGCCCTCGCGGACGCGGTACGGCTCGCCCGGCGCACGCTGGGCACCATCCGGGTCAACCTGGTGTGGGCCTTCGGCTACAACGTCCTCACCGTCCCGCCGGCCATGGTCGGTCTGCTCAATCCGATGCTCGCCGCGGCGGCCATGTCGGCGAGCTCGGTGCTCGTCGTCGCCAACAGTCTGCGGCTGCGCGCCTGGCAGCCCACGCCCAGGCTCTCGCCCGTCAGGAAGGCCGCCGGATGACCGAACAGGAGCTTCGGCGGCCCGCCCGTCGCCGACTCGCCGACACACTGCTCACCGCGCTCGCGCCCGTCGCCGCGTGCGGTCTCGCACTCGGCGGCCTGAGCACCTGGACCGCCTACGGCAACGCAGGCAGTCCGGCGCGTATCGAGGTCACCGAGGGCAAGGTGTTCCTGCCCTCCGCCGGAGTCGCGGAGACGGCCGCCTTCTTCCGGGTCACCAACAGCGGGGGCGCGGCGGACCGGCTGCTGAAGGTGACCTCCGCAGAGGCCGGGACGGGCGGGTCCCGCCTCAGCAGGCACCGGATGGCCGGCGCCGGCTCGGCCACTGCGCAGACGGTCGGCTCCGTCGCCGTCGCGGCCGGCGAGAGCCTCGCCATGTCCCCGAACGGCGTGGACGTCGTCGTCCCGGCGAAGTCGGGCTGGGAATCGGGCGATCTCGTGTCGTTCACCCTGCACTTCGAACGCAGCGGCACCGTCAGGACACTCGCGGTGGTCGTCCGCCCGGGCCAGGACAGCACAGGAAATTGAGCGGCGGTGACAAGGGGGTAGGAATTAAGCGGGGGCAGGAATTCAACCAGTGAAATACCTGTGCTTTTCGGCCGGCAGTTCCGCACTGTCGGCTCCCAGGGCTGCCCCGATATCCGGGAATGCGAAATACGCCGAGGTGCGGTCGTAGAAATTGGTCATTCCCAAGCTCGAATCGGGCTGCTACGGTGGCGGAAAATGATCTGCCTTTCGGAATTCCCTTCCCTGGAATTCCGGATTCTGTGATTCCTGAGGGGGTGATGGATGATGTCCCTGTTTGTTCTGGCGTTGGGGCAGCTCGTCATCTCGCTCGACTACAACATCGTGTACGTCGCGCTGCCGGACATCGGCGCGGGCCTCGGATTCTCCGACCACGACCTGCAATGGGTGGTCAGCGCCTACGTCGTGACCAGCGGAGGCTTCCTGCTGCTGGGCGGCCGGGCGGCCGACCTGCTGGGCCGGCGCCGGATGTTCGTGCTGGCGGCGCTGCTGTACGCGGGCTCGTCCCTCGTGGGCGGGCTGTCGGAGTCGTCGGGCGTACTGGTCGCCGTCAGGGCGGTCCAGGGACTCGGCGGCGCCCTGCTCTTCCCGGCGACGCTGTCCCTGATCAACACCCTGTACGAGGAGGGGCCCGCGCGGAACCGGGCCCTGGCGGTGTGGGGGGCCGCGGGGGCCGGCGGGCTCTGCTTCGGATCCCTGCTGGGCGGGGTCGTCGTGGAGGCGTTCGGCTGGCCGTCGGTGTTCTTCGTCAACGTGCCCCTCGCCGGAGCCCTCGCGGTGGCCGGGCGGCTGCTCTTCCCCGCGGACGGGCCCTGGGACCGCTCGCGGCGGTTCGACGCGGCGGGCGCGCTGACCGCGACGGGCGGGGTCACACTCCTGGTGTTCCTGCTGGTGCAGGCCCCGGCGGAGGGCTGGGACACACCCGTGGCCCTGGCGAGCGCCGCGCTCTCCGGCTGCCTGCTGACCCTCTTCGCCGTCGTGGAACGGCGATCTCGGGAACCGCTCGTACCGGCACGGCTGTTCGCCCGCCCCGGCCTCTCGGTCGCCATGGGGGTGACCGCCCTGTTCAGCGCCACGTTCAGCTCGGTGCCGTACTTCCTGACCCTCTACTTCCAGACGGTCCACGGCTACAGCCCGGTGGCGACCGGGCTGGCGTTCCTCGTGCCCGCGGTGGTGGTCGCCGTCGGCACCCAGGCCGGTGAACGCGCCGTGTCCGCCTTCGGAGTGCGCCGCATGCTGGTCGGCGGCTTCGCGCTGGGCGCGGTCGGCGCCGCGGCACTCGGCCTCGGGCTCACCTCGGACGGCTCGTATCCAGGACTCCTGCCGGGGATCGTGCTGCTCGGGCTCGGCCAGGGCGCCGCGTGGACGGGGATGTGGATCGCCGCGTCCGCCGGGGTGGCCGCCGATGACCAGGGCGTCGCCTCCGGGCTGGCGTCGACCACCCTGCAGGTGGGCGGCGCGGTGGGCCTCGCCGCACTGGTCGCGGTCGCCGGCGGCGTCGGACAGAGCGCCTCGGGGCCCGGACTCCTGGAGGGCATCCGCACCGCCGTCTTCACGACGGCGGCCGCGCTCGCCCTCGGCGCACTCGTCCTGCCGGCCCTCGGCCGCGGCGCTCCGACCGCCGGACCGGGTGAGGCCATCGGCGGTGCGGACGCCACCCGGACCGCCGGGAGCACGAGTCCCTAGGCACCTCCGACCTCCCCTTCCGACGCCCGCCGCCCGCCTCGCCCTGCTCGTCCTTGTCTCGCCCTGCCCCCCGCCCGTCTAGCCCGACGCCCGCCTCGCCTTGCCTGCCCCCCCGCCTCGCCCTGCCCCCGCCCGTCTAGCCCTGCCTGTCCCCGCCTCGCCCTGTCCGCCGCCCGCCTCGCCTTGCCTGCCCCCCCGCCTCGCCCTGCTGCTCCCCGTCTCGCCCTGCCCGTCCCCGGGCCGCCCGGTCCGTCCTCCGTCATGCCAGGAGAACCTCTATGTCCACCATCGCCGCCGGTTCCCCGGCGTCTCCGGCCGCCGTTCTGTGCGGGGTGGCCGGCTACGTGCCGCCGCGTGTGGTGACCAACGAGCACCTCGCGCGAAGGCTCGACACCGACGAAGCCTGGATCCGCACCCGGACCGGGATCCGCCTGCGGCACGTCGTCGAGACCGGGCAGGCGACCTCCGACCTGGCCGTCGAAGCCGGCCGGCGGGCCCTCGCCGCCGCCGGCACGGACACGGTCGACGCGGTCGTCGTCGCCACGGCCACCCCGGACCACACCTGCCCGGCGACCGCCCCCGCGGTCGCCGCCCGGCTCGGCCTCACGGGTGCGGCCGCCTTCGACGTCGGCGCGGTGTGCACCGGCTTCGTCTACGGACTCGCCTCCGCCGCCGGGCTGATCGCGGCCGGTGTGGCCGAGCGGGTGCTGCTCATCGGGGCGGACACGTACTCCACGATCGTGGACCCGCTGGACCGGGCCAACGCGATCATCTTCGGCGACGGCGCCGGAGCCGTCGTCCTGCGCGCCGGACACCGTGCCGAGCCCGGTGCGGTCGGCCACTTCGACCTGCACAGCGACGGCGCCCACGAGG
Source organism: Streptomyces sp. NPDC002623 (assembly GCF_053592635.1). Lineage (NCBI taxonomy): Bacteria > Bacillati > Actinomycetota > Actinomycetes > Kitasatosporales > Streptomycetaceae > Streptomyces > Streptomyces sp. NPDC002623. The sequence continues at coordinate 82,160 of NZ_JBSFWB010000010.1, read as the reverse complement.
ACCTGATCATGGTCGCGGCCGGCGGCTCCCGGCAGCGCTCCCGGCCCGGTGAGCCCAGCCGCGAGGAGCGGCACTTCCGGATGCGGGGCAAGGAGGTCTACCGCCACGCGGTGACCCGCATGGCCGAGTCGGCGCGGGCCGCGCTGGACCGGGCCGGCTGGAAGATCGACGACGTCGACCACTTCGTGCCCCACCAGGCCAACCTGCGGATCCTGCACTCGGTGGCCGACGACCTCGGTCTGCCCCGGGAGCGGTGCGTGACGCATGTCGAGTCCGTCGGCAACACGGGCGCGGCGTCCATCCCGCTCGCCCTGTCGCACGCGGCGGCGCGCGGGATCGTCCGCCCCGGCGACCGACTGCTGCTCACCGCCTTCGGCGGCGGCCTCACCTGGGGTTCCTGCCTGCTGACCTGGCCCTCCTCGCTTCCTCGACAAGAACGGACGACGCCATGAGCACCGCCTACGAGCAACTCGCCGAACTCCTCGTGAGACTCCACGACGCCCCTGCCGACCGGATCCGCCCGGCGGCGACCCTCGGCGAACTCGACGTCGACTCCCTGACGACGGTCGAGATCAGCATCCGCATCGAGCGCGACCTCGGCGTGCGGATCGGCGACGACGAACTCGAACCCGACCTCACCCTCGGCGACCTGGCCGGACTCATCGACGCCCGCCGCCGCGCGACTGCCTGAACCAAGCGGAGCACGGACGGAAAGCCGACCGAACACCGACCGAACCCGGACCGCAAACGGACGGAAAGCGAAAGGAAGCACAGACATGGAAATCCAGGACCAGCCCGGCAAGGAACTCGGCGTCACGGTCGAGGGCTTCGACCACACCACCGCCTCGGAAGCCGACATCGCGGCGCTCAAGAACGCCGTGTACACGAAGAAGATCGCCGTCCTGAAAGGCCAGGACCTCTCTCCCCAGGAGTTTCTCGCGCTCGGCGAGCGCCTGGGCCGCCCGGAGACCTACTACGAGCCGATGTACCAGCACCCCGAGGTCACAGAGATATTCGTCTCCTCCAATGTCCCGGAGAACGGTAAGCAGATCGGCGTACCGAAGACCGGTAAATTCTGGCACGCCGACTACCAGTTCATGCCGGACCCCTTCGGGATAACCCTGATATATCCACAGGTCATCCCGCAGAGGAACCGCGGAACGTATTTCATCGACATGGGGCGGGCGTACCGGAAACTGCCGGAGGATCTTCAGCAGGCGATTGCCGGAACGCGCTGCCGGCACTCCGTGCGCAAGTACTTCAAGATCCGGCCCCAGGACGTTTACCGCCCCCTTTCCGAGATCATCGACGAGGTCGAGCGGAAGACCCCGGCCGTCGTCCAGCCGACCGCTTTCACACACCCCATGACCGGCGAGACGGTCCTCTACGTCAGCGAGGGCTTCACCGTCGGCATCGAGGACGAGCGCGGCGAACCGCTCGACGAAGAACTCCTCAAGCGGCTGTTCGAGGCCACCGGCCAGCTCGACGAGACCTTCGAGCACGACAACATCCACCTCCAGAGCTTCGCCCAGGGCGACCTTCTGATCTGGGACAACCGCAGCCTCGTCCACCGCGCCCGGCACACCACGACACCCGAGCCGACCGTCTCCTACCGCGTCACCGTGCACGACGAGCGCGGGCTGCACGACGGGATCAGGGCGGCATGACGGACGAGGCCCTGCTGGCCCAGGTGCTGCTGCCGTACAAGGACCACTGCAAGTACCTGCGTTCGGCCGTAGTGACCGAAGGCGACGCCGGACGGATCACCGCCCGCTGCGATTTCGAGATTCCCGAGTCGTGCTACATCGACGACACCGGCCATCTGAATTCCGTCGAGGTGAACATCTGCTACAACCAGATGATGTACTACCTGGTCGCCCGGTCCGTGCGGGACGGGCTGGGCACGGGATTCGCGTCATGGACGCTGGACGACTTCTGGAAGCACCAACTGCCGGACATTCTCATCGCCCGCTTCTCGTCGAATTTCCGACGCCCGGTCGACCCCCGCGCCTTTTCGGGGGAGATGGAATTCCGCTCCGTCACCCGGCGCGCATCGGCCGACGGCAGCCCGTTCCTGTACGCCGAGACCGCCTACCGCTTCCGGGACACGGGCGCCGGCCGCTGCGACGGCGAGGCGACCCTCGCGTTCGTCAACATCCCCTGACCGCCGAAGGGCTGTCCGTCATGAAGACGCTTGTCCAGACCACCCGCCGCCACGCCGAGAACCGGCCCGACCTCCCGGCCGTGCTCTGCGAGGACCGCACCCTGACCTACGGCGATCTGCACCGCGAGAGCAACCGCATCGCCCACGCCCTGCGCGCCGCCGGACTCGCCCCCGGCGACCGGGTCGCCTATCTCGGCAAGGAGTCCGAGCACTACTACGAGATCCTCTTCGGCTGCGCCAAGAGCGGCACGGTGCTCGTCCCCGTCAACTGGCGGCTCACCGCCCCCGAGGTCGGCCATGTCCTCCAGGACTCCGGCACCCGACTCCTGTTCCTGGAGGACGAGTTCGCGCCGATCGTCGACAGGATGCCGACCGCGCCCCCGGAGACGGTCGTGCCCCTGGGCTCGATACAGGAGTGGCGCGCCGAACACGGCGACGGGGAGACGGAGTTCGACCCGACCCCGGACACCCCCGTCGCCCAGCTCTACACCAGCGGCACCACCGGCCTGCCCAAGGGCGTGGTCCTCGCGCACCGCAGTTTCTTCGCGATCCGCGAGGCCCTGGCGAGCGAGGGGCTGGACTGGATCGACTGGCGGCCCGGGGACATCGCGCTCATCGGCATCCCCGGCTTCCACATCGGCGGACTGTGGTGGGCCACGCAGAACCTCGACGCGGGGACGACCGTCGTCGCAATGCGCGCCTTCCACGCCCGCACGGCCGTCGACCTCATCCGCGACCTCGGCGTCACCACCGCCTGCGTCGTCCCGGCCATGCTCCGCATGATGCTGACCGAGCCCGGCGTCGACGCGAAGGACTTCACCACCCTGCGCAAGACCGTCTACGGCGGCTCCCCGATCTCCGAAGCCCTGCTGGAGGAGAGCCTCGCCGTCCTGGACTGCGAGTTCGCCCAGATCTACGGCCTCACCGAGACCGGCAACACCGCCGTCTGTCTGCCCCCGGCCGCCCATGTCCCGGGCGGCCCGCTCATGCAGGCGGCGGGACGCCCGTATCCGGGCGTACGCGCCAAGGTGATCGACGGCGAGGGCCGTGAACTCCCGCCGGGCGCGGTCGGCGAGGTCTGTCTGGCCACGCCCGCCCGCATGGTCGAGTACTGGGGGCTGCCCGAGAAGACCGCCGAGACCCTCGTCGACGGCTGGATCCACACCGGGGACGCCGGCTACCTCGACGAGGACGGCTACGTCTTCATCCGCGACCGCATCAAGGACGCCGTCCTAGTCGCCGGGGAGAACGTCTACCCGGCCGAGATCGAGAACGTGCTCGAAGCTCATCCGGGCGTCGCCGAGGCCGTCGTCGTCGGCGCCCCCGACGAACGCTGGGGCGAGTACGTGCACGCCTTCGTCGTCGCGGCGCCCGGCCACCGGCCCAGCCCCAGGGAGCTGCACACCTTCCTCGTCCCGCGGCTGGCGAGCTTCAAGCTGCCCGCCCGGTACGAGTTCATCGACGTCGTGCCGCGCAACCCCAGCGGAAAGATCCTGCGCCGCGAACTGCGCGACCGCTTCTGGAGCGACTCCGCCCGCAAGGTCAACTGACCGGCCCCCCTCGGCCCTTGGAGAGAACGACATGCCTGCCCCCCTCACGCTGGACGGCTTCCGCGCGGACCTGGCGGAGTACCTGCACCAGCGGCCCGACGAGGTCGACCTCGACGAGAACCCCCTGTACGCGGGGCTGGACTCCCTGCGCATCGTCACCCTCCTCGAACGGTGGCGGGAGACCGGCGTGGACGTCACCTTCGTCGAACTCGCCGAGTGCACCTCGTTCGCCCAGTGGTGGCAGCTGCTCTCCGCACGGCAGGGGCGGACCGCATGACGGTGCGCCGTCCGCTGCTGGCCGCCCAGGAAGGCATCTGGACCGGCCAGCGGCTCGACCCGGACAGCCCCGCCTACAACACGGCCGAGTACGCGCACATCCACGGCCCGGTGGACGCGGCCGTCCTCGACGCGGCACTGCACCACGTCGTCGCGGAGACGGAGGCCCTGAACGTCGTCTACGTCACCGACGACCAGGGCCGCCCCTGGGAGACCGCGGCCCCGGCCGGCGACTGGCGGCTGCACACGGCCGACCTCACCGCCGCACCCGACCCGCACGCGGCGGCCCTGGCCTGGATGGACGAGGACATCGCCCGCCCGGTCGACCTCACGCGCGGCCCCCTGTTCGGCCACGCCCTGCTGCGGATCGACCGGGAGCAGTACCTCTGGTACCACCGCGTCCACCACATCGCCCTCGACGGCTTCGGCCTGTCGCTGGTCGCCCGCCGGGTCGCCCAGGTCTACACCTCCCTGATCGCGCGCGAACCGGTGCAGGACAGCGGCTTCGGCACCCTGGCCTCGGTGCGGGAGGAGGAACACGCCTACCGCGAGTCGCCCCGCCGCGCCGCGGACCGCGCCTACTGGACGGACCGGTTCACCGACCGGCCGCCGGTGGCGACCCCCGCCGGCCGCACGGCCCTGCCCGCGCGCGCTTTCCACCGCCGGGTGGCCGACCTCGACGCGGCGCGGACGGCGGACCTGCGCGCCGTCGCCCACGACCTCGACGTCACCTGGGCGGACGTCCTGCTGGCGGTCACCGCGGCCGGGCTGCACCACGCGACCGGCGCCCCGGAGATCGTCCTCAGCCTGCCGGTCATGGGCCGACTCGGCTCCGTCGCCCTCCGGGTGCCCTGCACGGTCCGCAACATCCTGCCCCTGCGGGTGGGCGTCGACGACGCGGACACCCTGCGCGAGCTCGCGGCCCGGGTCTCGCGAGAGCTGCGCGCCGCACTGCCGCACCAGCGCTACCGCTACGAACACCTGCGGCGCGACCTCAAACTCGTCGGCGGACAGCGCCGGTTGTCCGGCCCGGGCGTCAACATCATGCCGTTCGCCTACGACCTCCGGTTCGCCGGACACCGCAGCACGGTCCACAACGTCTCCGCGGGGCCCGTCGACGACCTGTCCGTCAACGTCTATGACCGCTCCGAGGGCGCGGGCCTGCGCATCGCCGTGGACGCCCACCCCGACCTCTACGCAGAGACGGACCTCGCCGCGTTCCAGGCCGGGCTCCTCGCCCTGCTCGGGGCCGCCGTCGCCGCTCCCGACCGGGCGCTGGGCGAGCTGCGGGCGCGCGAGACCGTCCCGGTCCTGGACGGCGGGCCGCTGCCCGGACCCGTGCGTCCGGTGCTCGACCTGATCGCCGAACAGGCCGCCCGCCGCGGCGACTCGGTCGCCGTCGAGCACGACGGACGCAGCGTGACGTACGCGGAGCTCCTCGGCTCGGTGCGGGACCTCGCCCGCCGGCTGGCGGCCCGCCGGATCGGGCCCGGCGACCTGGTGGCCGTGGCCCTGCCCCGTGGCATCGACGCGATCACCGCCGTCCTCGGCGTCCTCGCCTCCGGAGCCGCCTACTGCCCGCTCGACCCGAGCGCGCCCCCGGCGCGCAGCGCCGAGCTGCTGGCGGACGCCCGCCCCGCACTCGTCCTGACGCCCGCCGCCCACACCGACCTGCGGGGGCCCGGCCCGGCCGACCCCACCGATCCCACCGCCCCCACGCCGGACGACCTCGCCTACGTCCTGCACACCTCCGGCTCCACCGGCCGCCCCAAGGGCGTCGAGATCGCCCACCACGCCCTGGCGCACTTCGTCGCCGGCGCCGCACACCGCTACGGGCCCCGACAAGGCGACCGGGTCCTGCAGTTCGCCCCGCTGTACTTCGACACGAGCGTCGAGGAGATCTTCCTGACCCTGTGTGCGGGCGCCACGCTCGTCGTGCGGACCGACGACATGACCGACTCGGTCCCCGACTTCCTGGCCGCCTGCGCACGTGCGCGGATCAGCTACCTCGACCTGCCGACCGCCTACTGGCACGAACTGGCCCACGCCGTCTCGACCGGAACCGCAGCCCTCCCCGCCGAGGTGCGGACCGTCGTCATCGGCGGGGAGGCCGCCCTCCCCGAACGGGTCGACCGCTGGCGCAGGGCCGTCGACCCGTCCGTGCGGCTGCTGAACACCTACGGCCCGACCGAGGCCACTGTCGTCGCCACCGTCGCCGACCTCCACGACCCCGCACGCGCACCCGGCGATGTGCCCATCGGACTCCCGCTGCCCGGTACGCGCGCGGCGGTCGTGGACGGAGAACTCCACCTCCTGGGCGGCAACCTGGCCGTCGGCTACCGAGGAGAGGCGCCCGCGGAAGCCTCCCGCTTCGCGCCGCTCCACGCCCTCCCCGGAGCACCCCGCGCCTACCGCACCGGCGACCTCGTCCGGATCGGCGACGACGGACAACTGCGCCATCTGGGCCGCTCGGACGCCGAGTTCAAGATCGGCGGACGTCGGGTGCACCCCGCCGAGGTGGAGAGCGCGCTCCTGGGCGTTCCCGGGGTCCGCGAGGCCGCCGTCGTCGGACAGGTGCTGGAGGACGGCACCCGGCGGCTGATCGCGCACGTCGTCCGCGACGGGTCCGCAGGCCCGGCCGCGTCCACGATCAGGGACCGCCTCCGCGCGACGCTGCCCGCGGCGATGATCCCGGCCGCCGTCGAGTTCCCGGACAGCCTCCCCAGGACCGGCACCGGGAAGATCGACCGGAACGCGCTCAAGACGCAGACTCCGCCCGCTCCTCCGACCGGGCAGCCCGGCACCCTGGAACACACCGTCGCCGCAGCCTGGCAACGGGTGCTCGGAGTGGCCGAAGTCGGCCCCCAGGACGATGTGTTCGACCTGGGTGCCCAGTCCCTCCAGGCCATCCAGGTCGCCAACCGGCTCGGCGTCGCACTGCGCCGCGACGTGAAGGTCGCCTGGCTCTTCCAGCATCCGACCGCGGCCGGACTCGCGCGCCTGCTGCGGGAGCGGCCGGGGGCAGCCGCTCCCGCGCTCCCCGAGACCCTGCTCCCCGAGACCCTGCTCGCCGACACCGTCCTCGACCCGGACATCCGCCCAGGCGGCGGCCCCCGGGCGACCGGCGGCGCACCGGAGCGGATCCTGCTCACCGGCGCGACCGGTTTCGTCGGCGTCCACCTGCTGGCCCGGCTTCTGACGAGCACTGCCGCGGAGATCGTCTGCACCGTCCGCGCGCCGAGCCCCGCCGAGGCGACCGCCCGCGTGCACCAGGCCCTGGACACCCACCGGATCCTCCTGCCGACCGCGGCACGGCGGCGGATCACGGCGCTTCCCGCGGACCTCGCCCGCCCCGGACTCGGCCTGGACGAGCGGGAGTTCGCCGAGCTCGCCCGCACCTGTGACGCGATCCTGCACAACGCGGCGACCGTCAGCATCCTGCGCGAGTACGCCACCCTGCGCGCCGCCAACACCGAGTCCACCAGAGCCCTGCTGCGCATGGCGGCCGTACGCCCGATCCCCCTGCACCTCGTGTCGACCCTCTCCGTCGCCCCGCCGCTCGCCCTGAGCCCCGAGGTGCCGGAGGCGTTCCTCCCGTCCCATCCCGGACTGCGCTCCGGCTACCAGCAGTCGAAGTGGGCGGCCGAGCGGCTCCTCGAACAGGCCGCCGAGCGGGGGATCCCGGTCACCGTGCACCGGCTCGGCCGGATCGTCGGCCCGTACGAGACCGGCTACGTCAACGAGCGGGACTTCCTGTGGAGCGTGCTGCGCGCGGGGGTGCCCGCCGGGATCGTCCCCGAACTGTTCGAGGAGGAGACCTGGACCCCGGTCGACCACGCCGCCCGGGCCGTCGTCCACCTCGCGCTCGGACCGCCCGGAGCGACCGTCTTCAACCACGCGACCGCGCCCCCGGTGCGGCTCGACGACGTCCACGACTGGCTGGAAGAGTACGGCTATCCGCTGCGCCGTCTGCCCCTGGCCCGGTGGAGAGCCGAACTCCCGGACTCCTCCGGAGCGGCGGCGACCACGCTGGCCTTCTTCGACTCCTGGGGCGCCGACGGCGACCTCCGACTGGGGCGCGTCCGTGCGGACAACGTCGTGCAGGGTCTGCGCGGCAGCGGCATCGCCTCCCCGCCCGTCGACCGGGACCTCGTCTTCCGCTACCTCGACCACTGCGTCGGCACCGGCGCGCTGCCCGCACCGAGTCAACTCCCGTCCTCCGCAAATTAGTCGGGGACCACCGGGAACTCACCCTCCCTCGCTTCCGACTACTGCAACAGAGCCCCCCGCCCTTCACGAGCCCCCGCACCAAGGAGCCAGCATGTCGAAGAAACGGCCCGTAGCCGTCGCCCTGGCCGGCGCCCTCTGTCTGGTCACCACGGCCTGCGCCGACTCCTCGACCGGCACCGACAGCGCCGCCGGCGGCGACGCCTCCGCGGCCGCCGCGAAGTCCGGCTACCCGGTGACCCTCGAGAACTGCGGAGCCTCCGAGAAGATCACCGAGGAGCCGAGCCGGGTCGTCCTCATGAACGGCGCCTCGGTCGCCGAGGTCTCCACGCTCCTCGCCCTCGGCGTCCAGGACAAGATCGTCGCCAACCAGCAGACCTACGGCATGTCGGAGGTCTCCGGGCGGGCCGCCGCCATCAAGGCCCTGCCCACCGGTGACGTGAAACTGAACGACGCCTACGACATCCCCCGCGAGGCGATGATCGGCCTGCGCCCGGACCTGGTGCTGTCCACCACGTCGTACGGCTTCGACGAGAAGAACGGCTTCGCCACCCGCGAGCAGCTGAAGCAGGTCGGCGCCCACACCTATGTGTCGCCGCAGGGTTGTGACCAGGACACCACCAAGATGACCATCGCCGACAGCTACACACTGCTGCGCGACATGGGGAAGGTCTTCAACGTCTCCGAGCGGGCCGAGCAGCTGATCGCCGCCTCGGAGAAGCGCATCGCCGACGTCGCCGCCAAGGTGAAGGGCGAGAAGCAGCCCAAGGTCATGGTGCTGTTCTCCAACATGGCCATGGGCGGCAACGACTTCAGCTCGGTCGTCGCCAAGGGCATCTACAACGACATCCTCGCCAAGGCCGGCGGCGCCAACGCCTTCGAGAACGCCTCCGAGACGTCCTTCGCCGACCTGAGCAAGGAGAAGGTGGCCGCGACCGACGTCGACGCCCTCGTCGTCATCGGCTACAACGACCCGAACCCGGCGGCCTACGCCGAACAACTGCTGAAGGAGTTCCCCCAGTGGCCGGCCGCGAAGAACAACACGTACGTGGCGCTGTCGGACTCGATGTATCTCGGCCCCAGCAACGACCTGGCGGTCGAGAAGATCGCCGGGATGCTGCACCCCGACAAGGTCTGAACGGCCTCCGGCTCCCGCTGTCCTGCGCCGCCCTGTTCGCCGTCCTCGTCGCCGTCATGGTGGTGGCGGTCAGCATCGGCGCGGTGAACGTCCCGGTGGCCGACGTCTGGGGCATCCTCGGGCACCACCTGACGGGCCGGGGAGCCACCGACGACCCGGCCCTGGACCAGATCGTGTGGACCTTCCGAGCCCCCCGGGTCGCCCTCGCCGCCCTGGTCGGCGCGGGTCTCGCCGTCGCCGGAGCGGTGCTCCAGACCCTGGTCTCCAACCCGCTCGCCGACCCGGTCGTCCTCGGCTTCTCCTACGGCGCCTCGCTCGGCGCCGTCCTGGTCATCACCCTCGGCGGCGTCGCCCTCGGCGGACTCGGCGTCTCGGGCGCCGCGTTCGTGGGCGCCTCGGCGGCCGGGGCGCTGGTGTTCGCCCTGGGACAGCGAGGCGGCCGACTGGCCCCGACCCGTCTGGTGCTCGCCGGAGTCGCCGTCGGCTACGTCCTGCTGTCGATGACCAGCTTCGTCCAACTGCTCGCGACACCCACCGAGTTGCGGACGGTCATGTTCTGGATGCTGGGCAGTGTCGCGGGCGCGCAGTGGAGCCAGCTGCCCACCGTCACGGTGGTGGTCCTGACGAGCGCGGTGCTGCTGACCCTCTTCGGGCGGCGGCTCAACGCCCTGCTGGCCGGCGACGAGTCCGCGACCGCGCTCGGCGTGGACGTGAACCAACTGCGGGCCGTCCTGCTGGTCATCAGCGCGCTGCTCACCGGCACGGTCATCGCCGTCGCGGGCGGGGTGGGCTTCGTCGGCCTGATGATCCCCCACCTGGTCCGCCTCACCGTGGGCGCCGACCATCGCAGGCTGATTCCCCTGACGGCCCTCCTCGGCGCCGTCTACCTGGTCCTCGTGGACCTGCTCTCCCGCACCCTCACCCGCCCCAACGAACTCCCGCTGGGCATCCTCACCGCCCTGCTGGGCGCCCCCTTCTTCCTGTGGCTGCTGCGCCGCAACAAGGGCCTGGACACCGTTTGACTTCTTTCCCCGCCTAAATGCGGGGGATTCCAGCGGTTGCTCGCTGGGTTTCCTGCTTCACCGACGACTGCCCCGTCCGGGAGGACTCCCGTTGAGGTCTTACGCCGTCTCCACAGGCAGATGCCGCCAGCCCGGCGGCCAGGATGTTGCGTGCCGCGTTCGCGTCGCGGTCGTGCACGGTCCCGCAGTTGTCGCACGTCCACTCGCGGACGTTCAGCGGCAGTTTCCCGCGGACCGTGCCGCAGTTCCCGCACAGCTTGCTGCTGGGGAAGAAGCGGTCGATCACGACGAGTTCACGCCCGTACCAGGCGCACTTGTACTCCAGCATCGACCGGAGTTCCGTCCACGACGCGTCGGAGATGGCGCGGGCGAGCCTGCCGTTCTTCAGCAGGTTGCGGACGGTGAGGTCCTCGATCACGATCGTTTGGTTCTCACGTACGAGTCGAGTCGACAGCTTGTGGAGGAAGTCGCGGCGCCGGTCGGTGACCCGAGCGTGGACGCGGGCGACCTTGCGGCGGGCCTTCTCCCGATTGGCGGAGCCTTTCGCCTTCCGCGACAGCTCCCGCTGGGCACGGGCGAGGCGGTCGCGGTCGCGGCGCTCGTGCCTCGGGTTGGTGATCTTCTCACCGGTGGACAGGGTGATCAGGGAGGTGATCCCGGCGTCCAGGCCAACCGCCGCATTCGTGGCCGGGGCCGGGGCGATGGCGTCCTCGACGAGCATCGAGACGAACCAACGGTCCGCGCTGTCACGGGACACAGTCACCGTCGTGGGCTCCGCACCCTCTGGAAGAGGACGCGACCAGCGGATGTCCAGGGGCTCCGCCATCTTCGCCAGGGTCAACTTCCCCGCACGCCACGTGAAAGCGCTGCGGGTGTACTCGGCCGACGCGCGGGACTTCTTCCGCGACTTGTAGCGCGGGTATTTGGCGCGCCTGGCGAAGAAGTTGACGAACGCCGTCTGGAGATGGCGCAGAGCCTGCTGAAGGGGGACGGAGGACACCTCCGTCAGGAAGGCGAGTTCCCCGGTCTTCTTCCACTCCGTCAGCGCGGCGGACGACTGCACGTAGGAGACGCGGCGCTGCTCGCTGTACCAGGCCTGCGTGCGCTCTTCCAGCGCCTTGTTGTACACGAGGCGGACACAGCCGAACGTGCGCGACAGCTCTGCCGCCTGCTCGTCCGTGGGGTAAAAGCGGTACTTGAACGCCCGCTTGACCTGCTGCGTCACATTTCACACGCTATCGGATTCTGTGTGAGTACAAGGTGCAGGCCGGTGACCGGCGGACACCGAATCGCCCTGGCGGCGATCCGGTTCTCCCTGCCCCGCTCCGCAGGAGTCCGGTTCTCCCCCGCAAGCGGGGGTACCCCCCACTCCGGCCTTCAGGCCGGGGTATCCACGGAGGAACCCCGATGAAACTGACCGTCGACCAGCTCCACATCACCCTGGACCGCAAGCCGATCCTCCGTGAGGTCACCCTGGAGGCCGCCAAGGGCGATGTCGTCGGGCTCGTGGGTCCCAACGGCAGCGGCAAGTCCACGCTGCTGCGGACGGTCTACCGCTCGCTGCGGCCGGCCGGCGGGGTGGTCAGGGTGGGCGGTGACGATGTGTGGGAGCTCCCGGCCCGCACCGCCGCCCGCCGCACGGCGGCCGTCCTGCAGGACGCCGGCACCACCACCGGCCTGACCGTGACCGAGATCGTCGCCCTCGGCCGCACTCCCCACCACGGCCTGCTGGGACGCGACGGCGCCGAGGACCGCGAAGCCGTGGCCGAAGCCGTCGCCCGCTGCGGGGTCGGCCCCTTCGCCCACCGGGACTATGCCACGCTCTCCGGCGGCGAACGCCAACGCGTCCTGCTCGCACGGGCGTTGGCCCAACGGCCGCAACTGCTCGTCCTGGACGAACTCACCAACCACCTCGACATCCGCGCCCGGTTCGAACTCCTGGACCTGATCCGCAGCACCGGCGTCACCACCCTGGCGGTCCTGCACGACCTGGACCTGGCCGCCCGCCTCTGCGACTGCCTGGTCGTCCTGCACGAGGGCGAAGTGGTGGCGGCCGGCCCGGTGTTGGAGGTCCTGACGCCGGACCTCCTGCGCGAGGTGTTCGGCGTGCGGGGCGACACGGAACGGCATGCCGACGGCGTCGTCCGCATCACCTATGCGGCCCGGCCCCTTGCGACTCCAGAAGATGCGCGAAACTGCTCAACTCTGCCCTGTTCCGACAGAATTGCGTAACCCTTTCATTACCGGCGTCGGGTCGGGTTCCGCGCGGCCTGGTGCTGTGCCACACTTCAGCGCTCAGTCACGCTCCATCCATGATCCGTCATCGTAGAAGGTGCTCCGCTGCCGCATGGATCTGCTGATCGGAATCGTAGAGAAGACCGCATCCGCTCTCGCCGCCTCGGGACTCTCGCTGCTGGGTCTGCGTATGCTCAGGCCGCGCATTGACATCTCTCCTCGAATATCGGTCTGGTGGTCAGAGGAGAAGCAGGAGTTTCGCTACAGCATCAAGATCTCCAACAAGACCCGACGTGCGCTCGTGGAGCCTCGGTTCGAGTTGACGCTCCTCTATCCGAACGAGCGCGGTGCCACGAAGAGCAAGCTCATTCCCCGAGGTCGGCCGGACCCGATGTCGATCAGCGCGCGCAAGAAGGACAAGATCAACGACAAGGAGCTCGGGACCTACACCATCGCCTACGGCGGACAGGAGGCGGATCTCCTCCTGCTCGCGGGTCAGCGTACGCACGGCAACGCCAATCGGGCCCATTTCCGGTTTCGCTGCTTCGTGCGGGACGGTCTTTCCGGGATCGGCAGGCAGTTCGAGATGAAGTACGAAGTCCCTGCCGATTCGATCGTCTTCGGAACGTTCAAGAAGGGGCGGGTGTTCGACATCGACGAGCAGGTGCCGAACCAGGAATGGACGGAGAAAGTCGCCGCGGCGTTCGCGAGCAGTGAGCCGGCGCCTGCGGAGGGCGCTCGTGTGCCGCGCGTGCGGAGCGGGGACGAGGAGCCGCTTCCGGAGGAGCCGCTTCCGGTGGGCGAAGAGCGAGGCGCTCATGCCGAAGGGGATGAACCCGCCGGTCGCTGAGCCGGTCGCGGGGCCGGTCACGGAGTCATGGAGAGGTCCCGCACGATGTCGCGCGTCCGCTCGATGAAGAGCTCGTCGGGTCGTCGGATGTCGTCGCCGAGTTCGGAGACGACATCCGCGTCCCGGAGCAGCGAAAGGCGGTTCAGCGGCCATTTGCCGGCCATCAGGAGATCGTGTTCGTCGGGATTCCGATCCAGGTGTTCCCGCACCATGCGATAGCCGGCCAGATACACGTGGTCCTTGACGAAGCCGCCGGGCTCGGCGGTGTCGATGAGTCCGCGTTTCACGCGCGTCGCCACGTCGAAGGCCGCTTCGACCGGCACGAAAGGCAGCAGGGCGTGGACGACGTCCACAAAACTCCCGCGCAACGCCGTGTGCACCGCGACGACGCGCAGGGCGAATCTCGGATCGAGCGATTTCCCGCCGGTCGCCCGCTGTTCGTTCCAGACGGCCAGACCTTCTTCCGTGGCGGTGGCCCCGGAGAGCCGAACGCACAGGACGTCGGCCACCCGGTGGCCGTTCTCCCAGCGAAAGACATGGGTGCCGATCTCATGTGTGACGAGCCCGACGAGTTCGTTCTCCCCGAGGCGCAGATCCGCGCGGATGTTCACCGTCCGGTTCCCTGACCGGACGCTCATGCGGGCGGCCATCTCCGGATGGATCTGGGGTTTCCAGTCGGTCAGCCCCTGCGCGGAGAGTGTCTTCTCCACGGCTTTCAGCACATCCGCGGCGGAGAATCTCCGCTCCTCCTCGGGAGGCGTCCGTTCTTTTCTCGCGCGAAGGAATGCGAGTGCTTCGGCGAGCAGCGCTTCGTCGGGCACCCCGTTCTCGGCGGACAGTTCCTGGGTGATGCGGTCGGCTTCGTGGCTCACACAGGCCTGGAATCTTGCGAGGTGCTTCGACGCCTCGTCCGCCATCAACCGGATCAACGGGTCGTCGTGCGCGCCGTAATCGTCGACGATCTGCCGCAGGGGCTCGGTTCGGGTCGCATCCGTCCCGGGGTAGGTGAATACCGGACTACGTGGAGATCCCTGCCGCAGGTCGCGGACGAATCGCTCCCGTCGGCTCTCGATGTCGTTCGGCAGTACCGCCTTGAGGAGCGAGGTCCGGTTCAGGGCGGCCTCGAACAAGCGAGCCGGAGCATCGGCGTCGCGCATGTTCTCGATCGATATGTTCACGCTGGGATGCCCCTCGGAGTTCGTATCGATGCCGTCGGTGACCGAAGACCGTCGCGGTGGGCATCCTCCTCTCCGGGTCCCGTTTCGGGCCAGGCCCCGAGGCCGCTATCATCCTGTAAAGGTAAAATATGAGGTTTGCCCGATATGGTCGCCCTCTGCCCTCCTGACGAGCCGCCGTCCCGCCGGAGTGATCAATGTCCCGCAAGCGCCCCACGGAGGACGGCGACGAGCTGCTGGCCAGACTCGGTTCGCTGACCGCCCAGGCGCGCGAGCGCGCGGAGCTGCAACGCTCCCGCGTCGAGCTGGCCCTCGCCCTCCAACGCGGAATGCTGCCCAGGGACCTGCCCGTGGCCCCCGGCTTCCGGCTGGCCGTGAAGTACGCGCCCGCCTGCTACGGCCTCAACGTGGGCGGCGACTGGTACGACGCCTTCACCATGCCGGACGGACGCATAGGCCTGTCCATAGGCGACGTCCAGGGCCACAACATAGAGGCGACCGCGTTCATGGGCCAGGTCCGGGTCGGCCTGCGCGCCCTCGCCTCCGTCACCAGCGAGCCGGGCGAGCTCCTCGCCCGGACCAACGACCTGCTCCTCTCCCTCGGCAGCGACCTCTTCGCCACCTGCACCTTCATGCGGCTCGACCCCGCCACCGGGGTCCTGGAGAGCGCCCGGGCCGGTCATATCCCGTGCGTGTGGGCCACGGCCGACGGCAAGTCCGGCGTCGCCGAGGACGAGGGCGGACCGCCCCTCGGGGTCCAGGAGGGCATGGACTACCCGGTCACCCGCTACCGGCTCACCAAGGGCGGAGTGTTCGTGCTGCTCACGGACGGCGTCGTCGAGGGCCCGACCCTGACCGTCGAGGAGGGCCTGGACCAGGTCGTACGGCTCGCGGGCATCGCCGCCGTCGCGGGCATGACGGCTGGCTCGCTCGCCGCCGCGGTGATCAAGGGCGCCGAGCGCGTGGGGCACGAGGACGACGCGGCCGTACTCGTGGTGGGCCACGACGGACTGGTGGGGCCGGAGATACCCCGGGTTCAGCCATAGGGCCCCAAGGGGCCCGTCACGGCGCGTCTCGCCGCGCCGACAGCGCCACGCCGGTGTCTGATGGCTGCTGTGGTGGGTACCCCGGATCTGCGCCGACCAGCCGTCCTCGCCGTCCTGACGCTGGCCGTCGCGCTCAGCTACTACGCGGCCGGGCGGCTGGGACTCATGCGGGAGCTCGTCGTCGAAGGCGCGATCTTCACCCCCATCTGGCCGCCCACCGGAGTGGCGGTGGCCTGCCTGCTGATCTTCGGGCTCCGCACCTGGGCGGGCATCGCCCTCGGAGCCCTCCTCGTCATCATGTCCCTGACCTCGCTGCGGCCCATGGTGATGGGCAACCTGGTCGGCAACACCGCCGCCCCCGTCTGCGCGTACCTCATGCTCCGCAAGGTGGGCTTCCGCAACGACCTCGCCCGGCTGCGGGACGGCCTCGCCCTGGTCTTCCTGGGCGCCCTCACCGCCATGCTGCTCAGCTCGACCGTGGGCGTCGGCCTCCTGGTCCTCTCCGGCAGGCTCGACCCGCAGAGCTTCTGGGCCGTCTGGCTGGCCTGGTGGGTCGGCGACGCGATGGGCGTACTGATCGTGACGCCGGTCCTGCTCGTGCTGCACGCGATACAGCGCCCCCTGCGGCTGTCCCGCTGGAAAGAGGCCTCGGGCCTGGTCCTCGTCGCCGTCGCCCTCGTCCCGCTGGCCACGCACAGCCCCGTCAGCCTGCTGTTCCTCGTCTACCCCATGCTGATCTGGGCGGCGCTGCGGTTCCAGCTCGCCGGCAGCATGCTGTGCGCCCTCTTCACCTCGGTCATGGCCACGATCGCCGCGACGGACGAGGTCGGACCGTTCGACCGCCTGTCCCGCATCGAAGTGATGATCAAGCTCCAGGCCTTCAACGGGACGATGGCACTGACCGCCCTGCTGCTCTCCGCGGTGATCACCGAGCAGCGCAACACCAGACGCTCCGTGGAACGCGCCTGTCAGGAACTGGTCGAGGTCCTCGAACACCTCACCGCCGGCGAGACCCCGCCCGGCCGGCCGGCGAAGGACCCCGAGAGCTGACCGCGGGCAGGCCGCGAGGGCGATTGTCAGTGCCTGCGCCTACGGTTCTGTCAGTGGGACCCGCCGGAACGGCCGCGGGTCCACCCTGGGGAGGGGCCTGCCATGTCTACCGCGTCCAGCACGGTGTCGACGACGTATCTGGAGCTGTCGCAGGACGGCGACGGTGCGCACAAGTTCTACGAAGTGACCGTCGACGGCGCGGTGGTGACGGTGCGGTACGGGCGGATCGGCGCCACCGGCCAGGTGCAGACGACGACGTTCCCGACCGCCGAGAAGGCGCGGGCCGCCGCCGCGAAGAAGGTCGGGGAGAAGGTCCGCAAGGGGTACGCCCCGGCCGTCGTCGGGCAGCGCGCCCCGCGTTCGGTGACCCGCCGTCAGGTGGCCTCGGCGCCCTCCACCGCGCGTGCCGTGGCACCCGTGCTGTGGCGGTTCGCCACCGGCTCCTCGGCGTTCGGCATCCATGTGGACGACGACCACTGCTGGGTCGGCAACCAGTCGGGCGACGTCTACACCCTGGACCACGAAGGCGGCGTCCTCGCCCGCTTCAGCCTGCCGGACGGCGTGAAGTGCCTGGTCGCCGACGAGTTCTGGATCTACGCCGGCTGTGACGACGGCAAGGTCTACGACCTGTCCTCGAAGCTGCCGTTCGCCGCCTACGACATCTCGGCCGACGTCGACATCTTCTGGCTGGACATCCACGAGGGCATCCTGAACGTGTCCGACCGCGACGGCCGGCTCACCGTCATCGACCACGAGGACGAACACCAGTGGGCCCGGCGCAGCCAGGGCGAGCACGCCTGGATGGTCCGCGCCGACGACCGTGCCGTCTACCACGGCCACCACGCGGGAGTCACCGCCTACGCCCCCGACGGCGGCGGCGAAATCTGGCACACGCCCACCCGCGGCGGCGTCCTGTTCGGCTGGCAGGAGGACGACGCCGTGTACGCGGGAACCGCCCACCGGGTGGTCCAGCGGCTGGCGAAGGCGACCGGCACGGTCGAGGCCACCTACGGCTGCGACAGCGCCGTGTACTCGTGCGCCACCTCGCCGGGCGGGCGCTTCGTGTTCGCCGGTGACGCGTCGTCGTCCGTCTACTGCTTCGACCGGGACGGCACGCGCCTGTGGAAGCTCGGCACCGGCGGCGGCTCGGCCCTGTCGATGCAGTACCGCGACGACCGCTTGTACCTGGTGACCACGGACGGCTCACTGGTGTGCGTGGACGCGAGCGAGGCGGCCGTCGCCGCGGCGCAGCAGGGCACGGTGCCGGTGGCCCGGGACGTCAAGCTCGCCGCCGCCCTGCCGACCTACGCCTCGGCCACGGCCGCCGCAGCGGTGGCCACGCTGGACCGGGCGCCCTCCGGCGCGATCGTCGTCGAGTGCGTCCAGGAGGCCGGCCGCGTCCGGGTGCACGTCGTCTCCGGGGGCTACGACACGTCCTGGAACGTCCAGTTCCCGCGCGAGATACGCGAACCCGGGGCGCGCTACGTCGTCGACGCCCTGCACACAGCGGCCGGCGGCTTCTACCGGGTGCGGGGGGAGATCCGCCGGCTGCTGTAGCGGGATTGATCGATGGGGCGGTCAAGTGGCCATGGAGATGGCATAGTTGGATCCATGGGGGAGTTCGTGGAGTTCACCTTCGAAGACGGCCAGACGGTGCTGCTGGAGGTCTTTCCCAGTCCACTGGTCGGTTCCGCGACGAGCGGTGCGGCACCCGGTACCTCGACACCCGGCTCCGCGCCGCTTGTGCCGGTAGCGGGTGACGGGGGCGGACGGGTGGCGCGGGCCGCCCGCGGCGCACTGCGGCAGGTCCTGCAGCCGTTGGTGCCGGTCCTGCAGTCGGTGCACGACACGGTGTCCGCCATGGACCGGCGCCCTCAGCAGCTTACCGTCGACCTCGGCGTCCGGATCGGCAACGACCTGACGCTCGGCATAGTCGCCAACAAGGGCGAGGCGAGCCTCACGGTCTCGGCGACCTGGAACCTCGAAACCCCCGATCCGACGGTCTGACCGTGCACCGGCACTACGCCGACGACCCGGACGACCGGATCCGCCGGGCATGGGGCACCCTGCACACCCGAGGCGCGACCGGCGCGGGCCTGGGTGCGGGAGTGGTCGTCGCGGACGGATTCCTGCTGACCTGCGCCCATGTGATCAACGCGGCTCTCGGGAGGCCCAAGCTCGCTCCCGTCGAACCGACCGCCGAGGACATGCTCCAGGTCGCCGCCTCCTTCCCGGCCCTCGGCGACGACCGCCACGCGGTGGAACTGGCAGGGTGGCTGGCCCCCAGGCCGGAGGGCGATCAGTGGTGGACCGGCGACCTGGCCCTGCTGAAGTTCGACCCCCGGCAGGCAGACGTCAGACTCGTGCCCGTCCGTGAGACGTCCGGCGGACGGCTGACGACCTGGTACGCCAACGGCGCACAGCGCTCCCTCGTGGACGTCCGCGTCCAGGCCCAGATGGGCCCCTGGTACATCCTCGACCCCGGGTACGCCCCGCTGGAGATCCAGCCCGGTCACAGCGGAGCACCCCTGTGGGACCGCGAACGCGGCTGTGTGGCAGGCATGGTGGTGTCCGCGGAGCCCGACAACGGCCGCTCATACGCCATCCGGGCCTCCGTCATGCTGGGACTGCTCGCCGCCCACGGCGTGTCGCCGACCGGTGCCGCGCAGGTGTCCGACCCCCGGACCCTGGCCCGGATCGGAGAACTGGTCGACGCCCTGAGCGAGTTGCCCGGAGACGGCCGGGAGCGATGCGCCGAGCAGCTCCGCCGCGCCCTCGCTCTGAACCGCACACCCCACCGGTGCGAGGAACTCGTCGACGCGGCCCTGCACCACCCGCGGGGCATCCCGGTCCTGCTCAGCACACTCACGGCCCATCCTGCGGTCGCCCGGCGGGTCCGGGACACGGCGGTGAGGATGGGCGCCCAGCGCCTGCTCACCCCGACCGAGTACGACGAACTCGGCGTGCTGCTCGGGTTGGGCGCCGATCCCGAGGTGCGCGCCGCGGCCCGCCTGGCCGTACCGCACATCTCCCTGCTCGGCGCAAGCGCCACACCGGGCGCGCACGGCGTCGGCGCACTGATCGAGGACCTGGAGGACCGCCTCGGCGAACCCGGTGTCGTACCGCCCGTCATCCAGGTCGTCGAGGAGGTCGCCGCGACCCGGCGGCAGGACGGAGACGCCCTGCGGGACTGGTCGGACCGCGTGAGCTCACGCCTGGGGGTCAGCCCGGAGGCGGTGCGGCAGTGCCGCTGGTCCGCCGAGTCCCGCGCGTCCGCCCGGACTTCGCAGCCGGTGCTCCGCGTGTGGCTGTGGGCGGCCGAGCCCACCGCGGACTCTTTCCACTACGTCATCCGCCTCTACGACGAGCACGGCCAGCAGGTCAGCACCTGGACGGACGGCGACGCCCTGCGCAGCCGGGCCGACCTCTGCGCCGATCTCACCGACGCCGTCGACGACCTCGACCAGTACGACGACACGTCAGGGGTGGAGTTCCTGCTGGAGGAGGGGTTCTTCGGTTTGGCCGTGGACCGGCTGCCCACCAGCGCCGGACCGCTCGGGCCGCGCCCGCTCGGCCTGGACCGGGTCGTGGTCCTGCGCGGGCAGAGCGTGCGGCGGGCCGGCGCCCGGAAGAGACGGTGGGAGAAGGGGCGTGACCCCGAGGCGGAGCCGTATCTGCTGCACGACCTGGAAGCGGCCAACGGCACCCTGACGGAGCGGGAGGAGATCGCCTGCGTCGTCGCCTGCTGTCCGCCCGACAAGCACGACGCCACGCTTGTCCTGTGCCGTTGGCTGGGGGTGCCCGTGGTCCTGTGGCAGCGCAGCGCCCACGGGCCCGGGACCGCCGCCGAGCTGCGGACCGTCGTCACCCAGAACTGGCCGCACAGCCTGCGGGAAGAGGTCAGAAGGCGGCGCGCCGCCGCCTTGCACGACACCACGCGCATGGGCGCCCATCTGGCTCTGTTGTGGGAGGACCCCAGCTGGGCGCCGCCCCGTCAACGCCTGGCCCACCCGACGAGACGGGAAGGAGGCGTCGCGTGAACGGCGGACGCCCGCAGGAACGGCTCTTCCGCGGCGATGGAAGCGCCTACGAGGATGCCGTGCCGCTGCCCGAGCCGCCGCCGTGGCGACGGCCGCGACCGGAAGGCGAAGCAGAGCCGCGGCGGCCGTATCTGATCGGCGAGAAACAGGTGGAGGTGGTCAACGCCGCCCTGCGGCTGCGCCGCCCCCTCCTGGTCACCGGCGCGCCCGGCACCGGCAAGTCGTCGCTCGCCCACGCCGTGGCGGCGGAACTCGGGCTCGGACCGGTCCTGGTCTGGCCGGTCAACACGCGCGCCAACCTCACCGACGCGCTGTACCGCTACGACGCCATCGGACGGCTGCGGGAGCGGCAGGACGGCACCGACGACATCGGCAGCTTCGTCCGCCTGGGGCCCCTGGGAACCGCGTTGGCCACCCGGCACGAGGGGCGACCGCGACTGCTCCTGATCGACGAGCTCGACAAGAGCGACCTGGATCTGCCCAACGACCTGCTCTTCGTGTTGGAGGAAGGCGAGTTCACCGTCCCCGAACTCGCCCGGCTGCCCGAGGAGCAGGCGGAGATCGATGTCCATGTGCAGGGTTCACAGGCGAAGGTGCGGGTGCGGCAGGGCACCGTCCGTTGCCGGGATTTTCCCTTCGTCGTGATCACCAGCAACGGCGAACGGGAGTTCCCGGCGGCCTTCCTGCGCCGCTGCATCCGACTGGAACTGCCGGAACCCGGCCCACAGCAGCTCGAAGGCATCGTCCGGGCGCACTTCGCCCAGGAACTGCGGGAGCTGGAGGAGCAGTGGCCGCGGGTGCTGGAGCTCATCCGGACGTTCACCGACCGGCGCAGCCTCGGTGGTCTCGCCACCGACCAGTTGTTGCACGCCGTCCATCTGCTGCGGCAGGGCGTCCACCCCGAGGCCGAGCACCTCAGAAGGGCGGTGCTGCGTGAGCTCAGGAGCGGCGGAGTGCGGTGAGCAGGACGAGCTCCTGGTCTCCCGCCTGCACGCCTCGCTCCGCAGTGCCGGCGTGGAACTCTCCCCCCGGGAACTCGGCGACCTCCTGTGGCTCGCCCTGCACGAGTCGCCGGGTCCGGCGACGGCAGCCGCACCGCAGTCCGACGCCGTCCGCCCACCGCCGCCCGCGCCTGAAGCCGACGCGCCGCCGGAGCGCTCCGGACGGGGGAAGACCCCTGCGGACGCGGCCCGGCGCCCGGTCTACGCGCTGACCGGCGCCCATGTCGGCGGGGCTGCCGGCGCACCGCTCCGCATCCCCGCAGTACGGGGCCTCAGGCATCCGCTGGGCGTCGTCCGGGCGCTGCGCGCGCTCAAGCGCAGGGTGCCGTCCGCGCACCGCCACGAGCTGGACGAGAACGCCACCGCGGAGGCCATCGCGGAGAGTGGGGTCCTCGACGCCGTGCTGCGACCGGCCGAGGACCGTTGGCTCCACCTGGTGCTCGCCGTCGACGACGGTCCGTCCATGCGGGTGTGGCGGGACACCGTGGGCGAACTGGTGCACGCCCTCACCGGCTCGGGCATCTTCCGCTCCGTACACGTGAGTCCACTCGACGCGGCGGACCCCCTCACCGGCGACCGGACCGCTGTGCTGGCCCTGACCGACGGCGTCGGCGACCACTGGTACACCGGTGCCGCCCACGAGCGGCTGGCCGCGCTGGCCCGCAGAGCCCCGACGGCCGTGCTCCACCTGTTCCCGACCCGCTTGTGGAGCGGCACCGGGCTGGCGGCGGAGCCCATGATCGTGCGGACGACGGGTCCGGCCCCGCCCAACAGCCTGCTCGCCGCGGACGACCCCTGGCTGCCGGCGGCGGAGAGTCTGCGACCCGGCCTGCCCGTGCCCGTCCTCGAACTGGACGAGCCGAGCCTGCGTTCCTGGGCCGACCTGATCGCGTCCCACGGCGCAGTGGCCGCCCTGCGCGTTGTCGACGCCGGTCGCCTTCCCGAAACCGTGCCCCTCGACGAGGGCGTCACCGGTGAGCCGGACACCGTCGCCGCACGCGTCCGGACCTTCCGGGCGACGGCCTCGCCGCACGCCTACGAACTGGCCGGCCACCTGGCCGCCGTCGATCCGCTGACGCTTCCCGTCATGCGGCTCGTCCAGGCCGCCGCCCTGCCCGACAGCAGCCCGGTCTGTCTGGCGGAGGTCTTGCTGAGCGGCCTCATGCACGTGGGCGAACCGCTGGAGGACCAGGATGTCTTCGTCTTCGCACCGGACGTGCGCGGTGTGCTGCGCACGGTGGTCACCGCCGGCTCGGCGAACCGCACGGTCGACGCGGTGAACGACTACATCGTCCCGCGCCTCGGCCGCACACCGGACTTCCCCGCGGTCATCGCGGACCGGACGGGGACGCTGACGCTGCCGAGAGGAGGCGCACCGCTCGCGGAACTGTGGCCGGTGACGGCGGCTCAGCTGCGGCTGCCGTGGTTGCGCATCCACAACCTGCCCGATCGTCGAGTCTTTCGCCGCCTGACCGCTCACGAGAAGGACGTGGCATGGGTGGAACGGACCCTGGGGCGCGGAGCCCGCGTGCCCGTGGCGTTGTGCGGACCTGCGGGCTCGGACAAGACCACCGTCGCGCTGGAGTACGCGCACAGGTATCTCAACGACTACGAAATGGTGTGGTGGGTCGACGCGAGTTCCGAACGAACCAGGGCGAGGGGCATCGCGAGCCTGGGGGAGACCGCGTTTCGGGGTCTCTCCTTTCCACCGGAGGGCATGGACGCCGAGGAGGCGACCCTGCAGTGGCTCGCAGCCCGGGGCGGATGGCTGCTCGTCCTCGATCACGTCACGGACGAACGTGACGTCGAGCGGCTCGTCGACCGGATGGGGGCGACCCGCGGCCGGGTGCTGGTGACCACACGCATGGACGTCGGGACGTGGAGAACGGCCGCCTCACGGGATCTGACGCCCGCCTACCTGGCCCGCCACGACCCCGTCACCGGTCTGCGTGACGGCCGTACCCTCCGCGAACAGCTCTCCGGTCTGCTGTGCGCCGACCCACAGTCCGACGACACCACAGACCATCGGCACATTCGCGTGCCCTCGGAGGATCCCGAGGTCGATCGGTATGCGTTGGCCGTGCTGTACTGCACCCTCGACGGCTTCGAGAGCGTCATCCACAGATTCGGGCACGACGCCGGCGACGCCGTCCTCGCCGAGGTGGCCCGTCGGCTGCGCGACGCCGTACGGGGCGACGACACCGTGGCCCGCGTCGCCGAGGCCGCCTTCGTGATCCTCGTGGGAGAGCAGGGCCTGGTCGACGCCGCGTCTCTCACCGGGCGGCTGCGGCAGGACATCATCGAGCCGATTCATGTCGAGGGCCGGGCCGTTCGGGTCGGGGCCGGTTTCGGGATCGGGTGGGCGCAGTGCGGCATGGACGCGGGCGAGGTCATCGAGGCCGGGCGCCTGGGGACCCTCGAACACGCGCGGTTCAGGCATGTGACTCGGTTGGCCAAAGCCGTGGGCGGGCTGGCGTGTGTACAGGATCGGGAGGGGCGGCTGGTGTTCGCCAGGATCCTCGGCGAGGAACTGTCCCGAACGATCGAGATTCGGGGCGTCAGGCAGGGCGAAGACGCCGTTGCCCTGGTACGCGCTGCGCTGCAGGTGCCTGGTGGGGAACACATACTGGTCGAGGTGGCCCGGATTCTCGAAGGAGGCCCGGCAGCCGAGGAGTTGGCGGCGCAGGTCGCTGTGTACGTCGTCCCCGTCGTGTCCCCGGGGGGTCGGCCCGCCGCACGTGCACAGCGGCTGGTCGACGCTGTGGAGGAGCTGGAGTGCGTGGCGGATCTGCCGGGACGTAGGCAGTTCGGCGATCTCCTCGGGGACGAGCTGGACCAGATGATCGAGATCCGGGGCGCCGGACGCCGTGAGGACGTCGTCGTTCTGGTGCGAGCCGCGCTGAAGGTGCCGGGCGGGGAGCAGGTGCTGGTTGATGTGGTACGGATTCTCGAAGGAGGCCAGGCGGCCGACGAGTTGGCGCGACTGGTCACCGCCGGGCCGGGGTTTCCCGTGCCCGGTGTGCTGTCGGCCGCGGAGGAGGACGCGGCTCTGACCCTCCTGAGGGCCGCGGCGGCCGAACTCTCCGTCAGCGGTCTGCGCGACGCGCTCACCGACGATCTGAACGGCCTCGAACTGCCCGCCGGTCTCCCGCTCGAAGCGCTCTTTGCCTGGCTCCTGCACCGCAACGCACAGCCGGACGGCCTGCCCCCGGCCGTGCTGCTCGTCGAGCACGCGTCCCGGCTCGTGTCATCGTCGGAGCACCGGATCGCGCTGGCCCGTTGGGCCGGGACCTGGGCCGAGAACGTGGGCCAGTCCGAGGCCCTGCGGCGGCGCCGGGGGGCGGTGTGAGCGTCGTGCGGGATGTCGGCAAGCCACCTGCTGGGCTCGCGGCCGGCGTGCTAGCTTCACTCGCCGAGCAGGGGTACCGGCTCGGCGGGGAAGGTCGGTGAAGTCGTCGGCGGAATGGGGCAGTTCCAGCGGGAGTCGAGCAGCGGCATGGCGCGGCTGTTCCGGCTGACCGAAGCGCTGTGCGAGTTGTCGTGCATGCACGAGTCGGCCGGGCGTCTCACCTTCGCCGGCGTGCTCGGCGATCAGCTGGGCGTCCCCTGCGACGTTCGGGGCGTGCGAATGCGTGAGGACGTCGTCACCCTGGTGCGGGCCGCGCTGAACGTGCCGGGGGGAGAGCGGGTTCTCCTCGACGTGGTGCGGATCTTCGAAGGACCCGCGGCAGCCGACGGCCTTGAGCGCCTGTTCGCGCCCTGGGCCGTTCCGAAAGGCCTGGCACCGGAGTTGCCCGGTCCGTTGTCCCCGCGGGAGACGAGTACGGCGCTCGTGCTCCTTGCCGACGTGGCGGACTGGCTGCCGGGGACCGAACTGCGCGACCGGCTCGCGGAAGAGCTCCGCATCGACCTCCCCTCAGGCCTCACTCCCGTGCAACTCTTCACCCATGTAATGGAGTTGAACGCACAGCCGGACGGTCTGCCGCCCGCCGTGCTGCTCATGGACCTCGCTGCCGGGTCGGTCCGGATACCCGGGCGTCGAGCGGCCCTGTCCGCCTGGGTGCAGGACTGGGCGGGACAGGCCGGGCTGCTCGCGCAGCTCGAAGAGCGCCGGGCCGCCCGCGTCCGGGCCCGCACGGCAACCGACCCCTCCGTCCCGAGGTGTCTCGTCGTGGTCGTGGAACCCACCCACGACGGATCCGGAGAGGTCGTCGTCCGGCCCTGGCTCAACACGGTCCCCGGTCGCTGGGACCCCCTGCCCGACGAGCCCGTGACGACCACCCTCGACGACCTCGGGACGGCCCTGGATCGGGTTCTGCGACAGCTGGCCAGGCTCGCGCACCAGCCGGACGCACCGGCGACCACCGGATCCGAGGCACCTGCGTACGTCGAGTTCGTCCTCCCCTACGACCTGCTCAACCACGACCTGGCCGGCCTGACGGCCCGGTCCGGAGAGGGGGGGCCGCTGCCCCTGGGGTTGAGGTACGGGGTGCACCTGCGAAGTCTGGAGCGGATGCGTGCCGACGACGCACGGGTCAGGGCCCGGTGGCAGGAGCGGTGGAGGGCGCTGCGGGAGCACGGGATCACGGTGCACGACTGGCGGGACACCGACGGGCAACGACCGGACGCCTGGCAGTCCGCTCTCGCGACCGAGCCCACGTACACGGCGGCCGTGCTCGAAACGCCGCCCGTCGGGGGCGCGGCGACGGAGGCCCTGAAGGCGGCCATCGCGCAGGGGATCGGGCTCGCTCTGTGGGACCGGCGAGGCGCGCTCCTGGAGGAGCGCCGGGAAGTCGTGACGGCGGTCCTCGCCGCTGTACCGACCGCCGACCGACTGCCCTTCGCCATACACAGGCTGCGGAGAACGGCCGAACTCCAGCGAAGCGGCCCGCACTTGCTGGGCCGGCACATCGCCTTCTTCTGGGACGATCCCACTCGACTCGTCGACATCGAGCAGGACCACCCAGTCATCGGGACGGACGTCGATACGGACATCGACACGGACGTCATCGGCACCATCGACAACGAGGAGAGCGGGACATGAGCGGGACCACACCGGGAGACGGACCGGACTGGCGGGTGTTCCACGCCACCGGCATCGCTCCGGACGGGCCGCCCCGGCCCCTGCCGCAGGCCCCGCCCTGGCGCAGTTTCCGCGGTGGTCCGGCCCTGCCCGCGCCGCCTGGCGACGAGGCGGCCGCACGCCGCCGTCTCGGGTCCGTGACCGCCGTGCCGCAGCTCGACGAGGACACCGTCGACGTCGTCAACGCCGCCCTCGTGCTGCGCCGACCCCTGCTCGTCACCGGTCCGCCCGGCGTCGGCAAGTCCACCCTCGCCTACCTGATCTCCCGTGAACTGGGACTGGGGCGCGTACTGGAGTGGAACATCGTCAGCCGCACCGCGCTGCGTGACGGCCTGTACGTCTACGATGCCCTGGGCCGTGCGCAGGCCATCGCCGCTCGGCAGGCCCTCCGGGCGGCGCAGCCGGGGCCCCGGCCGGAGGACGGCGACGACGATCAGGGGCCGCCGGTCCTGGGCGACTTCATCACCCTCGGCTCGCTGGGGACCGCGCTGCTGCCGTTCGAGCGACCTCGGGTTCTGCTCGTCGACGAGCTCGACAAGAGCGACGTCGACCTGCCCAACGACCTGTTGCACGTATTGGAGAACGGCAGTTACGACGTCCCCGAGCTGATCCGCGACAGGGCTGACAGCGCGCGCGTGCACACCAGCGATCCCGGGCTGTCGGCAACGGTGCGCCACGGGCGGGTGGAGTGCATGGAGTTCCCCGTCGTGGTGATCACCAGCAACGGCGAGCGGGAGTTCCCGGCGGCCTTCCGCAGGCGCTGTCTGCCCCTGGAGATGCGGCTCCCCTCCCGGGAACAGCTGATCACCATGGTGGCGAACCACCTCAGGACACTGCCGTCGGGGACACGGGGTCTGGTCGACGACTTCATGCAACGGATCGCGTCGGGCGGGACGCACTCGCTCGACCAGCTGCTCAACGCCGTGCAAATGACCACGGACGGTGGTTTCCAGGCCGACGGTGAGGGACGTCGGCTCGTCGAGCTGCTGCTGCGCGACCTGGCGAAGGGCCGCTGAGTGGACGGCCTGCCACGGGAGCGCGCGCCGGGAGCGGAGGACGTCTCCCCGCGCTGGGAGGACGTGGCCGACGCCGTCTGGCTGGCGGCCCACCGGATCGGCACGGGGCGCACCGCCCTGGGTGAGCCCGTGCCGGCGGACGACGAGGACCTGGCGGACGCGAGGCCCTCGTTCCTGCCTCCGCCGCCCGCCGAGCGGGAGGGGCCGACCGACGGGGGACCTCGTCCCGTCGCCGGGCTGAGCATGTCGGCCCCCGGTCCGGAAGCCGCGCCAGAGGCATACACCGGGCCGTTCGTGCCGCCCGAGACCCGGCCGCACGCACGCGGGCAGGGGGCCCACTCCGCGCAACTGGCCCGCGCCCTGCACCGGCTCGCGAAGCGGGTGCCGTCCAGCAGGGCCATGCTGCTCGACGAGGAGCTCACCGCCGAACGGCTGGTCGTCGACTCCTTCTGGATGCCGTATCTGAGGCCCGCCGACACCAAAGCCTTCGATCTGGTCGTCCTCGTCGACGACAGTCCCACGATGGCTGTCTGGCGCGACGAGACGGCCGCGCTCGGGACCGCTGCCGAGCACAGCGGGGCCTTCCGGTCCGTCCGCACCGCCCGGCTGGAGATGCCGCACGACGGCGTCGGCGTGCCGAGGCTGCGCTGGAGCGCGGCAGGGGGCACCGCGGGCCTGACCGAGATCCTCGGAGGGAGAGGAGACCGACTCTTCCTCGTTGTCACCGACGGTCTCGGGCACGGCTGGGCCGCAGCGGCCGCCGACATCCTGCTCGGCCGCCTCGGCGGCGCGGGCCCCACCGCTCTGGTCCACCTGCTGCCACCCCACATGAGGCATCGCTCCTCTCTGCACCCCCATGTCCTGGAACTGGAGTCAGGGGGGTTCGGCGCGCCCAACCGCAATCTCGGCTACAGACAGCCGTCGAGCATGCAGGACCCGCTGCGGCCCCTGCCGGAGACCGACGGCGAAGCCACAGTCGTTCCCGTGCTGTCCTTCAAGTCCGGTTCCCTCGCCGCCTGGGCCGATCTCGTCGTCGGAGGGCGTGGCGTACGCCGTCAGCTGCCCGCCGTGCTGGCAGGGACGCTGAGCCGGGGCACGCCCGCGCTCGGACTGCGCCCCCCTCGGCCGCCGCAGGCCGCGGCCGTCGCCGTGCGCCGCTTCTTCAACCTGGCCACCCCCGCGGCCCGCCGGCTCGCCACACACCTCGCGGCCGCTCCTTTCGAGTTCGACCTCGTGCGGCAGCTGCGCGACCGGACGATGCCGGACACCGGAGCGGAACACCTCGCCGAGATTCTGATGGGCGGGCTGATCGACTGGGACCAGACCGAGGTGCGGCACGCCGAGTTCGCCGACGGCGTCCGCGAAGCGCTCCTGGCCACGACGACGCGCACCCAACTGACCTCGGTCGTCCTGCTTCTCGGGGAACTGCCCGCGGCGGGCGAGCACGGCGTCGCCCTGCGCGCGGCGCTGCGCGACCCGGCGGGGACCAGACTGCCCGATCCGAGCGACCGGGCATGGATGCGGACCGAACTGGCAGTGATGCGCGCCCTTTCAGGCCCGTACTCGCAGCGCGCCCGGCTGATCGAGGCCACAGGTGTCTCCGACTTCGTGGGGACGGTCAGCAGTCCGTCATCGGTACAGGACAGCTCGCAGCTCATGTCGGCCCCTGGGCTCGCCGCAGCGCCCGAAACCGCCGTCGAGGCGTCGTCGGGCAGCTCCGCGAAGGGGCCGGACGCGCCTGCCGTCCTGGTGAACGTTCCCTCGCGGAACGGATCGTTCGTGGGCCGGACGTCCCAGCTCCGTGCGCTGGAGGACGCGCTCGCGGTCAGGGACGTCGTATGTGTGCTGCCGCCTCAGCCGCTCCACTCCGTTGGGGTGGGCGCCTCCGAGCTGGCGCTCGAGTACGTCCACCGGCACGCGGACGACTACGACCTCGTGTGCTGGATCCCCGCCGACCTGGACAGCCTGATCCTGGCGACCCTCGCACGCCTCGCGGACCCGCTGGGCCTCGGCCGCGCGGCCGGTGCGGTCCACGCCGTCGACTGGGCCGTTCCCGCCGTTCTCGAGGCGCTGCGCGCCCGCGCGCCGTACGACAGATGGCTGTTGGTCCTGGACGGCGCCGATGACATCGACTCGGTACGCCGGTATCTTCCCCTCGGCGGATCCGGGAAGGTCCTCGTCACCTCGCGCCATCCCGGCTGGGAGCGGGTGGCCGCCACGGTGCGGCTGGACTTCTTCGAGCGCGAGGAGTCGGTCGAACTGCTTCGGAAGCTGTCACCCGCTCTCGGGGCGGACGATGCCGACCGGCTCGCCGATGCCCTGGACGACGTGCCGCTCGCCGTGCAGCAGGCGGGCGTCTGTCACCGGCTCACCGGGAGTCCGGCCGACGAGTATCTCGCCCTGCTCGACGAACGAGGCGCTGCCGTCCACGAGCTCGGCTGGGACACGGGCTGCCCGTACTATCTGGCCGCGGCCTGGGACATCGCGCTGGAGCGGCTCCACGCACTGCACCCGGACGCGCGCCGGCTGCTGGACGTCTGTGCGCACCTGGCCTCCGAACCGGTCCCGCTCGCCCTGCTGGACCAGGCGCGAACCGTCGACGGCATGCTCGCGCAGAGCGAACCGCCGCCGGACGACCGGACCGGGCTCTCCCGCACGGTGCGCGCCCTGAGCGAGTGCTCCCTGGCGCAGGTCGACGCCGACCAGGGCGCCCTGCGACTGCCCGGGTCGCTGGGGACCTTCGTGCTCGCGGCACAGCCCCCCGAGCATCGTGAGCGGAAGCGCGAGACCGCCCACCGACTGCTCGCCGCGGCCAGGCCCGGCAGTCCGTCGGCGCCGCAGGAGTGGCCCGTCTACTGGTCGCTGCTGCCTCACCTGCTCTTCTCCCGAGCGGTGACCAGCACGGACCCGGGGGTGCGGGCCCTCGTGTACGAGACCGTGCTGTTCCTCGAAAGCTGCGGCGACCGCGATCGCGCCCTCGCACTCGGGCGGGACGCCTGGACCGCCTGGCTCTCGGCCTCCGGGGAGGAGAACGAAGAAGTCCTCCGGATGGCCAGGACCTACGCCTCCCTGCTGCGGCGCTCGGGCCGGATCGCGGAGTCCGTCCCGCTCACGGAGAACGCCCTCGACGTATCGCGTCGCCGCGAAGACCCCGACGACCTGATCGAGTCCCTGTGCGGGCTGGCCGACGCGCGCCGCCACCAGGGCCGGTTCCAGGAGGCACGGCTCCTGAGCGAGGAGGCCGTCGAGCTGGCCCGCGCCGAGTTCGGCACCGACGACCCCGTCACGCTGCGGGCCGTCCACAGCTGGGGCGCCGACCTGCGGTTGTGCGGACGGCCCCAGGAGGCTCTGGCGCTGGCCCGGGAGAACGCCCGCCTCGCTGACGCGCTGTTCGGTCCCGTCGACGAGTTCACCCTCGACAGTCTCAACGCGCTCGCCATCGACTTGCGGGGGAGCGGCGACCACCCCGGCGCCCGCGAACTCCAGGAGGACCTCTACCGTCGGGCGCGGTCCGAGCTGGGCGAGGAACACCGGCTCACGCTGCGCCTCGCCGTCAATCTCACGGTCTGCCGACGGTGGGACGGGGCGCTCCCCGAAGCCGCCGCGCTCTCCGAGGAGACACTGTGGCAGTGCACGTCCCGCTATGGATCCGACCACCTCGAATCGCTCGCGGCCGCGGTCAACGCGGCCGTCGACGGTCGTCTGGCCCGGGATGTGGAATGGTCTCGTCAGCTGAACGAGAACACCGTGGGCCGTCTCGTCGCACACCTGGGGGAGGATCACCTCTGCACCCTTGCGGCGAAGGCCAACCTCGCCGCCGCCCAGCGGGCGTTCGGCCTCCTCGACGAGGCGCGGGAGCTGGAGGACGACGTCACGCACCGGCTGGACGAGACGGTCGGCCCCCGCCACCCGACGGCGCTGACCGTTGCGATCGGCAGGGCCAACACGGCATACGCGGGACTGGACTTCGAGCGGGCACGCGAGATCGACGAGACCCACCTGCCGCTGCTGTCCGAGACACTCGGCGCACGGCACCCGCTGACGCTGGCCTGCACCGCCAACCTCGCCCTCGACCTCCGGGGACTGGGCGAGGGAGCCGAGGCCGACGCACTCCAACGAACGGCCGTGGAGGGGCTCACCGCCGTGGTCGGGGCGGACCACCCGTGGCTCTCTGCGGCCCGGCAGCGGCGACGCGTCGAATGCGATCTGGCCTACGTCCCGCTGTGACGACATCGGGACGCAGGCCTTCAGCGCGCTGACGCCTGACCAATGCCGGCGGCTACGGCTTGCGGGCCAGGCCGCCGTGCTCGCCGATGACCGCCGGGGCCGGTGAGGAGGCCTCCGGGCGCCAGAGGGGGACCGGGACGACTCCCGGGTCCAGGAGCTCCAGGCCGTCGAAGTACGCGGTGATCTCGTCCACGGAGCGCAGGTTGTAGGGCACGGCGCCGCTCTCGTTGTAGGCGTCCTGCGCCTGCTCGAAGACCGGGTCGATGCCCCGCGAACCGTCGTTGACGGAGAGGTAGCTGCCGGACGGCAGTTCCGCCAGCAGCCGGGTGACGATGGAGCGGGCCTGGTCGTAGTCGGCGACATGGCCCAGGATGTTGCTGAGGATGAGCGCGGTGGGGCGGCTGAAGTCCAGCGTCTCGGCGGCCGCCGCCAGGATGCGCTCCGGGTCCAGCACATCGGCGTCGACGTAGGCGGTCGCGCCCTCGGCGGTGGAGGTCAGCAGGGCGCGGGCGTGCGCGAGGACCAGCGGGTCGTTGTCGACGTAGACGATCCGCGACTCCGGGGCGAGGCGCTGGGCGACCTCGTGGGTGTTGTCGGCGGTCGGCAGGCCCGTCCCGACGTCCAGGAACTGCCGTATGCCCGCCTCGGAGACCAGGTGGGTGATGTTGCGGCGCAGAAAGGCTCGGCTGCTGCGGGCGATGGTGACGATGCCGGGGAAGACGTCGGTGTACGCGTCGCCGGCCTGCTCGTCGACGGGGTAGTTGTCCTTCCCGCCCAGCCAGTAGTTCCAGATGCGGGCCGAGTGCGGCACCGACGTGTCGATGTTCTGCTGGTCGGTCATGAGGTGCGTCCGTCTTTCAGCCGAGG
Source organism: Streptomyces sp. NPDC002623 (assembly GCF_053592635.1). Classification (NCBI taxonomy): domain Bacteria; kingdom Bacillati; phylum Actinomycetota; class Actinomycetes; order Kitasatosporales; family Streptomycetaceae; genus Streptomyces; species Streptomyces sp. NPDC002623. The sequence goes on along the minus strand of NZ_JBSFWB010000010.1, from coordinate 49,193 downwards.
CGTGAGCAGTTCGAGCCACAACTTACGTCCCAATGACCCTTTCACGTACACCAGTTCGCGTTTTCGACCGGCTCGAACAGTGCTTTCACGTGTACACGGTTCAGTGGCCGCCGGAGGGACGGTCGCAGCCGGTGTGGTCGGGATAGCCGGCGAACGCTTCCACCTTCGTGGTCCCGGAGTTCATCGTGCCCTCCAGGCACAGCGGGCGGGCGTCGACCAGGAAGCTCACCCCGGTGGGGCCGTTCTGGTAGGACTGCACCTTCTCGGCGGAGTAGCCGAGGCCGGTCAGCGCGCCACGGGTGCTCTCCGGGGCGAAGTCGCCGCGCTCGCGCAGCGGTTCCAGCGCGGCCTCGATGCGCTCGGCGGCCGCGAGCCCGGCGCAGCGGCGCTCACCGTGCAAGGGGATCGGCACCATGAAGCCGTGGTTCTCGGCGTAGTGGTCGACGGGCGGTGTGGCGGAGACGGAGGAGGAGCCGGCGGCGGGCACGCTCGACGTGGGCGTCGGTGAGGGGCTCTCGCCGGGGCATGTGAAGTCCACCGGCGCGCTCGGCGTCCGCGCCGCGGCCCGCGAGGAGCCGCCGTCCCCGGCGGTGTCCCCGGCCGTGTCCCCCGCCCGCTCGGTTCCGCACCCCGCGACCAGTACGGCCAGGGTCGCCAACAGCGGTACTGCGAACCGGACTTCCGTGCGTCTCATCCTCGTCATGCGTCGATCCTCGCGTGCCTCGCGGCCCGCGTCATGAGTCGTCGTACTCATGACACCGTCGCGGGTCCCGGTAGCGTGGCGGTGTGATGGTGGGCACCCGGGAGACCCGGCTGATCGTGCTGCGCGGGAACAGCGCCTCGGGCAAGTCGTCGGTGGCGGCCGGTCTGCGTGACCGGTTCGGCCGGGGCCTGGCCCTGGTCGCGCAGGACAACCTGCGGCGTGTCGTGCTGCGCGAGCACGACCGGCCCGGCGCGGCGAACATCGGGCTGATCGACGCCGTCGCCCGCTACTCCCTGGACGCCGGCTACCACGTCGTCCTCGAGGGCATCCTGTACGCCGACCGCTACGGCGCCATGCTCGCGCGCCTGCGCGCGGACCATCGCGGCCCGACCCACGGCTACTACCTGCATGTGCCGTTCGCCGAGACCCTCGTGCGCCACGCCACCAAGCCGTACGCCGACGAGGTCGGCGAGGCGGACCTGCGCGACTGGTACCGGCACCTCGATCTGCTGCCGGACGGCGCCGAGACCGTCATCGGCGCCGACAGCACCCTCACGCAGACCGTCGACCGCATCATGCTCGACACGGGCCTGGACGGCCTTCCGGCCCGGGAGCATCAGGACCTGTCCGGCGGATCATGAGTCGGTTCCGGTTCCGGTTCAGGTTCCTGTGACGGTCAGTCGGCCTGCTACGGCTTGATGCCCACGCCCGTCCAGAGGCTGACCTCGGCGTCCGTGGCCTGCGGGGCGCTGTCCGGACGCCAGCGGTGGCCGACCGCGACGCCCGGGTCGAGCAGGTCCAGCCCGTCGAAGAACCGCGCGACGTCGTTCTGCGAGCGGAACTGCACTGGCGTTCCGGCGCCCGTGTAGATGTCGGTGACCTTCTGCCAGGTGGCCGGGTCGAAGTCGGGTGTGCAGTGGCTGAGTGCCAGCGCGCTGCCCGAGGGCAGCACGGCCAGCAGCCGACTCACGATGCCGTACGGGTCCTGGGCGTCGGTGACGAAGTGCATGAGGGCGTTCAGCGACAGCGCCACCGGCTTGTCCAGGTCCAGCACCTCGGCCAGCGCGGGCGCGCCGAGCAGCGCGTCGGGGTCGTTGACGTCCGCCTCGACGTAGGTCGTGCGCCCCAGGGCCGTGCTGCGCATCAGCCGCTCGGCGTACTTCAGGACGAGGGGATCGTTGTCGGCGTACACGACCCGCGCCTCGGGCACCACGGACTGCGCGACCTGGTGCAGGTTCGGCTCGGTCGGGATGCCGGTGCCGATGTCCAGCCACTGGCGTATGCCGTGCTCCTGCGCGAGGACCCGGGTGGCGCGGTGCATGAAGGCGCGGTTCTCCCGCGCGCACACGAAGATGCCCGGGTAGGCCGCGGCGACGGTCTCGGCGGCCTGCTTGTCGACCTCGAAGTGGTCCTTGCCGCCGAGGTAGTAGTCGTACATCCGGGCGGAGTGCGGCCTGCTGGTGTCGATGTCCCGCGAGGCGTTCGAGGTGGTCATGTGCGGTGCCCTTCGGTGGTGTGCATGGGGGGTGTGTGCTCGGGTCTCGGCCGGGGTCAGCCGGGCGGCGAGGTGGTCAGCCGGCCGCGAGGTGGTCGGCGAGGCCCCGTTTGACTCCCGCGACGAACGCGGCCATCTCCTCGGGGGTGTAGATCAGCGCGGGACCGGCGGGGTCGGTCGACTGCCGCATCGCGACACGGCCGTCGGAGAGTTGCTTCGTCTGCACGCACTGCCCCCCGTTGGGGCCGCTCCACGGGGACTCCCAGCCCTGCTCGCCGAGGTCGGCGGCGGGCATCCCGTTGTAGACGTCGTGGACTTGGCTGTCGGTGCCGGTCATGAGTACTCCTTGCGCATACGGTTCAGGAGTGCCCTGCTGACCGTGTCCGAGGTCAGCAGGGACATGCGGTTGTGCGCCTCCAGATGTGCCGCGACGTCGGAGCGCTGGTCCAGGTACACGGCGCCGGAGAGGATCTCGGTGTAGACGATGTCGGGCAGTTCGGGTTCCTCGAACCGGAAGTAGGTGAACGGGGCGCACGCGCCGACATGGGCGCCGGCCGTGAACGGCACGACGTCGACGCTCACATGCTCCAGCTCCGAGACCTCCAGCAGCCGGTCGATCTGCTCCCGCATCACCTCGGGGGCCGCCACCACCCGGTGCAGCACGGCCTCCTCCATCACCACCCACAACGTGGGTGCGTCGGCTCTCTCCAGCAGGCTCTGGCGCCGCAGCCGCAGGTCCACGCGTCGCCGCAGATCGTCGTCGTGGTCGTTGGGGAAGCCCCCGCTCAGGACCCCGCGCGCGTAGCGGGGGGTCTGCAGCAGCCCCGTGACGTAGTGGGGTTCGTAGGTGCGCAGGGTCTTGGCGCCGGTCTCCAGACTCACATAGCCGCTGAACCAGCTCGGCAGCACATCGCGGTACGGATGCCACCAGCCGGGCTCGTTGGCCCGCTCGGCGAGGGCGACGAACTCCTCGATCTCCTGCGGGTCGGCCCCGTAGGTCTCGAGCAGGATCTCCACGTAGAGCGGCTTGAGGCCGACCTCGGCCTTCTCCAGCCGGCGGATGGTCAGGGGCTTGACCCGCAGGGCCCTGGCCGCGTCCTCCAGCGACGCGCCCGCGTTCTGGCGGCGCTCCTGCAGTCGCCGGCCGAGGATCATGCGCAGAACGGTGGGCGTGCCGGTGCCGCCGCTGCCCGTGCCCGAACGGCCTTCGCTCACGCTCCGCCTCCTGAAGGTCACTCACCCTGAAGGTCATTCACCCTGAAGGTCTGCCGCCGACACCAGTCTGACCGTGACCGGATGAAGTGAACAGACGGATATCGGCTTGTTGAAATTATCAGGCAGTCGGTTGCAGCCTGAACTCAGGTGCGAGCATAGTTAGTTGTGTGAACCGCGCCGCCGAACACGAGCGTTCCCGCAGCAAGCTCCCCCACCCCCGCCGGAGTCGGGCCGCTCGGGCGTTCACGGCGCAGGGCCCGCCCGGAACACCCCCTCCTCCCAGGCCTTCTGCTCACCTTCCCCGGCCTTCGGCCGCTGCTCCCGCCCCCCACGGAAGGCGACCATCGTGACCCCCCACACGATCTCCCCTCAGCCCTTGGACACCTGGAGCCCGGACCGCACACACTGGCTCGAACTCCCGGCCCACCGCTCCAGCGTCTCGGTGGCCCGCCACTCCATGGGCGCGCGGCTGAGTGCATGGCGGCTGCCCGGCGAGCTGTGCGCGGACACCGTCCTGCTCGTGTCCGAACTGGCCACCAACGCCATACGGCACACACTCGGCAACCGGTTCCTGTGCGGCGTCGGGCTGGTCACGGACGGCTGTCTGCGCCTCGAGGTGCACGATCAGGACCGCACGGGCCGCGGCCTGCCCCGCTGCGAACCCGGTCCGGACGACGAGGGCGGCCGCGGACTGCTCCTCGTGGAGCAACTCGCCGAGGCCTGGGGCGTCGACCGGTCGAGACTCACGGGCGGCAACGCGGTATGGGCGACCCTGACCTCCTGAGCGAGCCAGGGGCGGTGACCAGTTGCTGTGACCGCATGGCACATCGCGCGCCGGGGCGGCACGAGTTCGGTGCGCCACCGGCGGGCGATGCGCTCACCGCACTAGCCGGCCGAGTCGACCAGAGTCTCGAAGCCTGAGCTGTCGCAGTAGGACACTGCACGGCGCTCGGCCCCGACGTCGCCACCGACCGCGTTGACGGTGTCGTCGAGGATGTGGGTGACACCGTGTTCAAGGCCTTCCCGGTCAAGCCTCTTCGAGGCGTCGATGACCGCCTGCCCTGCCGACTCGGCGTCCGCCACGCCGGTCGTCGAGGCGTGCTCGACGTCCTGCCAGGACCCCAGCTTGGTGCAGTACTCCCGCTGCCACTCCTCGGCCAGTGCCGGATCGCCCGACGAACAACTGCTCATCAGGACGGCGACAACGACGACGGACGCCGCTCGCGTGACCGCTCGTGCACTTCCACCGCTGTGCTGCATGGACATGCCCTCCCCGAAGCTGCCGACACAGAGTATGGATCACGAAGGCGTCGCCTTGCGCCGATCCACCCGGCGAACCTGTGCCGCCGCCGAACTAGCAGCCGACGGGCGTGAGTTCGGCCAGCAGCAGGGTGCGGTCGTCGGCTCCGGCCGCGCCGGAGGGCGCGTGCAGAAGCCGATGGCAGAGGGACGGCAGTGACGGCAGCGCGTCCGAGCCGTCGCCGCCGACGGGCTCGACGGCGGCTGCCGCGTCCACCGTGCGTGCGAGGCGGCTGATCTCCTGGTCGATGTCGGCGTCCCGGGACTCGACCAGACCGTCGCTGTAGAGCACCAGCAGGGCCGGATCCGGCACGCTCAGCACGGTCTCCTCGTAGTTGCCCGCACCGAACCCGAGGGGCAGACCCGCACCGGTCAGCGTGACGGGGGCCGTCAGACCGTCGGGGCCGCGCAGCAACGGGGGAGGGTGGCCCGCTCCGACCAGTGTGCAGGTGCGCTGCCGGGCGTCCCACTCGGCGTAGATGCAGGTCGCGAAGGAGACGCCGGGGGAGTCCCCGGCGAGCGTGTCGAGCCGGCCTATGAGATCGGCCGCCGGGATGTCGAGCGCCGCCAACGTACGGACCGCGGTGCGCAGTTGGATCATCGCGACGGCCGACTCCGGACCGTGCCCCATGGCGTCCCCGACGATCAGACTCACCCGGTCGCCGGGCCGCCGCAGCACATCGGACCAGTCGCCGCCGACGAGGTTGCCCTGCCCCGCGGGCAGACAGCCGTGGGCGGTGCGGCAGCCCTCGAACTCCTGGGCCGTGCCGGGCGGCAGACTGTTGCGGATGGCGAGCGCGGTGCGCCGCTCGCGCTCGTACCGGCGCGCGTTGTCCAGGGCTACGGCGGCCCGCGCGGCCAGCGCCTCCACGGCGGCCACGTCCGCGGGGGTGAACGACGGCCGGTCCGGTCCTCGTGTGCAGGTCACGAAGCCGATCGCCACGTCCCGCAGCCGCAGCGGGACGACCAGGTAGGACGCCACCCGCAGCAGGTCGACGGCGCGCGCCGCACCGTCCCCGGAGGCGATGAGCCGCTCGGAGGTGTGCGGGTCCACGGTGTCGCGCACCTGTGCGTGCCCGGCGGTGAGCGCACGGGCGTAGGGCGTGTCGCGGGGGAAGGCGATCACCTCGCCGACCGGCAGCATCCCCTCCCAGTCCTCCAGCGCGCCCGGTCCGACGCGCAGCGCGATCCGGCGCGCCTCGATCCGGGGCGGGTCCACGCCGACGTGCGCGTTCTCCTCGACACGCCAGCGCTCCAGCAGGAACACGGAGGCCGCGTCGCAGAAGCCGGGGGTCAGGGCGTGCACGACGTGGCTGCCGGTCATACGCAGGTCGAGTTCCGAGCCGATCACGTCGGCCGCGGGGGAGAACGCCGACCGGCGGGGCGAGGACAGAGCGGCGGACGCGTCGTCGGTGCGGCTGTGCGGTTCGTTCCGCAGGGTCGTGCCTTTCCAGTGGGTTTCCGGCCGCGCGGCGTGGGACAAGGGATCACCGCGTGCCGTTCGCAACTATATGATGGCGCGTCAAGTTACCGGGCGAGACGGGAAGTTGCGGCGGCCGACCCGCGATCCGGGCGGATCTACGGTTGCCGGGAGGCCCGCGGGCGGGGAACGGGACAGGGAGCGGGCGCGGCCGCTGTCCCAGGGCGTTGTCAGTGGTGGGAGGCAGGATGTCGACCATGACAACACCCGGTGCAGTGATTGTGGATGCCGTCGCCTACGCGCAGGCGGTCGAGGATGCGGTGAAGGCGTCGGCCGCCTATTACGCGGCCGGCACGTCCGGGCTGGACGACGACGCCTACGACCGGCTGGTGCGCGCCATCGCGGCCTGGGAGGCCGAACACCCGGAGCAGGTGCTGGCCGACTCGCCGACCGGCAAGGTGGCCGGCGGCGCCGTCGAGGGCGACGTCCCGCACACGGCGCCGATGCTGAGCCTGGACAACGTGTTCTCGCCGGAGGAGTTCACGGCCTGGACCGCTTCGCTGACCCGACGCATCGGCCGGGAGGTGGAGCGCTACAGCGTGGAGCCGAAGCTGGACGGCCTGGCGATCGCGGCCCGCTACACCCACGGCCGGCTGACGCGGCTGATCACCCGGGGCGACGGGACGGCCGGGGAGGACGTCTCGCACGCGATCGGCACCGTCGTGGGCCTGCCGGACGAACTGGCGGAGCCGGTCACGGTGGAGGTGCGCGGCGAAGTCCTGATGACGACCGAGCAGTTCGAGCACGCCAACGAGGTGCGCACCGCGCACGGCGGCGCGCCGTTCGCCAACCCGCGCAACGCCGCCGCGGGCACCCTGCGCGCCAGGGAACGCGCCTACACCGTGCCGATGACCTTCTTCGGCTACGGCCTGCTGCCCCTCGCCGACACCGACCCGGCATCGGCCGAGACGCTGGAGAGCTGCGCCCACAGCGAGCTCATGGCGCGGGCCGCCGGGTACGGCGTGAACACCACGGCCACCACCGCCGTGCCCGGCGTGACCGCCGACACCGTCGACGATGTCCTGGCCAGGGTGGCGGAGATCGCCGCACTGCGCGCCTCGCTGCCGTTCGGGATCGACGGGATCGTCGTCAAGGCCGACCTGGCGGCGGACCAGCGGGCCGCAGGATCGGGTTCGCGCGCACCGCGCTGGGCGACCGCCTACAAGCTGCGGGCCGTGGAGAAGATCACCCGGCTGCTGGCGGTCGAGTGGAACGTGGGCCGCACCGGCATCATCGCCCCCCGCGCGGTCCTGGAGCCGGTGGAGATCGACGGCTCCACCATCACCTACGCCACTCTCCACAACCCGGCCGACATCACCCGCCGCGATCTGCGCCTGGGCGACCACGTCATGGTCCACCGGGCGGGCGACGTCATCCCCCGCGTCGAAGCCCCCGTCGCCCATCTGCGCACCGGAGACGAACAGCCCATCGTCTTCCCCGAGGCCTGTCCGCGGTGCGGCTCGGGCATCGACACCGGCGAACAGCGCTGGCGCTGCGAGAACGGCCGCAACTGCCATCTCGTCGCCTCCCTCTCCTACGCCGCGGGCCGTGACCAGCTCGACATCGAGGGCCTCGGCCACACCCGCGTCGTCCAACTCGTCGAAGCGGGCCTGGTCGCAGACCTGGCCGACCTGTTCGCCCTCACCCGTGAGCAGCTCCTGGGGCTGGAGCGGATGGGCGAGACCAGCACCGACAACCTGCTCGCCGCGATCGGCGCGGCCAAGGCGCAGCCGCTGTCGAGGGTGCTGTGCGCGCTCGGCGTCCGCGGCACCGGCCGCTCCATGTCCCGCCGTATCGCCCGGTACTTCGCCACCATGGACCACCTCAGGGCCGCCGACGCCGAGGCGATCCAGCAGGTCGACGGCATCGGCACGGAGAAGGCCCCGTCCATCGTCGCCGAACTCGTCGAACTCGCCCCGCTCATCGACAGACTGGCCGCGGCCGGGGTGAACATGACCGAGCCCGGCGCCACCCCGCCCGCCCCGAGGACGGCCGAGACCGCCGACGGCGAAGGTGAGGGCGAAGGCGGCGGCGCGGAGGGCGCGAGCCGGGCGGACGGGGCGGACGCAGCGGACGGCGCGCTGGCCGGGATGACCGTGGTCGTCACCGGTGCGATGACCGGCGTGCTGGAGAAACTGAGCCGCAACCAGATGAACGAGCTCATCGAACGCGCCGGCGGCCGCTCCTCCTCCAGCGTCTCGAAGAAGACCACTCTGGTCGTGGCCGGGGAGAACGCCGGATCCAAGCGGGCCAAGGCCGAGACGCTCGGCATCCGCCTCGCGACCCCGGACGAGTTCGCCGAGATCGTCGCCGGCCACCTCGAGGCCGCCCCGCGACCGTGACCGTGACGGTGACCGAAGGTCTCCGGGCGGACGACGCCAAGATCGCAGGCGGGCAGGGTGACGTTCGGCACATCGGACGTCTGCGGTCCTGTGAGTGGTTTCATCCTGCACTTGTTGCTCATCGCGCACTGTTCCCGCAGGGGGAGCACGTGTCACCCGATCTCTGACGACACGTCAAATGGGGTTCCAGGGCTGGAAGGAGAGGTGAACGCCTACCTTCGGGTAATCGATGACGGCCGTCGGGAAGTGGTCTCGTCAGCCACTTCTGCCCCTAGTCTGTTTCCCAGACCCCCACCGGGCCTTCCCCCGCAGCGTGCACGGGACTCCCACCCGTCACCACGAAGAACAGGCGGCTGAGGGCATGAAGCCACTGCGCCCAGAAGATCCCGAGCAGCTAGGCCCCTACCGTCTTCTCGCCCGGCTCGGCGCGGGCGGTATGGGCCGGGTCTATCTGGCGAGGTCGTCGGCCGGCCGCACCGTCGCCGTCAAGGTCATCCGTCCCGAGATGGCGGAGGACAAGAACTTCCGTATCCGCTTCCGGCGTGAGGTGGCGGCCGCGGCGGCGGTCGGCGGCGTCTACACGGCACCCGTGGTGGATGCCGCACCGGACGGCGAGACGCCATGGCTCGCCACCGTCTACGTCCCCGGCCCCACCCTCGCCGAGGCAGTCGCCGCCCACGGCCCGCTGCCGGTGGAGACGGTCCTCGCGCTGGGCGCGGGCATCTCCGAGGCGCTGATCGCGGTGCACGCCGAAGGGCTGGTGCATCGCGACCTCAAGCCGTCCAACGTGCTGCTCGCCGAGGACGGCCCGCGCGTCATCGACTTCGGCATCGTCCGCGCCCGGGACGGCTATGAACTCACCGGCACCGGAGGCCTGTTCGGCTCCCTGGAGTACATGTGCCCCGAGCAGGCCACCGGTGACCCGATGGGGCCGGAGGGAGACGTCTTCTGCCTCGGCTCGGTGCTCGCGTTCGCCGCGTCCGGACACTCGCCGTTCAGCGGAGCCGCGGTGGCCGCGCTGCTCTACCAGGTGGTCCACGGCTCGGCCGATCTGACCCGGGTGCCCGAGCCGCTGGACAAGATCATCAGCCTCTGCCACGCCAAGGACCCGGCGCTTCGCATCAGCCCCGACCGCCTTTCGGCGGCCTGCGCTCCCGGAGGCGCCGAACAGGTGCTGACCCCGGGGTGGCTGCCCGCGCGCGTGGCCGCCATGGTCGCCGACCACCGCGCGGCCGCGCGGGACCTCGACCACCTCGCGCGGACCCCGGCCCCCGCCCCGGTCCGGGCGAACGCCGCTGCGCCGCCCCGCGCCTCGGCGTCCGCACCGGCCGCCGCCCCGGCCCCGGCTCCCTCGCCGGCCTCCGCCGAGGCACCCGCCCCCGAGCCGGTCGCGCCGGGCCGGTACGGCTCGGGTGGGGAGATGGCGGGCCGGTACGGCTCGGGTCGGGAGACGGCGGGCCAGTACGGCTCGGGTCGGGAGACGGCGGGGCGGTCGGCGTACGGCACGGCCGACGACGGCGGGGCCGGAGAGGGGTGCGCCCGAGGAACGGGTGGCGTCGCCGCCTATGCCGTCGGCGCCGCCGACGTGGCGCAGTCGGCGGCAGGGGAGGGCTCAGGGCGGCCGGAAGCGGAGTCCTTCTCGCGCCCCGAGGAGGCGTTGCCGGAACGTTCCGCCACGCCCGTGAACCACCGCGCCCCCGCCCGCTCCGCTGTCACCCGGCGCGTGATCCTCGCCGCGGCCGCCGCCACCGCCCTCGTCGGCGGAGCGGCCCTCGTCACCCGGGGAAGGGACAGCGGACAGGCGGTGCGCCCGCTCGGCCCGGCCCCGGAGCCGACCTGGGTCTACCGCGGCGGCCCGCTCTTGCAGGCCCCGGCCGTCTTCAGCAACGGCACGGCCCTGCTGAAGACCCGCCCCGGCAACATGATCTGCCTCGATCTGAAGAACGGCGCCCAGCCCAAATGGGTCTACCAGGGCATCAGCCTCTCGCCCACCCCCGTGCTGCTGACCGACGACGCCGCCGTCGCGCTCGGCACCGGCGCGACCCTGATCGGGGTCGACCCGGCCAGCGGCGTCGAGCGGTTCACCCTCGACTTCGGCGCGGACTACCAGTTCGAACAACTGCTCGGCGGCTATGACGGCTACGCCGTCTCGGTCCTCGGCGCCAGTCTGCAGCGCCGGTCGGCGGAACAAGGAGTCGCGACGTCCACCAGCGCGGTCTTCGGCGTCAACCTCAAGGCCCGCCAGGCCCTCGTCATACCGATCAACCCGGAGGACGTCGGTGTTCCGCTGAAGCCCGTCATCACCTCCCAGTACTTCGTCTACGCCGACGGGCTGCGCAACGTCTCGGTCCGCGACACCCAGGACGGCGGCACCCTGCGCTGGCGGCACCCGGTGGGCTACGACCTGCGGCCGGGTCTGGCCGTGCTCGACCAGACGGTCTTCGCCATCGGCTCCGAGCTCCTCGCCCTGAACCTGGGCGACGGGAAGGCCCGCTGGTCGACGAAGGCCGAACGTGGCATGTACGCCTCCCTCGGGGCGGCCGGCAGCACGGTCTACGCCACCGGCACCGACCCCTACGGCGTCCACGCCTTCAACGCGGCCGACGGCTCCCGGCGCTGGTTCTGCGAGACGCCCCGCCTCAACGTCGAGAACCCGATCGCGGTGGGGGCGCGCACCCTCTACGTCCCGGCCTTCGAGAACAAGAACGGCTTCTATGCGATCGACGCCGCCTCCGGCCGTCTGCTGTGGAACTTCACCGACGGCCGCGAGACCGGCGTCAACGACTGGCAGCTCTCCTGCGACGGGGCCGGACACCTCGTGGCCCAGCATTTCGACCGGGCCTACGGACTGACCGTCACCTGAGCACGGGCGGCGGGCGACGGGACACACGGGACGGGCGACGGAGGCAGCCGACGCGCGACGGACGGCGTCGGGTGTCAGGCTGGTCACACACAGCACCTGCGAAAGGGAACCGTCGTGATCACCACCGACCTCACCCCCGGCGCCCCCTGTTGGCTGGACCTCGGCGCCCCCGACGTCCCGGCCACCGCGGCGTTCTACGGCGCGGTGCTCGGCTGGGAGTACGAGCCGATGGAGATGGAGGGCGCGGGGGAGGACATGGAAGGCGGGATGTTCCGCAAGGACGGCAAGGTCGTGGCCGGGCTCGGCAAGCTCACCGAGGAGGGCGCGCGCTCCGCCTGGATGATCTACTACCGGGTCACGGACGCGGACGCCACCTCCCAGGCCGTCGAGCGGGCGGGCGGCACGGTGCGGGTGCCGACGAGGGACCTCGACGAATGGGGCCGGATGGCGCAGTACAGCGACCCGCTCGGGGGCCAGTTCGCCGTCTGGCAGCCGGGGCAGGACGCGGGCTTCGAGCTGGCGGACCAGCCGGGCTCGCTCTCCTGGACCGAGCTCTACACGAGCGACGCAGCGGCCGCCAAGGAGTTCTACGGCACCGTCTTCGGCTGGGAGTACGGCGACATGGCCATGCCGGGCGGCGGTGGCACGTACACGCTCATCACCCCGGCGGGGCTTGCGCCCGAGGCACGTATGCAGGGCGGTCTGATGGAGGTCGGCAAGGAGGTCCTCGCCCTGGCGAACGGACGGCCGTACTGGCATCCGGTCTTCGCCGTCACCGACTGCGACGCCGCGGTCTCCGCCGTCGCCGGCAACGGCGGCACCGTGCAGATGGGACCGGAGGACGCGGAAGGCGTGGGCCGTCTCGCCGTCTGCCTCGACCCGTCCGGCGCGGACTTCGTGGTGCTCGCCCCGGTCCAGAGCTGACGGCGCTCGGCCGGGCGGCGTCGGCGTCGGCGTCGTCACGAGAGCCTCGTCAGTCGAACTCCTCCACGTACTCCTGCGGCGGTCCCAGCTCGGGGCCCTCGCGCAACTCCACGATTCCGCCGAGCCGTTCCAGTTCCAGGACCGTCACGGTGTTCTCGCCCGCCCGCAGCAGCGGCGCCGGGCAGTACAGGGTGACCTGTGGCCCGATCTCCCAGTAGCGGCCGAGCAGAAAGCCGTTGACCCAGACGAGGCCGCGGCTCGACCCCGGCAGCGCGAGGAAGGTGTCCGCGGGCGTGTCGACCTGCAGGGTCGCGACGGCGAACCCGGCGTCCGTGGTCGCGGGACCGCCGCGGACCGCCTCGGACAACTCAGCGGCGGACCACTCCTGCAGCGCGACCGGCGTGCTGTCCCAGCCCTGCACGATCCGCCGGTCGACGAGCACGGGGCCCAGCAGGCCCTTGTGCCCGCCGATGCCCGGCCCGTAGTTCACCCGGCCGAGGTTCTCCACCAGCACCTCCAGGCGTACGACCGCGCCCGTTCCGTGCAGCGGGAGTTGCGGGGAACCGGGATCGGCGACGCCGAGCAGGGCGCCGTCGACGAAGACCAGGGCCCGGTCGCGTACGTCGGTGAGGAGCAGTCGGTGCTCGCCCGCCGGGATGCGCGGATGCGCGGTGTGCAGCACCATGCCGGCGTCGAGCCCGAGCTGTTCGAAGGTGGCGGGGCGCGCCCCGGTCGAGGTCGACGCCGACGCCGAGCGCAGTCCCGCGAGCAGGTCGGCACGGTGGGCGAGCGGAACGCGGGCCGGGGCCAGCGTGGGCAGGCGTGCGGGGGAGCGGAGGGGGCCGTGGACGCCCAGGGCCTCGCGCACGGCGAAGAACTTGGCGGTGAGAGTGCCGTCCTCGGCGATCGGCGCGTCGGAGTCGTAGCTCGTCACGACGGGCTGCAGTCGCCCCTGGTCCTCGTTTGCGCCGGCCCAGAGCCCGAAGTTGGTGCCCCCGTGCGCCATGTAGATGCTCACGCTGCCGCCGTCGGCGAGGATGCCGCGGAGGGTGCCGACCGCGCTCTCCACCTCGCGGACGTGGTGCCGTTCGCCCCAGTGGTCGAACCAGCCGTTCCAGAACTCGGCGACCACGAACGGCTCGGCCGGTCGCCGCGCGGCCAGCAGCTCCCGGGCGGCGTCGGGCTTGGAGCCCAGGGTGACGGCCGTCAGGGTGCCGGGCAGGGTGCCGCCGTCCAGCATGAGCTCGGTGGGTCCGTCGGCGGTGAACAGCAGTTCCCGGATGCCTCGCGCGATCAGCGCCCGCCGGTTCCAGCGCAGATAGGCCTGGTCGTCGCCGAAGCTGCCGAACTCGTTCTCCACCTGCACCGCCACGACCGGCCCGCCCTCGCAGGCCTGGAGCGCGGCGAGGCGCGGGATCAGCTCGTCGAACCAGCGGCCGACGGGGTTGGTGAACGCCGGGTCCGAGCTGCGCAGCGCGACGTTCCGGCCGGTGAGCCAGCTCGGCAGGCCGCCGTTGGACCACTCCGCGCAGATGTACGGGCCGGGCCGCAGGACGACGTCGAGGCTCTCCTCGTCCACCGTGCGCACGAACCGTTCGAGGTCCCGCCAGCCGTCGAAGCGCGGCGCCCGATCCGCATGGGGCTGGTGGAAGTTCCACGGCACGTAGGTGTCGACCGTGTTGAGCCCGAGGTCGGCGAGCCGACGGATCCGGTCCCGCCACAGGTCGGGATGGACGCGGAAGTAGTGCAGTGCCCCGGACAGGATGCGATGGGGGACGCCCTGCCGGTACAGGCGGCCGCCCTGCCAGGTCAGCGCGGCGGTCGTGGTGTGGGCCGGGGAGATGGGGGTCGTGCTCGGCTCAGTCACGGTGCGAGCGTATGTTATCGATGCCATGCGTAACAAGACGGATAGGATCAGCCACAGGGACGACGTCGCGGGCAGGCCGCGGGAGAGGGGCGCGCCATGACCGAGGGCGTCGAGAGGCCGAGGCAGCCGAGCATGGCCGACGTGGCCAGGACCGCCGGGGTGTCGGCGCAGACCGTGTCCCGCGCGCTGCGCGGCTCGCCGAACGTCAACCCCGACACCAGGCGGCGCGTCCTCGCCGCCGTGGAACACACCGGCTACCGGTTCAACAGCGCCGCCCGGGCGCTGTCCTCCGGGCGCAGCCACACCCTGGGACTCGTGCTGCTGGCGTCCGGCGGGTACTACTCGCGCTCGGCGGTGACCGCCGGCGTCGAGGCGGCGGCGGGCGAGGCCGGGTACGCCGTCAACATCGCGACCATCGCCGCGCTCGACACCGGCCTGATGGAGCGCTCCCTGTCCAAGCTCGCCGACCAGGGCGTCGACGGCTTCGTCATCGCCGTGCCGCTCATCTCCGTGACGCCGAAGATGGAGGACATCACCCGCGACATCCCGACCGTCACCCTCGACGGCTCGCGGACCGCGGGGGCCCGGGTCCTCGGCATCGACCAGCAGGAGGCCGGCCGGATCGCCACCCAGCACCTGCTCGACCTCGGCCACCGCCAGGTCTGGCACGTCTCCGGACCCGACGAGTGGATCGAGGCACGGCAGCGGCGGCAGGGCTGGCAGGAGTGCCTGACCGCGGCCGGGATCGAGCCGCCGCCGGTCCTGGAGGGCGACTGGTCGCCCGACTCGGGCCGTCGGCAGGGGCAGATCATCGCCATGATCCCCGAGGTGACCGCGGTCTTCGTCGCCAGCGACGAGATGGCCTTCGGGGTGATCCGCGCCCTGCGCGAGCGCGGCCGTTCGGTCCCCGAGGACGTGTCCATCGTCAGCGTCGACGACATCGCCCTCGCCGCCTACTGCTCGCCGTCGCTGACGACCGTGCGGCAGGACTTCTACCGCTACGGCGCGGCGGCCGTCGCCCTGCTGCTGCACGGCGACGAGGCCGGCGTCGACCAGCCGGCCGGCACCGCCTCGCTGTCGGTGCGCGACTCCACGGCCCCGCCGCGCCGCTCCTGACCCGTATCCCGAAAAGGCTCCCGTGGGCCCCTTGCGTCCGCCTGGGATCGGTGCCACCGTAAGGCCTCATGTTATCGGTGCCACCGTAACAATCCGGGTGGCTACCGGGCTTGTTCTGTCCATGGGAAGGACCCCCTATGAGGAGATCGCTCGTCCTCGCGGGCACCGCGGGCACCGCGGTCACCGTGCTCGGACTGCTCGCCGGCTGTTCGTCCGGCGACGGGAGCGGCTCGGACTCCGGCCGGACGACCCTCAAGGTCGCCGCCCTCGAAGGCGGCTACGGCCGCGCCATGTACACGCAGGTCATCGAGGAGTACGAGGCCGCGCACCCCGACATCGATGTCCAGCTGCAGATCTCGAAGAGCATCGAGGACGAGATCACCCCGAACATGAAGGCGGGCCGCTACCCGGACGTCGTGGTCCTCGGCCAGGGCCGGAAGGCCGCCCTCACCGAGACCCTCATCAAGGACAAGGCCCTCGAAGACCTCACCCCGGTGCTGAAGACGAAGGTCCCCGGCGAGGACAAGACCGTGGGGGACAAGCTCACCGAGGGGATCGTCGGCAACCTCAACACCGACCCCTACGGCGCGGGCAAGACGTATCTGATGCCGATGTACTACGCGCCGACCGGACTCTTCTACAACAAGGGCCTGTTCACGCAGAAGGGCTGGAAGGTCCCCGCCACCTGGGACGAGATGTTCGCGCTCGGCGACACCGCCAAGAAGCAGGGCATACCGCTGTTCACCTACCCCACCGCCGGCTACCTCGACTCGTACTTCTTCGCCCTCCTCGCCGACATCGGCGGAGAGCAGTTCTACACCGACGTCATGACGTACAAGAAGGACGTCTGGAAGTCGGCGAACGCCCGCAAGGCCCTCGACATCACCACGCGGCTGCTGAGCTATGCCGCGCCGACCACCGTCGGGTACGCCAACGAGCAGGACTTCACCAAGAACCAGCAGCTGATCCTCGACGACAAGGCGCTGTTCATGCCGAACGGCACCTGGATCGTCGGCGAGATGGCGGACGCCCCGCGCGCGACGGGCTTCCAGTGGGCCCTGACACCGCTGCCGGCCGTCACCGCGGGCAGCAAGCGCTACATCACGACGTCGGTCGAGTCGGTCTGGGTCCCCAGCGCCGCCAAGAACAAGGACGCCGCCAAGGACTTCATCGCCTACCTCTACTCCGACGCGGCGGCGAAGACCTTCGCCAAGTCCAACGCCGTCCAGCCGATCGAGGGCATCGCCGCCGGCCTGACCGGGGAGAACGCCGAGTTCTACAAGGTGTACGAGGATCCGTCGGTCGCCGCGCTCGTCGGCGGGTTCGCGAGCACCGCGCCCGTCGAGGGCGTCGACATCAAGGCCACGCTCTTCGACACCGCCAACAGCGTCATCAGCGGCGACACCACCGAGGACAAGTGGCAGTCCGCGCTGAACGAGGCCAGCGAGAAGCTGCGCGAGGCGGGCGACTGAGGTGCGGACCGGCACGGCGACCCCCCTCTCCACCCCGCCCGCACCGGACGCACCGGCGACGCCGCCCCCGGCGAAGCCCCGCCCGGCCCGCAGACGCGGCAACACCGGCTTCGTGCTCGCCTGTCTGCTGCCCGCACTGGTGCTCTTCGCGGTGTTCATGGTCGTCCCGACCGTGAACGTGTTCCGGATGTCGCTCTACACCTGGAGCGGGTTCTCCCCGGACATGCGGTTCGTGGGCCTCGACAACTTCCGCCGCCTCCTGGACGACGACCAGTTCGTGCGCGCCTTCCAGAACACGGTCGCGCTCCTCGTCGTGGTGACCGTCGTGACGATGGGCTCGGGCCTGTTCCTCGCCGCGATCATGACCCGGCAGAAGCTGCGCGGCCGGGGCCTCTACCGCTTCGTCCTCTACATCCCGAACGTGCTCTCGGTGGTCGTCATCGCGGCGATCTTCTCCGCCGTGTACGACCAGAAGAACGGCCTGCTCAACGGCACGCTCCGACTGCTGTCCCTCGACAGCCTGCAGCAGATCTGGCTCGGCGACCAGAAGATCGTGATCTACTCCGTCGCGATCGCCATGGTCTGGCAGTCGCTGGGCTACTACATGGTCCTCTACATGGCGGGCATGGCGAGCATCCCCGAGGAGCTCTACGAGGCGAGCGCTCTCGACGGAGCGTCCGCCGTCCGCCAGTTCTTCGCCCTCACCCTGCCGCTCATCTGGCAGACCCTGCGCACGACATTGACCTTCTTCATCATGAGCTCCGTCAACCTCAGCTTCGTCCTCGTCCGCGCGATGACCGGCGGCGGACCCGACGGCTCCTCCGACGTCCTGCTCAACTACATGTACAAGCAGGCGTACACGAACTCCTCGTACGGCTACGGCATGGCCATCGGTGTCGTCGTCTTCGCGTTCTCCTTCCTCGTGTCGCTGCTGGTGAGCCGGGCGACGCGACGCGAGCCCCTCCAGTTCTGAGGACGGACCCCCATGACCGCACCGCCCGTCTCTCGCCCCCGCGCCGCCCGGCTGCTCACCCACGCCCTCGTCGTCGCCCTCGCGCTGGCCATCGCCGTGCCGGTCGTCTGGGTGCTGCTCGCCTCGCTCAAACAGAAGGGCGAGTTCTTCGGCAGCCCCTGGACCCTGCCCGGGAGCCTGCACTTCCAGAACTACTCCGACGCGTTCGTCACCGCGCACATGGGCCGGTACTTCCTGACCTCGGTGCTCGTCACGCTGCTCGGCCTGGTGTTCGTCATGGCGGTCTCCGTGCCGGCGGCCTACGTCGTCGCCCGGTACGAGTTCCGCGGCCGCCGCCTCGTGGAGATCGCGCTGCTGGGCGGCCTGTTCGTCAACGTCAACTACATCGTCGTACCGATCTTCCTCATGCTCGTCGACTGGGACCGCGCACTCGTCGACGTCTTCCCCGGCGGCTTCTTCATCGACAACCCCGCGGTCCTGTCGCTGGTCTACGCGGCGACGTCGATCCCGTTCACCATCTACCTGCTCACCGCGTACTTCCGGTCGATACCGGTCGAGTACGAGGAGGCCGCCGCCCTGGACGGGGCGTCCCGCTTCCGGATCATGACCAGGATCATGCTCCCGATGGCGCGCCCGGCGGTCACCACCGCCATCCTGTTCAACTTCCTCGCCTACTGGAACGACTTCATCATCTCGCTCACCCTGCTTCCCGGCGAGGGCAAGACCCTGCAGGTCGGCCTGCTCAACCTGTTCACCGCACAGAAGGCGGCGGCCGACTACGGGCGTCTCTACGCCGGCATGGTCATCGTCATCGTGCCCGTCCTCATCGTCTACGCGGTCATCCAGCGCCGGCTCATCGAGGGCATCGCGGCCGGCGGAGTGAAGGGCTGACCGCCCCCGTGGGCGACCCCGGAAGGAAACAGACATGAAGGATTCGACGCGTACGGCGCTGCTGGTCGCCGCCCGTACGCTCGTCACGGCAGCATGCGTCGCGCTCGTCGTCACCGCGCGCACGACGGTCGGCTGGGGGCACCTCGCGGTCATGCTCGGTGCGCTGGCCGCGCTGCTGGCCCTGCTCGCCGCCTACAACCGGCGGTTCCGGTGACCGCGGCGGCGAAGACCGGGCGGACGCCGGCCGAGATCCGCCCGAGTGGCCGCCAACTCGCCTGGCAGACCATGGAGTTCTACGGCTTCCTGCACTTCGGCATGAACACCATGACGGACCGGGAGTGGGGCGAGGGCCACGACGACCCGGCGCTGTTCGACCCGGCCGGCCTCGACGCCGACCAGTGGATCACGGCGTTGAAGAGCGCCGGGATGACCGGAGTGATCCTCACCTGCAAGCACCACGACGGCTTCTGTCTGTGGCCCAGCGACGTCACGGCCTACTCGGTCGCCTCGTCGCCCTGGCGGGGCGGCGCGGGCGACGTGGTCGCGGAGGTCGCCGAGGCGGCCCGGCGGCACGGTCTGCGGTTCGGGATCTATCTCTCGCCCTGGGACCGCACCGAGGCGTCCTACGGCTCCGGGACCGCGTACGACGACTTCTACGTCGCCCAGCTCACCGAACTCCTCACCCGCTACGGGCCGGTGTTCTCCGTATGGCTGGACGGGGCGAACGGCGAGGGCCCGAACGGCAAGCGCCAGTTCTACGACTGGGAGCGGTACTACGCGGTGATCCGCGAGTTCCAGCCGGACGCGGTCATCAGCGTGTGCGGGCCCGACGTCCGCTGGTGCGGCAACGAGGCCGGGGACACCCGTCCCGACGAGTGGAGCGTGGTGCCGCGTGCGCTCCAGGACGCCGAGCGCACCGCCGACCGCTCCCAGCAGGCCGACGACGGCCGCTTCGCCCGGCTCGTGCGCAGCGACGACCGCGACCTCGGCAGCCGCGCCGCGCTCGCCGGGCACGAGGACGACCTCGTCTGGTACCCGGCCGAGGTCAACACCTCGATCCGGCCCGGCTGGTTCCACCATCCGGCCGAGGACGCCGAAGTCCGCACCGTGGACGAGCTGTTCACCGTTCACCAGCGTGCCGTCGGCGGCAACTCCTGCTTCCTGCTCAACGTCCCGCCGGCCGCCGACGGACGGCTGCGCGACGCCGATGTGGCGGTGCTGGAGCAACTCGGGCGGCGCATCGAGGACTTCCGCGCGCGGCGGATCGAGGCGGCGACCGTGACGGTCTCCTCCGGTACGGCGGGCGACGCGGCGACCGCGTGGCCCGGCAGGGTGGGCGCCCCTTGGCGGCCGGACGCGACAGATCCCCTGCCGGGGGTCACCCTGGAGTTCGCGGGACCCCGCACGGTCGAGGCGGTCGTCGTGGGCGAGGACATCGCCCAGGGCCAGCGCATCGAGCACGTCGTGGTCCGGGGCCGCCGGCGGGAGGGCCGTTGGACGACGCTCGCCGAGGCGAACGCGGTCGGCCACCAGCGCATCCTGACGTTCCGTCCGGCCGAGGTCGACGCCGTGCGGGTCGAGGTGCCGCAGGCGCGGGACACCCCCGTCGTCGCCCGGGTGGCCGCGATCGGAGCGGCCCGATGAAGGGCACGCTGCCCGGACCGGGCACCCGGCGCAGGCCGAGCACTTCCCGCAGGCCGACGACCTCGCGCAGGCCGAGCGTCTCGCGTGCGGCGAGCCCGTCCCGTGCGCCGGTCACCGCCCGCAGGCTCTCGCGCCGGGCCGTCGCCCTGATCGTCGCGGGCCTGTGCACCGCGCTCGTCGCCCTGACCGCAGTCGGCCTGACGCTGCTCG
Organism: Streptomyces sp. NPDC002623; assembly: GCF_053592635.1. NCBI lineage: Bacteria > Bacillati > Actinomycetota > Actinomycetes > Kitasatosporales > Streptomycetaceae > Streptomyces > Streptomyces sp. NPDC002623. Next base: position 28,699 of record NZ_JBSFWB010000010.1, on the reverse strand, counting down.
GCCACCGCACCGCCGACCGGGTCGCCTCCCTCGACGGACACCCCGTGACCCGGGACGAACTCCTCTTCCACATGCGGCGGTTGGCGCCGACCGTGCAGAACGAACTGCGCAACGAGTACCACCTGCAGGGCACGATCGACTGGAACGCGAAGGCCGGTGACAAGACCGCGCTCCAGCGGCTGGAGACCCGTGCGCTCGACGAGATCTGGCGGGACAAGACCACGCTCGTCCTCGCGAAGGAACGCGGGCTGGTCGACTCGGTGGACCACGCGGACTTCCTCGCCGAGCTGTCCGACGAGAACCGGTCCCGTGCCGCGGGCATCGCGGCGGGCAGCACCGTCTACGGCGTCACGCGGTTCTCCCCCGAGGAGTACTACACCCACCGGCTCACCGAGCTCACCACGAACCTCGAGAAGCAGCTCGGCACGGGCGGCGCCGACGCCCCGCTCCAGGTCACCGACGCCGAGGTCCGCAAGGCCTTCGCCGCCGACCGGGACGCCTGGAGCGCCAACGCGACCACCTACGAGTACGAGCAGCTCGTCGTGCCCGTGCCGGCCGGCGCCCCCGCGGACCACGCCGCGGCGTTGCAACGGCGGGTGACCGCCGCCGGGAGCCTCGCGGCCGTCGCCGCCCGGGAACCCGGGGCCAGGCTCACGACCGGCACCTACGACGGCGGCGGCTCCACCGGGCTGAACGCCCACGACCAGGACCTCATGGCGGTGCTCGGCCCGCTCGCACCGGGCGCGATCTCCGCCCCCGTCCCGGGCAGCGGCCAGATCACCTACTACGAGCTCGTCGGCGAGAACGTCGACGACGACAAGGCCTTCGCCGAGTACTCCCGGCGGATCCGTCAGTCGCTCGTCGAGAAGAAGTTCGACCAGTACCTCCAGCGCCGCGTCGACCACAGCGACATCGATGTCGACACCTCGGCGGTGGACGCCATCAACGCAGAGGACGTGCAGCCATGAGACCCGTCGACACCGGACCACCACGTTCCCCACGGATGCTGTACGCGGGCTTCGTCGCCCTGCTCGCCGCGCTGCTCGTCGGCGCGCTCGTGCCCGCGGCGCAGGCCACGACGGCCCCGCACCGCACCCCCGCCCGCGTGGCCGTCAAGGCCGTCTGGCCGGGCAACTCGCCGAACACCACCGGCGGCAAGGACTACTACCTCGACGCCACGCTCGGCCGCGACACTGCCGCCGGCACCTCCCCTGCGACCGCCTGGCGGACCCTCGCCAAGGCCAACGCGACGACGTTCGCGCCCGGCGACCGCATCCTGCTCAAGGCCGGCGAGCAGTGGCAGGACCAGCAGCTGTGGCCGAAGGGCTCGGGCAGCGCGGGCAGGCCGATCACCGTCTCGGCGTACGGCGACCCGAACGCGGGCCGGCCCTACATCGCGACGAACGGCAAGGTGCCGAGCCCGTTCCGGGCCGACGGCACCAAGAACCCGGCCACCGTCGGACTGACCGGCTCGATCGTGCTGCGCAACCAGCAGTACTGGGACATCGACAACGTCGAACTGTCCAACGACGACGACTTCGCGACCGACATCACCGACGGCACGTACGTCCGCGACGGCATCATGGTCTCGATCAACGCCGACCTGCTGGCCGCCGGCGCGGACAGCGTCATGGACCACTTCCGCATCTCGAACGTGTTCGTCCACAACCTCGACGGCCCGAGCCACTGGCAGAAGATCCACTACGGCGCCGTCGACTTCCAGGTCTTCGGCAGCAAGAGCTACAAGGACTACGCGACCGGCGGCTACTACTTCAAGGACGTCCGGATCGAGAACAACACCTTCGAGAACGTCGAACTGCACGCCGTCCAGTTCGCGTTCAACTGGTTCGCGGCCGACGGCACGAACGCCGGCCAGTACGACGAGAACGGGAAGTGGCACGAGGGCTGGGAACAGCTCTGGGTGCGCACCCGCGACCTGTACAGCCGGGACGTCTACATCGGCCACAACTACGCCGAGAGCATCGGCCAGGGCGCGATCCAGCTCGCGAACACCAAGAACATGACGGTCGAGTACAACGAGGTCAACGGGTTCCTGAAGCGCTACGACGCGGTCTCCTGCGGGCTCTACCTGTGGGCCGGGGCCGACTCGGTGATGCAGTACAACGAGGTCTACGGCGGCCCGAACAACGAGTACGACGGCACTCCTTGGGACCTCGAGTACACCAACTTCAACGTGACGTACCAGTTCAACTACTCGCACGACAACGCCGCGGGCTGGATGGCCTACATGGGCAACAGCTCGAACTCGATCGCCCGCTACAACCTGAGCGTCAACGACAACGGCGTCCTGGTGAAGAACATGCTGTCGACGAACTACTCGCCGACGTACTTCACGAACAACACCTTCGTCTACGACGGCGCGGACCTCGACTACGTCCACGACGAGACGTTCCTGAGCCGGGTCTACTTCCTGAACAACATCTTCTACAACACTTCGACGACGACGTCGACGCCCTGGTACCGCAGAACCGGCGCGCTACGACAGGCCGTCTTCTCGAACAACGACTACTACGAGGCCGGCGGCGCCCACTCCACCCAGGAACCGGCCGACCCGAGAGGAACCCGGGCCGATCCCCGGTTCGTCGGAGACCCGGCCGACTACGTCACCGGAGCGGGCGTGGACCGGATCCGGGACGCCGCGGCGCACTTCGCGCTGCGCGACGACTCCCCGCTCGTCGACGCCGGCCGCTACAACCCGCACCTGGGCACGGAGGACTTCCTCGGCACGCCCCTCTACCACGGCGACGCACCGGACATCGGCATCGCCGAGAGCCGGATCGGCCCACGGGTCCCCGATCCGGTGGACGACGACCCGATCGAGGAGGAGACGGACAACCGGGTCGACCTCGCGCTCGGCAGACCGGTCACGGCGAGCTCGACCCACCCGGGAGCGAACGGAACGCTCACCGCGGACAAGCTGACCGACGGCAGTCCCACGACCCGCTGGGCCGCCGCGGACGACGCGACCTATCCGATCACCCTCGACATCGACCTCGGCGCGGACACCGCCTTCGACGAGGTCTACCTGGACGAGTACACCGACTCGGGCACCAACCCGCGGGTGCAGTCGTTCGACCTGCAGCGATGGAACGCCGCAACCGACGCCTGGGTCACCTTCGCGAGCCGCGCCACCGGCATCGGGCACGATCTCACCGTGACCGGCTTCGGCACCGTGACGACCTCCCGGCTGCGGGTGGCGCTCACCGGGAAGATCGCGACGGAGCAGTACACCCCGACGCTGACCGAGATCGCCGTCTACCGCAGTTGACGGCCCCAGGCGGGTGGACGCCACCGCGTCCACCCGCCGTCCGGACAGGCCCTCGGGGGGCTACTCGCTCTTCGGCGCCGCCTGCTGCACCACCTCGAAGGACCACAGGGTCGAGCCCGAAGCCGCGGGCTTGGCCTGCTCGCCCTCCGTGCCTCCGCGGTGCGCCGCCTTCATCGGTCCTTCCAGCCACGCCTTGAAGGACTCCTCGTCACGCCACCGCGTGTACACGAGATAGGTGTCGGTGCCCTCGACCGGGCGGAGGAGCTCGAACCACTCGAAGCCGTCGGAGTTCTCCACGGCGTGGGCCCGCGCGGCGAACCTCTTCTCGAGGGTCTCCCGCTGCTCGGCCGGCACGGTCAGTACGTTGATCTTGACTACGCTCATGCCCCCATCCTGCCTCCCCCGGGCGCGGAGGCGACGCACGGGGCCGGGGGATTCGCGGCCCGAGGTGCTGTGCCGTCCGCCGACTGGTCCGGGTCATGCGGGTGAACCGGGGCCGGGTCCGTTTCGACTACGCCCGCGCGGCCCACCGGCTCGACCTGCGTCCGGGCATCGCGCACTTCACGGGCCCCGGCACCGACGCGTTCCTGCAGAGCGCGGGGCCGGTGGCCTTGGAACGCGACGGCCAGGACGTGCGGGGGAGCGTGGAGCTGGGCCACGGCGAGCGGGCGGCCGTCGTGCTGACCGTGTGGGCCACGGGAGCGGAACCGCCCGCCGCACCGACCGCCGACGGGCTGCGGGAGGACTTCGAGGAGCCCTCACCCGCACCGACGACCTCGCCCATCGGGCCGGCTACGACGGCCGGCTGGGCCTGGCCGCCCTGCTGGACTGGCTCACCGAGCACTGGGACCGCCCCGACGAGGGCATCTGGGAGACCCGCGGCGGCCGGCAGCACTTCACCTGCAGCCGGCTGATGTGCTGGACGGCCTTCGACCACGTGTCCCTCGACGAGGAACTGATCCGTCAGTCCCCGGGGTGGGGCGGCAGTTCCGCGGTGTCGTCGGCTCCCGGCAGCTCGCGGGTCCCGGGCGGCGGCAGGACTTCCTCGACGTCGGTCTCTCCGCCCCCGTAGAGCTCGCTCAGCCCCGTCCCCCTGAGGCAAGTCCTTCGCGACCGCGGTCCTCGCATCGACCGCGGCGCTGTCGCCCCACACCCTGACTTGATCTTCGACCGCCTTGCCTGTGCCGGGTGGACGGCGCACGCTGGTCGTATGGGTGCGCGGGACGGCCCCACGCTCATCAGCTCCGTGCAGCGGGCCTTCCGGCTGCTGGAGGCGGTGAGCGCGCACGAGAACGGCGCGCCGGCGAAACAGCTGGCACGCGAGACGGAGCTGCCCCTGGCCACCACGTACCACCTGCTGCGGACCCTGGTCCACGACGGCTACCTGCGAAAACTCCAGGACGGCGGGTTCATCCTGGGGGACCGGCTGCAGTCACTGCACACCACGAGCCGTGGACAGGCGCTGCTCAGCCGGGTCCGCCCCACGCTCGCCGCGCTGCGGGACGAGTTCGCGACCGCCGCCTACCTCACCTTCTACGAGGAGGGCGAGATCCGGGTCGCCGAGATCGTCGACGGCCCCCGGGCGCCCCGCGTCGACCTGTGGGTCGGGTTCGAGGACGCCGGGCACGCCACCGCGCTCGGCAAGTCCGTGCTGCGGGAGCTGGACGACGAGGCCCGCCAGGACTACCTCTCCCGGCACCGTCTGTCCGACCTCACGCCGAAGACCATCACCAGCGCCCCCGTACTGCTCCGGCAGCTGGACTCCTCGCCCGAGGCCCCGGCCGTCACCGACCTGGAGGAGTACGCCCTCGGGACGGTCTGTGTCGCCGTCCCCGTCTACAGCGGTGACACCCTCGGTTCGCTGGGCGTCTCCCTGCCCGCGGACCAGTTGCCCCGGCTGGAGCAGATCCGGGCCCGGCTGATCCCGACCGCGAGCCGCGTGACCAGGGGTCTTTCGCTCACCGGATGATCGTTCACTATCTGAAAATCTGATCCTTGTAAGGACCCGGGGCAATCCGGTTTCCTGAATGAAACGGACATTTCGACACTGCCCCGGCGCACAGATGAGGACTGCGGACGAAGCATGAGTCAGGCCCGGAACCACGACCTGTACCGACACCGAGTGGCAGGCGCCGTCCTGCCGATGCTCCCCGTCCTCCCCGCCCTCCCCGTCCTGATCGTCTTCCTCGTCGTGCTCGGCGACCTCCTCGGCGGAGCGGGGATGATCTGGCTGCCCCTGCTGGCGGCGGGCCCCGCACTGGCCGCCGCCACCAACGGGCCGCGCGGTGTCCTGTGCATCGGCCTCCTCGCCGCCGGACTCGGCGCGACCCTCGGCATCCGGGACGACGCTCCCGGCCCCGAGCTGGCGGCCGTGCTGGCCGCGCTGACGGCCGTCACCCTGGCCAGTGCCCTGGCCGCCGGCCTGCGCTCACGCCGGGAACGGGTGCTCGCGGCCGTCCGCTCGGTCGCGGAAGCCGCCCAGCACGCGCTGCTCAAGCCCGTCCCGGCGACGGTCGGCCCCTTCGAGGTGGCCGTCCGCTACAGCGCCGCGGCCGCCGAGGCCCGGATCGGCGGCGATCTCTACGCGCTGCTGCCCACCCCCTACGGCGTGCGGCTGATCGTCGGCGACGTGCGCGGCAAGGGGCTGCCGGCCGTGGGGACCGCCGCACTCGTCCTGGGCGTCTTCCGCGAGGCCGCCTACGACGAGCCCGATCTCCTCACCGTCGTCGAACGGATCGAGCGCAGCCTCGCCCGCAACCTCGGCCCCGACGACTTCGTCACCGCCGTCGTCGCCGGATACCCGCGGCCCGGGCAGCTGGAAATGGTGAACTGCGGACACGCGCCCCCGCTGCTGATGCCCGCGTCCGGAGACGTCACGGCGGTGGAGACCGCGCATCCGGCCCCGCCCCTCGGCCTGCGCGCCCTCACCGACCAGACCCCCAGCCTCCAGACGCTGCCCTTCGCCGACGGCGACCAGCTGCTGCTCTACACGGACGGCGTCATCGAGGCCCGCGACCGGGACCGGGAGTTCTACCCGCTCGTCGACGGACTGGCGCGCCACCTCTGCGACGAGCCGGCCCGCACGCTCGGCTCGATCCACGAGGAGCTGCTGGCACATGTAGGCGGCCGCCTGCACGACGACGCGGCGCTGCTCCTGATCCGCAAGCCGGCCGATGCCGAAGGCGAAGGCGATGCCGGTGCCTGTGCCGGTGCGCCCTGCGTTCCCCAACCGGCAAGCCCCGGGCTGCTGTTGGGGGACCAGGCTGTGTGACCGCTGTGTCGCGTGTTGCACACTGTGGCCATGACACGCATGCGGAAGATCGCCGCCGCGCTGTTGGCCACCTCGGCCGCGCTGCTCGCGATACCCCCCACCGCCTCGGCAAGTCCCTCCACCCCGGCCGCCCCCGCCCCGCCCGGAACCTTCGTCAGGGAGAGCTTCGACCGTCTCCCGCTCGGTCCGGTGACCGCGGGGCACGGCTGGACCACCGACACCTCCCACGGTTCGCTGACCGTCGAACCCGGCTCGACCGGCCACGGCCGCGAACTGCGGCTGCGCACCGAAGGCAACGGCCGCGCCTTCCTCGTGCTCTCCGACCTCGCACCCGCCGGCAACAGCTTCTGGGCCCGGCTGCGCCTGCGCGTGGACCGGTTCCCCACGGCCCCCGACTGGGCGCACTGGACGATCGCCGAGGCCTCCGGCTCCGACGTCCCCACCCTGGTCCGCCCGCTGGGCGGCCAGTACGCCCCCACCGACCAGGGCAACTTCTGGGGCGTCGGCTCCGATCTCGGCCCCACCGGCGACTGGACGTCCTGGAAGACCTCCGCCCCCGCCACGGCCGCCGCCTGGTCCTGCGTCGAGTTCCACCTCGACGCGAGCGACAACCGCGTCACCGTCTACCTCGACGGCGTGGAACAGTCCGAGCTGACCGTCTCCACGAGACAGCACGGCGGCACGGCGGACGACTTCGTCTTCCCGCGCATCGACACGCTCAAGCTGGGCTGGCAGCTCTACCAGGCCGACCCCGCCCCCTCCTCGTACGACGTCCGCATGGACGACATCGCGCTGAGCACCCGGCGCGTGGGCGGGTGCGCCGCATGACCCGGCCTCTGTCACGCAGGGCGCTGCTGGGCGCGACGGCCGGCGGGCTCGCCCTCGCGTCAGGCCTGAGCGGTCCGGCCGCCGGAGCCGGGCGGCCGCGCTCGGCGGTCGGCCCGGAGCCGTACGTGCCCTTGGCGGTGGGCGCGGGCGGCGGCCCGGCCGGAACGGACCGGGTCCATGTCCTCAAGGTCGGCCCCGACAGCGCGCCCACCGTCCTGGTGCTGGTCCCGGGATTCTTCGGGGCGGCGAACGACTTCCGGCAGCTCGCCCGTGACCTCGTCGCGTCCGTGCCCGGCGTGCAGGTGTGGGCCGTCGACCGGCGCGAGGAGAACCTCGCCGACCGCACCGGCTTCGCCGGCGCCGACCCGGCCGCCCACTACCTGGACGGCCACTACCGCTCGCAGGACCCCGCAGCCTCCGCCTTCGCCGCGCAGTGGGGCCTGTCCCGCACCCTGGAGGATCTCGACACGGTCGTACGGACCGCCTCCTGCGGCGGCCGTCGCCGGGTGGTGCTCGGCGGCCACTCCTGGGGCGCGACCACCGCGATGACCTACGCCGCCTGGGACTTCGACGGCCGTCCCGGCCACCGGGAGCTCACGGCCCTCGTCCTGATCGACGGCGGGGTGCGCGGGGCCTTCGACGGGACGGGAGACCCGATACGCAACTCACCGGAGGAGGTGCGCGAACGCCTCGCCGCCATCGACGGCGGAGCGGTCTTCGACCTCACCCTGAGCGGTGTCGGGCTGGGCGACCGGGCGGAGAGCACCCAGATCTGGTACCAGCTCGCGGGCTGGTACGCCCACACCGACCCGGCGGGACGTTCGGTCCTGCAACCCAGGATGCCCGACGCCCTGCGCCCACCGGTCCCCGTCACCAACGCAGGCCTGCTGGGCGCCCTGGTGGACGCCGGGTTCGGCTGGCCCGACGTCATCAGCGTGCACTCGGGCCACCTCGCGGAGAGCGGCGACGTACGCGGCTGGGTGGACACGGGCATCACCCCCCTCAGCCGTGTGGCGGCCGGATACGCGGGCGGCCCCACACCGGCGGTGTGGGAGTGGTACTGGCCGGCCCGCCTCTCCGTGGACCTGGACGTCGCAGACCCCTACGCGGACTCCGACCTCGCCCGCTCACTGGGCCTGCGACTGTTCCACACCCAGGCTCTCGACACCCCGCTGTACGCGTTCCAGACCAGCTACGCCAAGGGGACGATCGTCTCGGCCACCCGCGAGGTCGTGGCGGACTCCCGGGTCCCGTACGCCGTCTACGAGACCGACGACGGGATGAACCACCTCGACCCGCTGTTCGCCGCCCCGGCGCACAACACGCTGATCCACACCGTCGCACCGTTCCTCGCCGGACTGAGCTGACCGAAGACCCCTACTCGCCCGACGGCGAGGTGAGGGGGACGCCCAGGGCCACCGGGGTGCCGAAGTTCGGAGTGCCGTCGGCATTCCAGGTGAACTTCTGCGCCCTGGTGGTGCGGTTCATGTCGCAGCCGCCGCCCGCCGAGTTGTTGGCGTGGTAGACGATCCAGTCCTCGGTCCCGTCCGGCGACTTGAAGAAGCCGTTGTGCCCGGGGCCGTACACGCCGTTGGCGTTGGAGCGCTGGAACACCGGGTTGGGCGACTTGACCCAGGAGGCGGAGTCGAGCGGGTCGCCGGTTCCGTTGTACGTCAGCATCCCCAACTTGTAGTCCGGCGTGGAGCAGTGACTGGCGGAGTAGACGATGAACGTCCTGCCGCCCCGCTGGAGGACCTCCGCGCCCTCGTTGACCGCGCCGCCGACCGTCTCCCAACCGTAGGTCGGGGTGGACAGCACACGGCGGGTGCCGCTCGCGGTCCACGGGTTCGACAGCGGCCGGATGAACATCGGCTGCGAGCCGTTGTAGAAGGTGCCGAGCAGATACAGCCGGCCGTTGAGCTGCAGGATGCCCGGGTCCAGCTCCCAGGTGTTGTCCTGCGTCGGGTCGAGCAGGTCGGCCTTGAAGCTGTACGGACCCATCGGGTCCAGGCCGGCGCTCTCCAGCACATGGATCCGCTGGGTCCCCAGGTCGTACGGCTCGCGCCCGGCCGTGTAGTAGAAGTACCACCGCTTGCCGTCGGGGCCGTCGAGCAGATGGAACTCGGGCGCCCACATCGTGCCCGCCCCGTTCGGCCGGGTGAGGTTGAAGATCACCTGGTCGGTCGCCGTGGCCAGCCCCGCCAGGGTGCTCGCCTTGCGCATGGTGACCGTCGAGTTCCAGGTCGTGGTGGCGAGGTAGTAGTACCCGTCGTAGTAGGTGAGCCAGGGGTCCGGGCCGTGCTGGGAGAGCGGGTTGGTGAACGTGTGCGGACTCGTGCCGCCGCCGCTGAAGGCGGGCAGCCGCCACACCCTGCCGCTCGCCGTGGCGCACGGCAGCTGCACCAGGTCGGTGTCGGACGCCGAGGAACCGCCGCTCGGCGTGACGCACTTGCCCGAGCTCACGGAGACCAGGTTGAAGGTCTTGTCCGTTCCGGAGATCGCTACGGGGACGAGCCGCCACTGCTGGTTCGTGCCGCCGTGGCACGGCCACTGGATGATCGCCGCGTTGTCCGCCGTGGACGCCCCGTAGACGTCCACGCACTGACCGGACTGGGCGGTGACCGTGTAGGTGTCGGTCGTCCCGGAGACCAGGGTGTAGCCGAAGCTCTGGTTCGCGCCCGAGGAGCAGGCGAAGGCCCGGAGCTGAGTGCCGTTGGTCGTCGAACTGCCCGGCAGATCCAGGCAGTTGCCGCCGTTCTGATTCACGCCCGTCGAGGTGAAGGCGACGGCGGCGGAGGCGGGCGGCGCCACGAGGAACGCGACCGCCACGGTGAACAGGGCGATGAGTGCGGACAGGCATCGGGAACGGGTCACGGTCCGTACACCTTTGCTTCGAGGAGGCCGACGGAGTTGGTGCCGTTGCCGGTGAGCAGCACCCGTAGTCGTGTGGTGCTCGTGGCGGTGAAACCGACGGTGTTGTACTGGTTCTTGGCCAGCGGGTAGCCGCCGGCGCCGGGTACGTCGACGTAGGCGCTGCCGTTCCAGTACTGGAGCTTCCATGCGGTCGGCATGTCGATGCCCTGGTCGTCGTCGAAGAAGTACACCTCGGCCTTGTTCAGGGTCTTCGCGGTCGGCCAGGTCAGCTCGGCCCACTGCTGGCCGGTCTCCGGCCAGGTCCCCCAGCGCGGGTTCACCGTGTCGTTGGACGACGGCGGGTCGACGCCGTCGTTGACTGCGGCGACGCTCTCCCAGGGGGAGGTGTACGACGCCGAAGCGGTCGCGGACGTCGCCTGGTTGGCGGGTGGCTGGGGTGGCTGGACGCCGCCCCGGTTGAACACCTTCAGCTCGGTCAGACCCGTTTTCGCGCCGGAGGCGTTGGTGGCCAGGACGCGGACGCGCTGGGCGGTGATCGCCGGGAACTGCACGAGGTTGTAGTTGGCGCGTGCGGCGGTCGGGGTCTTGGTCTGGCTCGGGGCGTTCACCCATGAACTGCCGTCGTGGTACTGGATGGTGTACGCGGACGGCGCCCGGTACGTCGTACTCGCCGGGCGGCTGTCCTTGAAGTACAGGCGCACCTCGTTGAGCGTACGGGCCGCGCCGAAGTTCAGCTCGTACCAGTCCTGGCTGTTGGCGGAGCCGCCCGCGCCCCAGAACGGCTCGTTGGTGGGATAGCCGTCGACCGCGCCCGAGACCGAGCTGCCCGACCCGGTGTACGAGGCCGAAGCGGTCGCTCCGGTGGCCAGGTTGGTCAGGTCGGCGGTGAGGTCGACGCCCGCCTTGGCGAGCATGTCGACCATCCGGGGGCTGCTCTGGACGACCTGGTTGGGTGCCTGGAGTCCGGCGACGGCCGTGTTGTAGGTGACCGTGCCGCTGGTGGTGACGGCACCGGTGGCCGGGTCCCAGGTCAAGGGGACCAGGGAGTTGACGGTGGCGGCCCGGTTGCCGTTGACGTAGATCGAGTAACCCTCCGGGATGCCCGGGTAGCGCACCACACCGTCGGCCGGGTCGTCCCAGACGATCGACAGATCAGCGTTGCGGTAGCGGAGGTTGTTGACGGTGAAGTGGCTCCAGCCGATGTCGATCGGGGAGAGCTCGACCTTGGCGTCGCTGCGGGGGCGGAGCCCGGCGACGTCCTCGATCACCGTCCAGTTGCTGCTGCCCAGGATGTTGTGGTGGATCCAGGAGCGGTAGTCGATGCCGGTGCCGTTCCAGTCGGCCCAGAACTCGTTGGCGTCGGGCCACTGGGTGTTGCCGCCGACATACTGCGCCCAGGTGTTCCAGTAGAGCAGCTTCTTGTAGTCGGTCGCGTTCATCCACGAGTTGGGGTAGTTGCGCAACACCGAGGAGTACAGCCGGAATTGGACCGTCGAGTTGATGGTCGAGAAGTTGTTGGAACCCGGCTCCCCGGCGTCGGCCGCCGCCTGCTTGTCGACCTGGTTGGCCGTGTAGAAGGGGAAGACCGGGTACTGCGCCGGGTCGTCGTACAGGCGCAACGCCTGCTTGTAGGCAGTGGTGTTGGGGATCGCGCCGACCGCGAACGGGTAGTAGTTGTTGATCTCCTTCCAGGGCACCCACTCGTTCGTCGACTTCAGCCGGTGCTCGAACAACTGCCGGTCGGGGTTCCAGAGGACGTTGACGATGGCATCCTTGATCTGGGTCGCCAATGTCCGCATCTCGGTCGCCTTGGCCGTGTTGCCGATCGCCTGGTAGGCCTCGGCGGCGGCCAGCGCGCCGCTGTACTGATAGGCGGACTCGGCGCGGTCCATGTTGCCCGGCTTCCAGTGGAAGGAGACCGCGTCGGCGTCGTTGCCCGTCAGCGCGCCCCAGTCGTACTCGATGAGCTTGTTGTTGTCGTGGTCGTAGTAGGCGAGCTGTCCCTTGACGTCGCCCTCGGCGTAGCGGGCGAGGTTGCCGGCGATCGCGGGCTGTCCGCCGTGGATCTGATAGCTCTTCCAGGCCGCCTCGGCGATGTACTGGGTGTAGCTGTTGGACCAGTTCTCCGGGTCCCCGGGGTTGTCGAGGAAGCGCCCGCCCTTCGACGTCTGGCCGGCGCTGAGCCAGTCGCCGTACGCGTAGGCCGGGTTGCGCAGGTACTTGAGGTCGTCGATGTGCATGGGCTGGGTGAGCGCGATCGCGTTGTTGTAGCCGAGGACGCCCTCGGCCGACGTCGGGAACTGGAAGGTCTGCCCGGGGATGTCGGCGTCGAGGTTGTTGAAGCGCATCAGCCACCAGCGGTAGTAGACGTTCTTCTTGATCGCCGGTTCGGGTACGTCGATGTAGGGCACGTTCTGCGCCCACCACAGGTTGTAGGCCCTGACATGGGTCGCGAAGGCGGTGTCGCCCGAGTAGCCCGCGTAGGCGTTGTACTCGGTCAGCGACTCGGGGATCTCGTCGGTGACGAAGCCCATCACCACCTTGGCCGTCACGGTGGCTCCGGCGCCGACGGTCACGGAGCGGTTCAGGCCGCCGCTGGAGACGCCGAAGCCGTCGCCGGTGAGCCTCGGCCGGATGGTGGTGAGGTTGTTGTAGGCGTTCACCTGACCGGTCAGCTCGGCTCCGGTGCCCGAGGTGGCGTACGGCGAGGTCGCGCGCAGTTGCAGCGTGCTGGAGCCGGTGCCGTTGTTCTTGATCGACAGGTTGGTCACGGCCACGTTGTTGTCGGTGATGAACTTGGTCTGGGTGACCGTGATCGAGCCGTTGGTGTGGACGCTCCTCCAGTGACTGGGCGTCTGCCGGCGCTGCGCGACCTGCTCGGTGAAGGTGCCCGGGGTGATCGCGACCGTGTAGGCGTTGTTGTTGCTGATGCTCTCCCAGTAGGCGACCTGACCGCCGAAACCGAGCACCGCGGGGTTGTGGGTCTTCATGAAGACCGCGCGCCCCCGGCTCATCAGCCAGGGCCCGGCAGGGTCGTCGCCGGTACGGGCCAGCAGCCGGTCCATCCAGAAATCGGTTCCCGAACTCTCCGCGTCGTAGATGCTCCGCATCATGTCGCCGGGGGTGTAGGCGACGGGCGGGGACGGGACGGCGGGGCCGGTGAAGGTGGGGAACCCGATGGTCTGCGCGGCATGCGCCGACGGCGCGGCGAGCAGCGAGGTGAGCATCAGCACCAGGGCGACGAACAAGGCGTGCGGTCTTCTCATCGGAGGCTCCCTGAGTGGGGGTGACGAGAGGCACGGAAAGGGCACCTAAAAGGTTTTCGCAACGTAGAAGCGAGTTGATGCGGTGTCAAGAGACCTGTGAGCGAACGGCGTTCGCATCAAGACAGCGTGCGCTTCAGGACAGCGGCGCCGTCGAGCCCCTGATGACCACCCGGCAGCGCACCGTCTCGATCCCCGATCGGCGGGCTCCGCCGATCGCGGTGAACAAGGCGTGCGCGGCCGCGCGCCCGACCTGCTCCAGATTCATGTCGACGCTCGTCAGCGGCGGGCGCGAGGCGGCGGTCAGCACCTGCCAGTTGTCGAAGCCCATGACCGCCACGTCCTCCGGCACCCGGTGCCCGCGCTCGCGCAGCACGTCCATCACCCCACGGGCTATCTGGTCGCTGCCGCACAGCACCGCGTCGACGTCCGGGTGCCGGTCGAGCAGCAGTGCGGTGGCCGCCCGGCCCCACCCCTCCGACCAGGCCCCGAACCGCGGTTCGCCGACCAGGGCGAGACCGGCGTCGGCGAGCGCGGCCGCGGCGCCCTCGGCCCGCTCCTGCGCCGCGAGGTACCCGGGGTCGCCGGTGATGTGCGCGATCCGGGTCCGGCCGCAGGTCAGCAGGTGTTCCACGGCGATCCGGCCGGCGTCGACGCTGTCGGGGACGATGGACAGATCCGCCGGATCGTCCGACGGCGCGTACGCGTAGACCACGGGGACGGGCAGTTCACGGCCGAGGGAGGGCCGCGGGTCGGTGCGGCTGCCGACCACGATCAGACCGTCGACCCGGCGTCCGAGCAGCGCGCGGACATGGTGCTGCTCGCGGATCGCATCGCCGCGCGCGTCGCACAGGAAGACCGCGACCTCGCCCGCGCCGAAGGCGTCCTCGGCGCCCATGAGGATCGGGATGCTGAACCGGCCCTCCAGGTCGCTGGTGAGCAGACCGACGGTGCCCGACCGCCCGACGAGCAGGCCGCGCGCCAGCTGGTTCGGCCGGAAGGCCAGCCGCTCGGCCGCCTCGATCACCCGCTGCCGGGTCTCGGCGCGCACCTGGCTGCGGCCGTTGAGTGCCTTGGAGGCGGTGGCGATGGACACGCCGGCCAGTCGGGCGACGTCGCTGAGCGTGGCGGGATGCGAACGAGAGGGGCCGGCGGCCGGTGTCATGGAGGGGCTCCTGTCTCGCGTTGCGTGCGTAAACCGTACGCGAAAGGTTTCGAGCGGAGTGCGTCGAACGCGTTTTCACAGGTTTCGGCGATGCCTCGCCCGCCACCCCGACTGCGGTTCCGGCCAAGGGGATTGACGGACCCTCAGCCGGGTCCTAGCTTTCAGAAAGCCTTTTCGGTTCCTTTCCGTCGCAGAACCCACACTAGGGGGATCGTCATGGGGAGCACGACCGGACCACGTAGACCCATCCGCCGGCTCGCCGCCGGCGTCGTCGCGCTCCTCGCCGCCGCGAGCCTGATCACGGCCTGCGGGTCGGGGGACGGCGGCGGCTCGGACGGCGGGGGAGCCGGAAGCCCGGCGGACGCCACCGGCGTCGACGACGGCGCCACGCTGACGATGTGGACCCGGGCGGCGACCCGGCCGCAGAGCGAGGCGCTGGTCAAGGCCTACAACGCGGGCCACAAGAACAAGATCGAACTGACCGTCATCCCCACCGACGACTACCAGGCCAAGGTCGGCGCGGCCGCCGGGTCCCGTGACCTTCCCGACCTCTTCGCCTCCGACGTGGTGTTCGTGCCGAACTACACCACCAGCCGTCTCTTCGCCGACCTCACCGAGCGCATCGACGCCCTGCCCTTCGCCGACGAGCTGGCCCGGTCGCACATCAAGGCCGGCACGTACGAGGGCAAGAAGTACGTCGTCCCGCACACCCTCGATCTGTCGGTGCTCTTCTACAACAAGGACCTCTACCGCAAGGCGAAGCTCGACCCCGCGAAGCCGCCGGCCACCCTCGCCGAATGGGACCGGCAGGCGCGGGCCGTGGACGCGCTGGGCGGCGGGGTCGACGGCACCTTCTTCGGCGGCAACTGCGGCGGCTGCGGCGTCTTCACCTGGTGGCCGTCCATCTGGGCCGGGGGAGCCGAAGTGCTGAACGAGGAAGGCACCGCGGCGAACCTCGACTCCGCCACCGCGAAGAAGGTCTACGACACCTACCGGGGCTGGGTGAAGGACGACATCGTGGCGCCCGGCGCGCGCGACGAGACGGGCGCCACCTGGACCGGCGTCTTCCCGAAGGGCAAGGTCGGCGTCATGCCCATGCCGTCGACCACCCTGGGCCTGATGCCCAAGAACCTGGACCTCGGCGTCGCGCCCATCCCCGGCCCCGACGGAGGCGGGTCCACCTTCGTCGGCGGCGACGCCATCGGCATCTCGGCCACCAGCAAGTCGGCCGACCAGGCCTGGAACTTCCTCGCCTGGTCCCTGGGCGACGAGGCACAGGTCGACGTCGTCGCCGCGCACAAGGACGTCGTGGCCCGCACCGACCTCGCGTCCAACAAGTACTCGGCCGCGGACCCACGCCTGGTCGCCATCAACCAACTGGTGGCGGACGGCCGCACCCCGTACGCGCTGAAGTTCGGCCAGACCTTCAACGACCCCAACGGGCCCTGGCTGTCCCTGATGCGCGACGCCGTCTTCGGCGACGGGACGTCGGTGGAGAAGGACAACAAGGCGGTCACCGCCTCGCTGGCCGACTGAGGTGCGGGCCTCCCGCACGTTTCAGGGCCTCGGCTACGCCGCCCCCACGGCCGTGTTCGTGGCCGTCTTCTTCCTGCTGCCGCTCCTCCTCGTCGGGCAGATGTCGCTCAGTGACTGGCCGCTGCTCGCGGGGAACCAGGGCGCCAACGCCCCAGAGAACTACACCGACGTCACCGACAGCACCCTGTTCTGGCCCGCCGTCCGCTTCACGCTCCTCTACACCGGGATCGTCACCGTCGTCCTGCTCGGCCTGGCCCTGCTCCTCGCCCTGCTCGTGCAGGAGTCCCGCCCCGGCGCCGGCTTCTTCCGCACGGTCTACTTCCTGCCCGGCGCCCTCGGCCTCGCCTCCGCCTCCCTGCTCTTCTGGGGCCTGTACAGCCCTACCACCGGGCCGCTCAGCAGCATCCTGGAGAAGCTCGGCCTCGTCGACGACCCGGTGTCCTTCCTCGGCACGCCGACCTCCGCCCTGCTGTCGACGGTGTTCCTCATCGTCTGGAAGTTCGCCGGTTTCTACATGCTGATCCTGCTCGTCGGCCTCCAGCGCATCCCGCACGAGGTCTACGAGGCGGCCCGGACGGACGGCGCGAGCAGAGGCCAGATCTTCCGTTCCATCACGTTGCCGCTGCTGCGTCCGTCGCTCGCGCTGTCCCTGCTGCTCTGCGTCACCGGATCGCTGCTCGCCTTCGACCAGTTCTTCGTCCTCACCAAGGGCGGACCGGACAACAGCACCGTCACCGTCGTGCAGTTGATCTACCGCGAGGCCTTCCAGCGGCTGAACCTGGGCACCGCGGCGGCCCTGTCGATCCTTGTGCTGGCCGCACTGCTGCTGCTCAACGCCGCGCAGTTCCGCGGTCTGCGCCATGCCGACGAGTCATGACCCGCGCCTCTCGCGGAAAGGAGTCACCGGTGCTCACCCGAGCCCTCGGCCGGACGCCCTACTACGTCGTCGCCGGAGGACTGGCCGTCATCTTTCTCTTTCCCCTGGTGTGGAACGCCTGGGCGTCGGTCGGCGCGCAGCCCGGCACCGCGCAGGAAACCGGTTACGGCCTCGGCAACTACCGCACGCTGCTCGACTACGACGCCGGGCTGTGGCGCTACCTCGGCAACAGCACCCTGGTCTCCGCGCTCACCGTCGCCCTCACCCTCGGCGTGTCCCTGCTCGGCGGCTACGCCTTCGCCCGCTTCGAGTTCCCGGGCAAGAACCTGCTGTTCCTGCTCACCCTGGCCATCCTCATGGTCCCCTACGCCACACTGCTCATCCCGCTCTATGTGCTGCTCGGCAGACTGCACCTGCAGAACTCGCTGTTCGGGCTGAGCCTGGTGCTGACGATGTTCCAACTCCCGTTCGCCACCTTCATGATGCGGATCTCGTTCGAGGCGGTGCCGCGCGAACTGGAGGAGTCCGCGCTCGTCGACGGCTGCGGCACGGCGGGCGCGCTGCGCAGGGTCCTGCTTCCGGCCGTGCGGCCCGGGCTGATCACGGTGGGGCTGTTCGCGTTCCTCGCGGCCTGGAACGACTTCATCGCGCCCCTGATCCTCATCTCGGACAGCGAGAAGGCGCCCCTGCCGCTGGCCGTCGCGAACCTGCGCCAACAGAGCATGGGCGCCGTCGACTACGGCGCCACCGAAGCCGGGGTGGTGGTCCTCGCCGTGCCCTGTCTGCTCCTCTTCCTGCTGCTGCAACGGCACTACGTGCGGGGCTTCATGTCGGGCGCGCTGAAGGGATGATGCGTGAAGGAGAACACCGTGGGCTCATCCGTCGTGCCGGTGGCACCCGGCCGCGGCCGACTGCGACCGCTCGGCCTGGACGAGGTCCGGATCACCGGAGGTTTCTGGGCCCGGCGCCGGCACACCAACGCGACCGCCACGCTGGACCACTGCCACGACTGGATGGAACGCGTCCGCTGGATCGGCAACTTCCGCGCCGCCGTCGCGGGGCGCATCCAACACGAGCGGCGCGGACGGGAGTTCGCCGACTCCGACGTCTACAAGCTGCTCGAGGCCATGGCCTGGGAGGGCGGACACGGCAACGCGCTCGACGCGATCACAGAGGCCATCGCCCCCGCCCAGGAGCCCGACGGCTATCTCAACACCGCCTTCGACCGGCCGGGCCAGCAGGCCCGGTACAGCGACCTCGAATGGGGCCACGAGCTCTACTGCTACGGCCACTTGATCCAGGCAGGGGTCGCCCAGATCCGCGCCGAGGGTGACGGAGAGCTGGCGAAGATCGCTCGGCGGGCCGCCGACCATGTGTGCGCCGCCTTCGGCCCGGGCGGCATCGAGCGCGTCTGCGGGCACCCGGTGATCGAACCAGCCCTCGTCGAACTGGCCAGGGCGACGGGGGAGCAGCGTTACCTCGACCAGGCGCGGCTCTTCGTCGACCGCCGAGGCCACCGCACGCTCGCCGACGGCGAGTTCGGCCGCGTCTACCACCAGGACGACCTGCCCGTGCGGCAGGCCACCGTGTTCCGGGGCCACGCCGTCCGCGCCCTCTACCTCGCGTCCGGCGCGGTCGACGTGGCGGTGGAGACCGGAGACGACGATCTGCTCGCCGCAGTCGTACGGCAGTGGGAGGCCACGGTCGCCCGGCGTACCTACCTCACCGGCGGCATGGGCTCCCACCACCGGGACGAGGCCTTCGGCGACGACTTCGTCCTCCCGCCCGACCGCGCCTACTCGGAGACCTGCGCCGGCGTGGCCTCCGTGATGCTCAGCTGGCGGCTGCTGCTCGCCACCGGCGAGTCACGCTTCGCCGACCTCGCCGAACGCACCCTCTTCAACGTGGTCGCCACCTCACCCGCCGAGGACGGCCGGGCCTTCTTCTACGCCAACACCCTGCACCGCCGCCGCCGAGGCACCGTCCCCCGGGCCGACACCGACAGCCCGCGCGCCGAGTCGAGCCTGCGCGCACCCTGGTTCGCGGTGTCCTGCTGCCCGACCAACGTGGCCCGCACCCTCGCCCTCCTCCCGGCCTACCTGGCGACGGCGGACGACCACGGCATCCAACTGCATCAGTACGTCGACGCGGAGATCGCCACCGGCGGCCTCGCGCTGACCGTGCGCACCGACTACCCCTACGGCGGGAGCGTCACCGTACGCGTCGACCGCACCCCGGACCACCCGTGGACCCTGTCCCTGCGCGTCCCCGACTGGACGCGGGGCGGCACCGCGTGGCTCACCGCCCCCGACGGATCGCGCCGAGCCGCAGCCCCCGGGACGGCGACCGTCACCCAGGTCTTCCGCCCCGGCGACGAGATCCGCCTCGACCTGCCGGTAGGGCCGCGCTGGACCGCGCCCGACCCGCGCATCGACGCCGTACGAGGCACCCTTGCCGTCGAGCGCGGGCCCCTGGTGTACTGCGCCGAGTCCGTGGACCTCCCGGACGGCCACGAGGTCGACGCCGTACGCGTGGATCCGTCCACCGCACCGCAGGACGGGCCGGGCGGCACCGTCGTGGTCGACGGGGACGTGACCGCTGACGACGCACCGTCCGAGGAACCCTGGCCGTACCGCCCGTTCGACGCCGCCACCGGCCCCTCGGCCGCCGGGCGCGCGGGGATCGTCCTGGTCCCGTACCACTCCTGGGCGAACCGCGGGCCCTCGACGATGAGGGTGTGGCTGCCGACGCACGACGCACGGCCGGACAGCACCGACGACCGATGATCGGAGTCCGAGACATGTCCCGACCCCCCACCCGCCGCAAGGTGTTGAAACTGGCCGCAGGCGGCGCCGCCGTCGGCCCGCTCGCAGCCGCCGCCCCCGCGGCGCGGGCTGCGACACCCGACCGAGCGGCAGCCGACCGAGCGACACCTGACCGAGCGACATCTGGCCGAGTCGCACCCGCCCCGGCGGCACCGGCCCCCTCCACCTGGGCGGTACAGCCCTTCCCCCTCGACCAGGTCGCCCTCGGCGACGGCGTGTTCCGCCGCAAGCGCGACCTGCTGCTCGGCTATGCCCGGGCCTACCCGGCCGACCGCATCCTGGCCGTCTTCCGCGCCAACGCGGGGCTGGACACCCGCGGCGCGCAGCCGCCCGGCGGCTGGGAGACCGCCGACGGCAATCTGCGCGGCCACTACGCCGGACACTTCCTCACCCTCGTGGCCCAGGCGTACGCCGACACGCGCGAGGCCGCCCTCAAGGCCAAGCTCGACCACCTCGTGGCCGAACTCGCCCTCTGCCAACAGGCGTTCGCGGAACACGGCTCGCCGAAGCCGACCCACCCCGGCTATCTGGCGGCCTACCCCGAGACCCAGTTCATCCTGCTGGAGAGCTACACGACCTACCCCACCATCTGGGCGCCCTACTACACCTGCCACAAGATCATGCGCGGTCTCCTCGACGCGCACTCCCTGGCCGGGAACGCGCAGGCCCTCGCCATCGCCTCGAAGATGGGCGACTGGGTGCACAGCAGACTCGGCCGACTGCCCAAGGCGCAGTTGGAGCGCATGTGGTCGATCTACATCGCCGGCGAGTACGGCGGGATGAACGAGGTGATGGCCGACCTGTACGCCCTCACCGGACGGCCGGAACACCTCGCCGCCGCCCGCTGCTTCGACAACACCGCGCTGCTGGACGCCTGCGCCGACGACCGGGACGTTCTGGAGGGACGGCACGCCAACCAGCACATCCCCCAGTTCACCGGCTATCTGCGGTTGTTCGACCACACGGGGGACGAGCGGTACGCGGCGGCGGCCCGCAACTTCTGGGGCATGGTCGCGGGCCCCCGCACCTACAGCCTGGGCGGCACCGGCCAGGGCGAGATGTTCCGCGCCCGCGGCGCCGTCGCGGCCACCCTGGGCGACAACAACGCCGAGACGTGCGCCACGTACAACCTGCTCAAGCTGAGCCGGCAGCTGTTCTTCCACGAGCCGGACGCCGCCTACCTGGACCACTACGAACGGGGCCTGACCAACCACATCCTGGCCTCCCGTCGGGACGCCGCCGGTTCGAACGGTCCCGAGGTCACCTACTTCGTCGGCATGGGCCCGGGAGTGGTGCGCGAGTACGGCAACACCGGCACCTGCTGCGGCGGCACCGGCATGGAGAACCACACCAAGTACCAGGACACGGTGTACTTCCGCTCCGCCGACGGCGCCGCCCTGTACGTCAACCTCTACCTCGCCTCGACGCTGCGGTGGCCGGAGCGGGGCCTTGTCGTCGAGCAGACGAGCGCCTACCCGACCGAAGGCGTCCGCACCCTGACGTTCCGTGAGGGCGGCGGCAGCCTCGACCTGAAGCTGCGGGTTCCGTCCTGGGCCACGGCCGGTTTCACGGTCACCGTCAACGGGGTCCGGCAGCAGGCGCGGGCGGTGCCCGGCAGCTACCTCACCCTGAGCCGGACCTGGCAGCGCGGCGACCGGGTCACGGTGTCCGCCCCCTACCGTCTGCGCATCGAGCGGGCCCTGGACGACCCGACCGTCCAGTCGCTGTTCCACGGGCCGATCCTGCTGGTCGCGCGGAGCCGGGCGACGAGCCTGCGGGCGTTCTCGTTCTACAAGGACTTCACGCTGCGCGGCGACCTGGCCGACCCGATCCGCCCCGAGGGCCGCCCGCACCACTTCACCACGCACGGCCTGACCCTGGCCCCCTTCCACCTCGCGGACGACACCCGCTACCACGCCTACTTCAGGCGCACGGAGCCCGTCGTCGTCTTCGGCGCGACCGACTCGGGCGTGCCGAACCGCGCCCGCGGCGACGGCCTGACCTTCCTCGACGTCCTCTGGGCGCAGGCGCCGTTCACGGCCTCCGCCCGCTTCGTGGACGCGGTCCGCGGCCTGGCCGACGACTGGCTCTCCGAGGGCCTGTTCACACCGACCGAACGGGACCGTGTCGTCACGGCGGCCGCCGGCGCCGGCCTCAGAAGTTGGTGACACCTGCCAACACGCAGTGCTTCACGGAACGTCCACATCGTTCCCTGCGAACTTGAGAATTCAAACGCTACGCTCGTCGGCAGTTCGAGTGGCCGAGGCAGCCCACGCGCCGTGCCGCTCGCTTTCCCCCCATGCACAGGAGACGCGCGTGCGCGACGGCGACGTAGTGGTGATCGGTGGCGGCTACGCGGGCGTCCGGCTGGCGAAACGGCTGGACGCGACCGCACGGGTCACCCTGGTGGACCGCAAAGAGGTCTTTTTCCACCGTATCGCCTCCCTCCGCGCCGGCGTGCGCCCGGAGTGGTCGATGACCCCCTTCATCCCGTACGACCGACTTCTGCACGAGGGTCGCGTGGTGGTGGGGAAGGCGACCCGCATCGACACCGAGGAACGGCAGGTCGTCCTGGCGACGGGCGAGCGGCTCCCGTACGACGTGGTCGTGATCGCCACCGGCGCCGACTACCCCGAACCGGCCCGTTTCACCGGGATCACCACCGAAGAGACGATCAAGTCGTTCGCCGGTCACCAGCGCAAGATCGCCGCCGCCGGACACGTGCTGGTCGTCGGCGGCGGCCCCTCCGGCGTCGAACTCAGCGCGGAGATACGCCTGGCCCGGCCGGACGCCCGGGTCACGCTCGCCCACTCCGGGCCGACCCTGCTCCACTCCACGGGCAGCGAGCGGGCCGGGCGCAGGGCGCTGGCCTGGCTGGAGTACCACGACGTGGAGGTCCGCCTCGACTCGTTCATGTCCCCCGGCAACGACTTCGGCACCTACCGCGACGCACACGGCAACATCATCGACGCCGACGTCTCCTTCTGGGCGACCGGCACCACACCCAACACGCTCTGGCTGCGCCTCGCCGGACACGGCGACTGGCTGAACCCCGGCGGCCACGTCAAGGTCGACCGCAGACTCCGGGTCGGCGGCCGTCCGGACGTGTTCGCGGTCGGCGACGTCAACGACGCCACCGAGCTGAAGATCACCCCCGCCGCGCTCGCCCAGGCCGACCTCGCCGCCCACAACATCCGCATGCAGCTGCACAGTTCCGGCAGGCACCGCAAGGAGCCCCGCCTCTACCGGCCGCTCCAGCGCACGCCGCTCATCGTGCCGTTCGGCTCGGCCGACGGACTGACCCTGCTGCCGGTGCCGGGCGGCGAGAGCGCGGTGCTGGGCGGCCGCACCTCCGTACTGGCCAAGGCGAAGACCCTCATGACGCCGTACATGAGACGCCAACTCGGCTACACCGCCACCTGAAGCGACCGTCGGGGCCCGCTTCGCCCGGCCCTCCGACTTGGCCGAAACCTCATGCCGTGCGACGGCAAGCGCTCTCAACGTCCATGCGTCGAAAGGAAGTTCGCCTAGGTTGGAGCCCCTGATCATCAACGTACCTGTGCAGGAGGCTTTGCTGTGTCGGATTCCACCTCCCAGACCGATGCGACTGTGGGAACACCCGGCCGGATCGACACGTCGAAGCCGCACTCGGCCCGGTTCTGGAACTACTTCGTCGGGGGCAAGGACAACTACGAGGTCGACCGGGAGATAGGCGACCACATCAAGGAGATCTTCCCCGGGCTGGTCGACGTGGCCGTCACCAGCCGGCACTTCCTGGGCCGTGCGGTGACCTACCTGGCCGGAGAGCAGGGCATCCGCCAGTTCCTGGACGTCGGCACCGGTCTCCCCACCGCCGACAACACCCACCAGGTGGCACAGCGCGTCGCCCCCGACGCCCGCATCGTGTACGTCGACAACGACCCCGTCGTGCTCGCCCACGCGAACGCCCTCCTGACGAGCACGAAGGAAGGCAAGACCGCCTATCTGGACGCGGACCTGTACGACCCGGAGGCCGTTCTGGAGGCCGCCGCGAGCACCCTCGACTTCTCCCGGCCGGTCGGCCTGATGATCCTCAACACGCTGGGCCACGTGGCCGACTACGAGCAGGCGCGCGACCTCGTCCGGCGGCTCATGGCGGGCCTGCCGTCCGGAAGCCACCTGGTCATCAGCGACAGCACGGCCACCAGCGAGGGCATGATCGCTGCGTCGGAGGCCTACAACTCCAGCGGCGCCGTGCCCTACTACGTGCGCAGCATCGAGGAGATCGGCGGCTTCTTCGGCGGGCTGGAACTGGTGGAACCCGGGATCGTCCAGGTGACGAAGTGGCGTGCCGACCACGACGATTCAGCCAACTTCGCCGTCGCCGTCGACGCCTACTGCGGCGTGGGCCGCAAGCCGTAGCCTGCCCGACCGGCACACCTGTTGCGGGACCCGCTCCCGCTCATCGAGTGGAGATGAGCGGGAGGGCGTCGAGGTACTGGGGCGGGAGGTCGAACGCCTCGGTGAGGGTGGTGAGCCGGGGCTGGAGGCTGTCGGTGAGGGCGTCGACGGTCGCCGGCAGCTGGTGGATGTGGTGAGGGGCGATGTGCCCGTCGGCGAGCAGGATGCCGGTGTGCGGGGTGAGCTGGGCGAGGAGATGGAGGGTCGTGAGTTCGGTGAGGAGCTGACGGGTGGGCTGGTGGGCGGTGCGGGTGAGGGCCGCCAGCAGGGCGTCGGCCGCCAGGACAGCGGTGTGGGTGTGAGCGCGCTGGAGGGCGGGCGCGGAGGCGGTGTTCCAGCGGGCCTGCGGGTCGTGGGCCGGGCCGTTGCGCAGTGCGTGGTGGGCCTGGGCGTGGAAGGCGTGCTCGGTGTGGGCGAGCAGGTTGCGCAGGAAGTGCGGGTTGGTGAGGTGCGGCGGGCCGGGGTCGGCGGCGGGCGGCGTCGGCGGGTGGTGCAGGAGCTCGGCGGCCGCCTTGGTGGTGATGAGGAGGTTGTCGCCCTCGGCGGTGATCGTCCCCTCGATGTACTCGGGGAAGCCGGCGAGGTGATTGGCGGGCAGCAGTCCCTGCGCGCCGCAACGCTCGCGGGCCTCCAGGGCGATGGTGCGGGCCTGCCAGGTGATCCAGGCCTTGGCGAGGGCGATGAGACGTTCGAGGCGGGTGCGGTCGTCGGCGGTGTGGCGGGTCCACTCGGCGGTGAGCGAACGGTGCAGAAAGGTCATGGCATAGGCGCCGGCGACGGCCTGGAGGAGCCGGCCGTGGTGGGTGCGGTGGGTGTTGATGGGGATGCGCTGACCGGGCCGGGTCCCGCTGACCCGACGGTGGTCGCCGTAGCGGACGGCGATGGCGAGCGCGGCACGCGAGGCGCCGACGGCCGCCGCGCTCATGCAGAGCTTCCCGGCGGTGACGCGCGCGATGGAGGTGAGGAAGCGTTTTCGGCGGTTGCCGAGGCTGCTGGTGAGGCAGTCGTCGGGACCGAGGCGTCCGTGCTCGCCCTGCAGCAGGGCCCGGCGGGGCAGGGGCAGCTGGTCGAACGAGGTGAGGCAGTGGTCGACGGGGGCGTTCGGACGCAGCGGGAGGGGGGTCACGGTGATGTGGGGCAGCGGACCGCTGTGATCGGTCAGGGGCGTCAGAAAGAGGAAGATGCCGTGGTCACGGCCGTCGATCAGGAGACGGGCGGCCACCACGGCGGACTTGGGGCCGCCGAGGGCGCTGGTGTTGGGCATGAACTTGGCGGCGCCGGGGTGGGGGGTGTGCAGGACGAAGCCGCCGGTCTCGGGGTCCAGACGGGCGGTGGTCTCCAGCGCGGGTGCGTCGTTGCCGTGGTCGAGCTCGGTGCACAGGAACGTGCCGATGCGTCTCAGGGCGGTGAACTCGGACAGGTCCCTCAGGGGGTCGGCGTCGTGGTCGAGGAGGCTGCCGAGAAAGAGGTTGTAGTGGATGCTGGCGACGGTGGTGAGGCCGCCGCCCCCCTCCACGATGGCCGCCCACTCGTGCAGGGCGGTGAGGAGGGCCACGTCGGTGGCGAGGGATCCGGGGTCGTCGAGGGTGTCGTTGACCAGGCGTAGCCAGGTGTAGGACTGTGCGGCGCGTTGCTCGGGGGTGAGGCCGGGCCGATGGCGGAAGACGTCCTCGGCGATGAGACGGCGCCAGGGGGCGTGGACCCGCTCGCCCTCGCCGTCCTCGTCGAACAGCAGCCGGGTCAGCTCATGGACGGTCTCGGCGGAGGGGCCGACGTCGTCGACGCGCGGTGGCCCGGTGGGGCGCTCTCCGCTCTGGAATGCCAGAAGGGCCATGAACCCTCTCCCCGTTTGTCGCAGATCCGGAAACTGGATGTCTGGATGTGCAGTGAGCCAGAAGATACGGACCTACCGGTTTTGTAATCAAGACAGAAATCGGCAAACCGCAAGGGCGCAGATGGCGGGATTTCAGTGCTGCCTGTGTCGGATGAGCGGATCTGGTACGGCTGATGCTCCGTGTTCCGGCGTCCCGGGGGAGCGGCCGAGAGCCCCACGCGGTGGCAGGAGACTGACCTGTCGGTATATTTTCCGAAGCCGGAAATCGCGGGGAAGCTACCTCGGAGGTGGGGCGTGGCACTGCAGGAACGGGCCGTGCGAACGAGGCGGGCCGTCCTCGTCGCGGCCGCGGCGGTGTTCGCGGAGGTGGGGTACGAGGCGGCGACGATCGCGGGGATCCTCGCCCGCGCCGGGGTGACCAAGGGCGCTCTCTACTTCCACTTCGCCTCCAAGGAGGAACTCGCGCAGGCGGTGCTCGCCTGTCAGCTGGAGGCCGTTCCGGCCGTGCCGACGCGGGAGTTGATGCTGCAGCAGGGACTGGACGAGGCGTTCGTGCTGGCGCATCTGCTGTGGATGGGTGACCCGCTGGTGCAGGGCAGCATCCGTCTGACGGTGGACCAGGGAGCGCCGCGGGACGGGCTGGACCGGCGGGTGCCGATGAACGGGTGGATCGCTCGCAACGCGGAGGTGCTGGGGCGGGCGAAGGACAGGGGAGAGCTGCTCCCGCACATCGATGTGGCCGCCGCCGCGCGGATGTTCGTGGGGGCTTTCACCGGTGTGCAGGTGCTGTCGAAGGTCATGACCGGGCACGCCGACCTGCCGGAGCGGGTGGCGGACCTCCAGCGGCACCTGATGGCGGGGATCGCGGTGCCGGGGGTGCTGTTGCAGCTGGACACGACGCCGGGCCGTGGCGCCCAGGTCTACGAGGAGGCCATGAGGTCGAGCGGGGAGGCGAGGCAGCCCCAGTCCACCGGCTGACCGGCTGCCGCGGGGCGGTGGTCGGGAGTGGCGGTTGGGGGTGGTGAGACGCGGGGAGTGGTGTGGGGTGAACGGCTCGCCGGGCGAGTGCGACTGCCGAAGCCCGCAAGACGACCCCAGGGAGTACGACGATGAACACGACTGCCTGCCCTTACGCCCTCGATGTGACGGGACGTGACCTCGCGGGAGAAGCGGCGATGCTACGGGCCAAAGGACCCGCGGTACGGGTGGAGTTGCCGGG
The DNA here is from genome assembly GCF_053592635.1 of Streptomyces sp. NPDC002623. NCBI lineage: Bacteria > Bacillati > Actinomycetota > Actinomycetes > Kitasatosporales > Streptomycetaceae > Streptomyces > Streptomyces sp. NPDC002623. The sequence goes on along the minus strand of NZ_JBSFWB010000010.1, from coordinate 1,278 downwards.
GGGTGTGGTGGCCTGGGCGGTGCTGCGGCAGCAGTATGTGGAGCGGCTGCTGACCGATTCCCGGGTCTCGAAGGACGCGCGCCTGCATTGGCCCGAGTTCATCGAGGGGAGAATCACCGAGGAGTGGCCGCTGTACCCGTGGGTGGTGAACGAGAACATGCTGTTCGCCTACGGCGCCTCGCACACCCGGCTGCGCCGGCTGGTGGCGGCGGCGTTCACCGCACGGCGCTCGGAGGCGCTGCGGCCGCGCGTCGTGCAGATCGCGGGCGAACTCGTAGACGGGCTCGCCGACGGGCTCGCGGTGGCCCGGCCGGGCGCGCCGGTGGATCTGCGGTCCTCGTTCGCGGAGCTGCTGCCGATGCGGGTGATCTGCGAGCTGTTCGGGGTGCCGCAGGGCGAGGCGACCGACGCCCTGTGCGCGGCGCTGCACACGGTGTTCGGCACGACGATCAGCGGGCAGGAGATCGAGGCGGCGCGCCTGGAGGCCTTCGTACGGCTGTCGGAGCTGGTCAAGGCCAAACGGGCCGAACCCGGCGACGATCTGACGTCGTTGCTGATCGAGGCGCGTGACCAGGACGACCGGCTCAGCGAGGAGGAACTGCTGGGCACCCTGTTCCTCATGATCGCCGGAGGACAGGACACCACCGCCGCCCTGATCACCAACGCGGTGGGGGCGCTGCTGCGGTGGCCCGAGCAGTTGGCGCACGTCCGGGAGGGGCGGGCGACCTGGCAGGACGTGGTGACCGAGACCATGCGGGTGCACACGCCCGGTGCGTACTCGCCGATGCGGTTCGCCGTCGAGGACATCGACCTGGACGGGGTGCTCATCCGCAAGGGCGAGGCCATCCTCGTCTCCTTCGCGGCCGGCGGCCGGGACCCCGAGCGCTACGGACCGGACGCCGACCGGTTCGACGTGCTGCGCAAGGACGGCGACGGCCTCGGCTTCGGTCATGGACCGCACCGCTGCATGGGAGCTCCGCTCGCCGGGGTGGAGGCGGAGAGCGCGTTCGCCGCGCTCTTCGCACGCTTCCCCCGGATGGAACTCGCCTGCCGACCGGATGAACTCCAGCCGCTGCCCAGCTTCCTGATGAACAGTCACCGTTCCCTGCCCGTACTGCTCGCGCCCGCGCGAGACTGACCGGGGAGACCGTTCGGCCGAGGATGCCGCCGGACCGGACCGGACCGGACCCGCCCGTTCGGTGGGGGGGGGGGGGTGGGCGCGGCGGGGCGGCGTTAGCAGTACGGACACCCGAGGGGGACAATTTATTATTGAACGCG